>CAZEEJ010000076.1:0-24115 GCA_964511155.1 uncultured Planctomycetales bacterium | reverse complement strand
ATGCCGACTCTGCAATCATTGCTGCGGTATTCCCAATTCCTCATTCTCAATCCTGCGCCATTGCTCCGTGCGGGCGGCGGGCGACGCTGCTGGCCAACACCTCGGTCAGTTGCTGGTCGGTCAGCGTGCATCGCCACGTGACCAGCCGGGCCTCGTCCACCGCCGCGTCCAGTCGGATGCTCAATCCGCTGATGCCCGTGGCCCACGGGACGGCTACTTTGTTGCCGTGGTTGAGTATGGTCTGCCGGTAGTTCGCCCCCCGAGCGACAATCACATCGCTGGCCGGGTTCGGTACCGTGTAGGACACCACGACGCCCGCCTGCAGCTCGATCAACTGCATCTCGCTGATGTTCATCGCGTCCTGGTTGGCGTCCTCGTCGTTTTCGTCGCCCCGCCACAGCACGAGGTACGAGCTTTCGTCCGTGGCGAGGATCTCGGCCGCGGTGCGGATAGCGTCGTCCAGCCGCAGGCGGAGCTGCTGTGCCCGCACCGCCACCCGCCGCACCTCGCGCCGGGCGTCGCTGCCGTAACCCACCGCTTGCAGCATGGCCGCCATCCCCAGCGACAACAACGAGACCACCATCAGCGAGATGAGCACCTCGATGAGCGTCATGCCCGGTCGTCGCGATGTCGTGATCATGGCCCCCTCGTTACCCGGGATTCGGGAAGAATCGCTGCAGGGTGACGACCGGCACACCGTGGTGTCGTACCGTCACCGTGACCCGCAGCCCCGTTGCGGTGAACGTGCCGCCGCTCTCGAAGTCGATCGTCAGGTCCTCGGCCGTACAGGCCAACGTGCGCTGGAAAGCCTGGAGCGCATCCGGGTAGGCCGTGTCGTCCGGATCGGTCAGGCTGCCCGGCGTCTCGCTGAAGCTGGTGCAGAAGTCCGATACCTCGTCGTACTCCAGGGCCAGCACCTGCTCCATCAGGGCCTCCCCCAGCATGGCGGCTCGCATCTGCCGCAGCGATTCGGCCGCCTGCGACTGCCCCGCGACGACGGCCATCACCACCGCCGCCACCGCCATGGGCACAATCACCAGGGCCAGCGTGCACTCCAGCAGCGTCAACCCGCGGCAAGCGCGTCCCTTGAAACCACCCGGCCCGATAACCCGCATGCGCATCGCAGACCTCAACACCCGGCGCCTACGCCTCCAACCTCAGGATTCGGTCTGCGGCCGTCAGCACTTGAAGTGACGGCATCAATTCCCTGATTTGCCACAAAACGGACCGATCACCGAAGGTCGGCATACGAGCCCGCCAGCAGGTCGTCCGGCCCGATCTCGAACGCCGCCATGAGCTCTGCGACCAGCGCAGGTGCGGCGGCCTCGTCGGCCGGGCTCGCCAGGACGGCCTCGAACTCGATGAACGCGCCCAGGCCCTCCACCTCGTCCAGGTGAATGCGCACGTTGCGATACAGGTACACCGTCCGCCGCTTGACCACCTCGCCGGCCACGCCCAGCCCATCGCGGAGCACGGCCTCCATCGCCGGGCCGTCGGGCACGGGCACAATCCGGTAGTCGCTGGCCCGCGGCCTGGCGGCGTCGCCCCGCCGATAGCCGATCAACTCGCAGACCTCGCCGACGAGTCCGCCGGGCGGCAGGAACTGACCCGCCGCCAGTCCGCCGTCGGTCGGCCGCCGGATACGCAGCTTCAGCCGGCCCACCGGACAGGCAAAGTAAACGTCCCGTTGCCATTCCACGCCGTGCAACTCCGCCGGCAGCTCCACCGCCGTGCGAGCCGCCGCCGCCAGGTCTCCGCACCGGGCCTTGATTTCCAGGTTGCGCTTCATGGCGACATTCTCTCCAAAAACCGTCCGTTTTGTACTGAAGACGCCCCCATTTCCGGACGATCAATCTCGTGCGGCAAACGGCGACGGTCCGGGGAAGCCGGTCCCACGGAGTTCGCCACCCATCCTTCGTCCGTCCGGAGGTCAGATCATGCGGCGCCAACTGAACTGGAGTGGGCACTTGTTCCGCGCGGGGATCCTGCTGATGCTGGCGACGGGCATCCCGGCCGCGATCGCCTGGCCGCAGTCAGACATCCTTCTGCTCGGCCTGACCGGTGCCGGCGCCGCCCTCGCCCTGGCCGCCCGAATCGGACAGCGCCGATGGCTCGACGTTCGTCCAGCCGGTGACGACGCGATCGCCCTCGGCGGCTATCCGCTCTCCCTGCTGCGCGATCCGCGCTTCACCTCCCGCCGCGGCGCACGCGTGTAAGCCGACCGTGTGGTGGCACGGAGACCGCCCCCGCAGCCCTCGCGATCTTCACAGAAGATCTCGTTGCGCTCCATGAGGTCAGCAGCCTCTTCGTCACGCGAGCGATTCTGGATATCGCCTTCGAGCAGCTTCACCGGCAAGCCTGACTCCCCATTCCCCATTCCCCATTCTCCATTCCCCCCATTCCCGCCATTGCACGCCGCAAACCTCGGGTATAATCCCCGCATGGCCCTGAACCTCACGCCCGACTACATCGAGGCGGACCGCAAGTACCGCCAGGCGCGCTCACCGGAGGAGAAACTGGCCGCGCTCGAGGAGATGCTCCGCACCATCCCCAAGCACAAGGCCAGCGAGAAGAAGCAGTCGGACATCAAACGCCGCATCAGCGAGCTGCGCCATGCCCCGCCGACCCGCAAGAAGGGCGCCGTCGTCGATCCCTACCACATCCCGCCGCAGGGGGCCGGCCAAGCCCTGCTCCTCGGTCTACCCAACAGCGGCAAGTCCTCCATCGTGGCCCGGCTCACCAAGGCGCCCGTCAAGGTCACCGAGTTCCCCTTCGGCACACCCCTGCCCGTGCCCGGCATGGCCTACCATGAGGACGTGCCCATCGAGCTGGTCGACCTGCCGCCGGTCACCCCGGAGCACGTCCCGCCCGGCCTGACCAACGCCCTGCGCAACACCGACGTACTGCTGCTGGTCGTCGATCTGGCCGCCGACGCCGTGCTCGAGGACATTGACGCCCTGCTCGCCATCCTGCGAGAACGCGAGATCATTCTCGACGCATCGGATGCCGACGACCAGGCCGCACCCCAGGGCCCGGATACTACCGTCACCCCGCCGAGCGGCTCGCGAAGCGGTGGCCCCGACGTCCCGCCGGGGACGGGGCAGAGTTCGGCGGCAGGCTCCAGGCCGGCGGCGGATGGTGCCGCCGACACGGAGGACTCGCTGCGCGTCGGGCCGCAGGGGCTCATCGTCTGCACCCGGGCCGACTTGCCCCAGGCCGCCGACAACTGGTCCGTGCTTCAGGAGCTGCGCTCCGGGCCGCCGCCGATGCTGGCCGTGTCCTCCGCCACCGGTCAGGGGCTCGACGACCTGCTCGCTCGCCTCTTCACCATGCTGCACGTCGTCCGCGTCTACGCCAAGCCCCCGGGCAAACCGCCCGATAAAGAAAAGCCCTTCATCCTGCCGGCCGGCAGCACCATTGGCGAACTCGCCCGCATGATCCACAAGGAACTCGCCGACCGCCTCAAGTTCGCCCGCGTCTGGGGCACCCACGCCTTCGCCGGTCAGCAGGTCCACGCCACCCACGTCCTCCACGACCGCGACGTCGTCGAGCTGCACACCTGACCGCCGGCAAGCGTCTCGCGCGGAGACATAAGGAGACGCGAAGCTCCACCTGAATCAATCTGCACTGCTAACCGTGGTTTTCTTGTTGTCCTGAGAAGAAAACAGCTCACGCAGAGGCGCAGAGATCGCAGAGAGGAGGCGTTGCCGAGTGTCTCTGCGATCTCTGCGCCTCTGCGTGAGATTCGTCTTGGGTTGTGGGCGGAGCCCACGCCGGGTGATCTGCGGGCGGAAGGTTTGGAAGAAGTGCCCACAGATAACTCAGATGGACGCAGATGCTGGCAGGAGCCCTCAGGAGGTGATGGGCGCGAAAGCGGCAAAGCGATGTTGCTTCGCGGCCATCCTCCGCCGCCGGGGTTCTCTTCGCGGCTTCGCGCCTCTGCGTTTCAAACCTCCGCACCGTCGGCGACGGGAAAAGGATTCAGGTAACGCAAAGACACAAGGACGCAAAGAGAACGAGGATTTGAACAGAGAGGCAACGGAGGAAACAGAGAGGCCGGTCTGTTCTCCGTTGCATCCGTTTGCTCCTTGTTCAAATCCTCCACTGGCTCCCGATGATAAGATTCAGATCGCAAACCGCAGACCGCATCGTCACGGCATGCAGCCGGGATCGGCCGGGATGCCGGGGCCGCTGAGGCAGCCGCGGAGGAGGGCCAGGTCGGCACCGTCCACGTCCGTGTCGCCGTCCAGGTCGGCACTTTGGCAGGCGGACAGCGTCTGCTCGATCCCGTCGCCGCTCAGGCAGAGCTGCACGTAAGCGAAGTCCTCGAGGTCGACGTCGCCGTCACGGTTGAAGTCGGCCCGCGGTGAGAGCGGGCAGCCGAACGCGTCCACGTCCAGCCCCGGCAGCGTGCCGGGACACGCATCGCAGCCGTCCGGCATCCCGTCGCCGTCCGCGTCGGCCCGGTCATCGTGGCCGAGGCAGATGTCGCAGTCATCAATGATCCCATCGCCGTCGCTGTCCGGCTCGCATTCGTCGGGGATGGCGTTCGCGTTGCAGTTGTCGGCCCCACCGGCCAGATCCTGATCGTCGGGAATACCGTTGCCGTTGCAGTCGGGTTGATACGCCCGCTCCAGCGTGATGAGCTGCCCGTCGGCAATGGTGACGCTCTCGTCGGCGGGCGCGACCCAGCCGGGAATCGGCCGGTATCGCACCGTGTAATCGCCGATCCACAGGCCGGTCACCGTCGTGCCGGTGCCCTGCCAGTCGCCGCCATCGAGCCGCCACTGGGCACCCTCGACCACGGCGTCCGCGGGTGCGAGGTTGACCTGGAGGTCGCCGCGGCGGATGCGGCCCTTGTACGCCAGCTTGTAGGTGAACGGCTCCTGGTAGTACTCGGAGACCTTGAGGTAGTAATACCCGCTGGCGGTCGGCGTGTACTCCTCGTACTGCGTGCCGATGGTCGAGGCGTCCCATCCGCAACTCGAGTTGCCGTCGATGTACCACAGGCTGTTGCCGTCGGCGTCGAACAGTTCGAGGTCCACGTCGCCGGGGTTCCCGCTGCCGCCGACGCCGTCGTTATCGCACATGCTGAAGTCGTAGGCGGTGTCGTCCCACATATAGAGGCGATAGACCCGGCAGCCATCGTGGACGACGTTGTAGCCGGCGGTCGTCGACCAGGTCTCGCCGGCGAAAATGTGGTAGTTGTACTCGGGCGGGGTGAGACAGGCGGCGTCGATGGCGAACTCCTCGATCTCGTCGGCCAGCGTCTGCCAGTAGCCGGCGACCGAGGTATCCAGCAGGTCGAGGTGGTCGCGGAGGTTCTCGCCGGTGTAGATGCGATGTCGCTTGACCTGCCTGCGGCCGTTGATCGCGTCCCAGTTGAGGCTCACGGACTCGCCGGTGCCGAGCGAGGCGAACGGCTGCCCACCGGAGATATCCAGCAGCAGAGCGCTCTGCAGGGGCACGAGCCCGTCGTTGGCGTGGTAGTTGGCGCTGTTGAAGGCCACCTGGTCGGCCATGTAGGCGAGCAGTCTGGTCACGCCCGACAGGCCGTAGTGGTCGGAGAACAGCGAGCCCACGGCGTTGACGATCACGTCGTACATGTTGTTCCAGTTGGGGTTGTCCGAGAGGCTGTTGTCGTAGGTGGCGAAGGTGACGATCTTGTCGAACCGCGTCTCGTTCTGGTTGAGCGTCCGGAGCGTGCCGAACTCGCTCTTGCAGCGGTCTGAGTACAGGATCGTCTCGTCGGTGAAAGCCGAGGCCGCGTTCATGTCGCGGTATGACGCCTTGACCTCGCCGTTGACCGCGAAGTTGATGTTGAAGGCGATCTTGGCCCAGCCCGCAATGACGCTGTCCATATTGTCCCAGGCCAGGTTCACGCTGCCGAGCCGGTCGATGTCGAAGCCCTTGCCGGTGGGGCTGATCAACTGGTTGAAGGCGAATTGCGACGAGCCGCCGCTGCCGATCTTGATCGCCCAGGCGAGGGCCGCCCAATCGGGCACGGCGAAGGGCGAGCCGTGATGCGGCGTGCCCAGGGTAATGAGGCCGGCCACGTCGTCACCCTGGGTGTTGTAGCCCATGAACGAGCGCGACACCATGCCCCCGCGGCTGTGGGCCACGAGGATGACCTTGGTGCCCGGGGGGTAGTCGGGCAGGATGTGGTTGTAGATCAGGTTGGCCATCTCGGAGGCGTTGCCGCCCTGCCCGTTGAAGCCGATCGCCCGCTCGGTATCGTGAACCCAGACGTACGGGTCGACCATGTCGAAAGAGGCGGGGTGGTCGCGGATGTAGTCCAGCAGCACGGTCCAGTGCCCCTCGTCCGCTCCTTCGCCGCCGTTGCCGTGGACGAGAACGAGCGGCACCCGGCCGGACCCGACCACGTGCGCCGTGCGCTCCTGCAAGTAGGAAACGGCGGTTTCGACGGTCAACGTCACCTGCCGCGAGCTGGGGCCGTAATCCGAACTGCCGTTGTACACCGCCCGCAGCGCGTAGCTGCCGGGGAGGATGTCCCTGGTCACCAGCAGGTAGTTGCGGCTCTTGCCGTCGTTGTCCGTCCAGTGGGTGCTGAAGGTCAGGCCGTCCTCGGGGAGCGTCTGCCACGCATCGTTGCGGTGGATCTGGAAGTAGACGTACTCGCCCTCGATGTCGAAGTTGAAGAGGGCGTCCTCTTCGAGCTTGGCTTCGAGCCGTACCAGCTTGGCCAGGCTGGTGGTGACGTTGCCGAAAGCACTGTTGATGCGCGTGTTGGTGTAAGCGGGGTCGGCCAGCGGGGCCCGGCCATCGGCCAGCTTCTGCTCCGGCGGCAGGAGCATGGCGTTGAAGCCGATCTGGTAGGCGATATCCGACGCCGCGGCGCCCGTGGCATCCACGTGCAGGTAGTACCAGCCGCTCGGGACGCGGAACCAGGTGCTGTTCCGCCGGTCGGATACCCGGCCGCCGTCCAGCATGGCGCCGATCCCCTCGCCGTCGGCCTCGTGGGCGAACAGCGTCCACCGCAGCGAAGCGGCATCCTCCGCGGAAAGGCAGCGCACCAGGGACTTGATCTTCAGCGATTCGCCGATGAAGCACTTGAACCAGTCGCCGGGATCATCCGCCCCGTTGACCGTGTGCGTCTCCAGTTGGCCCAGCGCGATGATTTGCGCCGCCGCCGGTTCATCGTTGCCCTCGGCCGCAGCCATCACCGGCCACCACAGGGTCCACATGACCGCCGCAGCGAGCGCGAGATCCCGCAGCGGAACGCGCAGACTGCGCATCGCCGCGCTCCCCATTCCCATCAGCCCGTACATCCCCACCGCCTCCATCAATCGGACGTGCAAAACGCCTCTTGCCTACCCACAATCAGCATACCCGTTTCGTGCCCAAACGTGAAGCCCCACCCCGCGAACCCCGCGAGGAAGGCTCTCTCATCCGGTGGCCGCCGTCCGAATCGTACACCATACCGGCACCGAGACGAAGAAGAACAGCCCACAGATCACGCAGATGGACGCAGATCAGAGGAGGCATTGATTCGCGGTTCACTCACGATGTCCGTTACGATAGAATGCACCAGGGATCGGGAGAAGGGGGGTGCCGCACAATCGTCTGGTGCAGCAGATCATCTTTGGTTTGCACGTAGGCGGCAGGAGATGCCCATGTCATCATTTTACGAGGCAGCCAGCGTTCAGAAACATGCACACTCGTACAGAGAGGTGTTGCTATGCAACACGAACGATCTGACGGAACTGGTTCGCGGCAACCGCTTGCCGCACTGGGCAGTCACGACGTTGCGGGTCGACAGTGTCCCTTCCTCCCTGGACCCGGATGAAGCATCCATTGACGCCGTGGCCCTGCATTGTCTGCTCGTTGCTTCGCATGGTGATCGAGAGTTCCGCTATGATCGGGTCATCATCCTGCGGACCGGCGAGGATCCTTCACTCGATACGACAGTGGGCTTTCTGCGTCAGTGGATACCGGGGTTACTGGAACAGGGGAGGTTGTTCAAGGCCGAGCTACCCGGGGGCCTTGTCCGGGACGAATTGCTCTGTGCGATAGGCGGCGCCGAGGCGGTCGATTGAAGGAAGAGGTGCATCGTTTCCTGACGGAACCATCTCTTCCGGCGGCTTTTCCAACTCCTGTGGTGGCCTCTCTTATGCCCATCTGTGTCCATCTGCGTGATCTGTGGGCTCTTCTTCCTGCCCATGGAGCGCGCGGATACCGTGACCCATCGTTCGCTATTCACGACCGCTGTGCCTTGCGGTACAATGACCCCGGTGTTCGGATCGGAGCAGGGGGTCAAAGGCAAGCGGGAAGCGAGAAAGCTGCGGCGGCACTCGCTGGGCCGCACTGCTCAAGGAGCAGCGGCACACGGTAGCGGCCGCCCCCCGTGGCGGCCGGGGACCGGCGAGACGCGGCTCGACCGAGCTTGCCGAGGTCCGGTACCACACCGCACTGCTCAAAGAGCAGTGGCAGACGGCCAACACGTGCACAAGACGCACACGGGCTTCCGGTCCACGTATCGATGTGAACGCAAACATGCCCAAAGCTAAGAACAACCGCTACTGGGTCGGGTTTGATCTGGGTGGGACCAAGATGCTGGCCACCGTGTTTGACTCGGCATTCCGGCCGGTGGGCGCCAAGCGCCGCCGCACCAAAGGGCAGGAGGGCGTCAAGGCTGGCGTCGCGCGGGTCATGCAGACCGTCCACGACGTGCTGGCCGAGGCCAAGGTCGAGGCGGACCAGCTCGGCGGCATCGGCATGGGGTGCCCCGGCCCGTTGGATCTGGATCGCGGCATCCTGCTGGACACCCCCAACCTCGGCTGGAAGAACGTGCCCATCAAGCAGACGCTGGAGAAGGAGTTCGGCTGCCCGGCGGTGATCGCCAACGACGTGGACTCGGGGGTGTACGGCGAATATCGCTTCGGGGCGGGCCAGTCGGCACGGTGCGTGCTGGGGGTCTTTCCGGGCACCGGGATCGGCGGCGGCTGCGTGTACGAGGGTCGGATTCTGCGCGGCCGGACCGGTTCGTGCATGGAAATCGGGCACGTGGAGGTGGTGCCGAACGGGCAGCTTTGCGGCTGCGGGCGGCGGGGATGCCTGGAAGCGGAGGCCAGTCGGCTGGCGATCTCGGCGGCGGCGGCGACGGCCGTGCTGCGCGGCGAGGCCCCGCACTTGCAGGCCGCCGTGGGTAGCGAAGTCGGGCGCATCCGCAGCAGCGTGCTGGCCGAGGCGATTGCCGAGGGCGACGTGGTCATCGAGAAGATCCTACGGCGGGCGGCCCGACAGATCGGCACCGCGGTGGCCGGGGCCATCAATCTGTTGACGCCGGACATCGTCGTCCTCGGCGGCGGACTGGTCGAGGCCATGCCGGACCTGTTTCTCAAGGTCGTGCGCATGACCGCCCGCAAGCGCGTGCTGCCTTCGTTCGCCCGCACGTTCAAGGTGGTTCCGGCCAAGCTGGGCGACGACGCGGTGGTCATGGGGGCGGCGGCCTGGGCGGCCAAGGTTGTGGACAGCGAGTGTCGGCCGGGACCGGGATGAGGCATGAAGGCTGAACCGCGCGATATTCCGACCGGCACCGCGGCATCCGAACGACGGCCCGGGGCCGCCCCGGCCGCGGTCATCGACATCGGGACCAACGCGATCCGCATGGCCGTGGCCGAGATCGACGAGTCCGGCACCGTCCGCGTGCTGGACAACCTCGCCCAGGCAGTCGACCTCGGGCGCGACACCTTCACCCGCGGCACCATCCGCAAGGCGACCATCGAGGAATGCGTCCGCATCCTTCGCAGCTACCGCGAGTTTCTGCAGGAATACCAGACCATCCCCGAGGACCGCATCCGGGTGGCGGCCACCAGCGCGGTGCGCGAGGCGGAGAACAGCCTGGCGTTCGTCGACCGGATTTTCATCGCGACCGGTCTGCAGGTCGAGCCGCTGGACGAGGCCGAGGTCAACCGCGTCACGTACCTGACGATCCAGCCGCTGCTGGCCGACGAGCCCGGGCTGGCCGACGTACGCACGCTGGTCTGCGAGGTCGGCGGGGGCAGCACGGAACTCCTGGTGATTCAGAAGGGCAACGTGCTCTTCTCGCGGACGTATCGGCTGGGCTCGATCCGGTTGCGCGAGACGCTCAACGCCTACCGGGCCCCCACGGTCAAACTGCGGCACCTGATGGAGAGCCAGATTGGGCTGACCGTCGAGGAGATCGTCGAGCACGTGTCGCGCCAGGAGCCGGTCGAGATCGTGGCCCTGGGGGGCGATGCCCGGTTTGCCGCGTCCGAACTGGTACCCGACTGGTTGCCCGGGCGTCTGGCCCGCGTCCCCGTCGACGCCCTCAGCCGTCTGGCCGAGCAGGTGCTGGGCATGACCACGGGCAAACTCGTGCAGCGGTACCACCTGACGCCGTCGGATGCGGAGACGCTGGGGCCTGCGCTGCTCGCCTTGGTCGAACTGGCCCGGGCGTTCGAGGCCCAGCACCTGTGGGTGGCCAACGTGAACATGCGCGATGGGCTGCTCATGCAGATGGCCGCCAAGGGGCAGCGGGCCGAGCACTTTGATAACCAGATCATCCGGTCGGCCATGGACTTGGCCCGTAAGTTCGACTGCGACGAGGCCCACGGTCGGCACGTGGCCGGCCTGGCCCGCACCCTCTTCCGTGCCCTGCAAAAGGAGCACCAGCTTGAGCCGCGCTACGAGCTGTTCCTCTACCTGGCGGCCCTGCTACACGAGTCGGGGATGTACATCAGCAGCGCCAGCCACCACAAACACTCGATGTACCTCATCGCCAACAGCGAGATCTTCGGGCTGCGCAAGGACGACCTGCTGTTAATGGCCCTGGTGGCCCGGTACTATCGGCGGGCGGCGCCCAAGCCGAACCATCCGGGCTATGCGGCGCTCGACCGGCGGCAGCGGGTGGCGGTGACCAAGATGGCCGCCCTGCTGCGCATCGCGGACGCCTTGGATTGCTCGCGGAGCCAGCGCGTCGGCGAGGTCGAGTGCGTGCGCGAACATGGGCGGCTGGTGATCCTGGTCCCGGGGGTGGAGGACCTGTCACTCGAACAGATCGCGGTCAGCCAGAAGGGCACGCTGTTCGAGGATACGTTCGGCATGCCCGTCCTGCTGAGGACCGCGGGGAGGTAGGGGAGGATGTGGATCACGTGAAGAGTGATGAGATATCCCGGTACGTCAACCGCGAGCTGAGCTGGCTCGAGTTCAACCACCGCGTGCTGGAGCAGGCCCGGGACCCGGCCGTGCCGTTGCTCGAGCGGCTGAAGTTCCTGGCCATCACCAGCTCGAACCTCGATGAGTTCTTCATGGTGCGCGTGGGCGGACTGCAGATGCTGGCGGGCGGCGAGCGGCCGAAGCGCGACCCGACCGGGATGACCGCGGTCCAGCAACTGGAGGCCATCCACGCGCGCGTGGCCCGCATGCTGGCCGATCAGTACGTCTGCTACATGCAGGAGTTGGACCCGGGGCTCGCGGCGGCCGGGGTGCGCCGTCGCCGGCCGAACGAGCTGAGCGAGCGCCAGACTCAGGTCATCGGGCAGGTCTTCGAGAACGAGATCTACACGATCCTGACGCCCATGGCGGTGACCGGTGTGGCCGACTTCCCGCTGCTGGCCGGCCGAACCCTCAATATCTGCGTGCGCCTCGACCCCGCCCCGGCCGAGCCCGACCGCCCCCGCTTTGCGGTGATCCCCGCCGGCCGTACCGTCTCCCGCTTCATCACCCTGCCTTCTGACGGCGGCTACGACTACATGCTGCTTGAAGACGTCATCGGCGTTTTCATCCAGCGGTTCTTCCCCGGCGAGCGTGTCCAGGAGTGCGCCGCTTTCCGCATCACCCGCAACGCGGATATGAGCGTGCGCGAGGACCTGGCCTTCGACCTGCTCGAGGAGATGGAGCAGGTGCTGGACGCCCGGCGGCACAGCGCGTGCGTGCGGCTCGAACTGGCCGACACCGCAAGCGACCCGACACGCGACTTCCTCATGGAGGCACTGGACGTCGGCGAGGAGTCGCTCTGCTGCGTGCCCGGGCCGCTGGACCTGTCCGCGTTCATGCGGTTGACCGACCTCAAGGGCTTCGCTCCGCTGCGCTACGAGGAGTGGCCGCCGCAGCCCTCGCCCGAACTCAACGCCACGCCCAGCATGTTCGAGGCCATCGCCCAACAGGACTGGCTGCTCTACCATCCCTTCGACAGCTTCGACCCGGTGGTGCGGCTGATCGAGGAGGCGGCCGACGACCCCGACGTGCTGGCCATTAAACAGATCCTTTACCGCACCAGCCGCAACAGCCCCATCGTCGCCGCCTTGAAACGCGCCGCCCAGCGCGGCAAGCACGTGACCGCCCTCGTCGAACTCAAGGCCCGATTCGACGAAGCCCGTAACATCGAGTGGGCCCGCAACCTCGAACAGGCCGACGTGCAGGTCATCTACGGCGTCAAAGGCCTCAAAACCCACGCCAAGGTCTGCCTCATCGTCCGCCGCGAGCCGCACGGCATCCAGCGCTACGTGCACTTCGGCACGGGCAACTACAACGAGATCACCGCCCGGCAGTACACCGACGCGTCGTACATGACCTGCAACGAGGAACTGGCCGCTGACGCCAACAGCTTCCTGTGCGCGATTACCGGCTACTCGCAGCCGCAACGGTTCCGCAAGGTGGAGGCCGCCCCCATCGGCCTGCGCGAGGCGCTGCTCGAAATGATCCAGCTCGAGATCGCCTGCAAACGCCAGGGCCAGAAGGCCCACATCATGGCCAAGATGAACTCCCTCGTCGATCCGCGGATCATCGACGCCCTCTATGAGGCCTCCCGGGCGGGCGTGAAGATCCAGCTCAACGTGCGCGGCACCTGCTGCCTGCGCCCGGGCATTCCCCGACTCAGCAAAAACATCTCCGTGGTCAGTATCGTCGACCGCTATCTCGAACATAGCCGCGTCTTTTACTTCTCCCAGGGCGGCGACGAACGCGTGTTCATCTCCAGTGCCGACTGGATGCCGCGGAACCTCGATCGGCGGGTGGAGTTGCTGGTGCCGGTGGAAGACCCGGCCTGCCGCGACCGCTTGATCGCCATCCTGCAGGTGTGCCTGCGGGACAACGTCAACGCTTGGCGCCTGCTGCCGGACGGAACTTACGAGCGCCTCAGCCCGGATGGGCAGCAGCCCGCGATCCATTCCCAGGAGATCCTCTTCCGGGCGGCGGAGGAGGTCGCGACCCAGGCCCGGCAGTCGCACCGGACCATGTTCGAGCCGCACCGGGCGCCCGAGTCCGAAGGCTAGCCGCCGGAAAACGCATCGGATCGCCGTCGGGAAACGCACCGCCCGGCGACCTATCATCCTTGCGCGGCCCGGCAGAGCCGCGACCGTAAGGGAGCGGACTCTGCGCGAGAACGCCACGCACACGAGGTCCGCTTCCTGACGGGCGCGGTACGGAACAGCCGGGTGGCCCATCCTTGCGCAGCAGGGGTGGGCTCGCGATGATCGACCTGGAGTTGTCCTGCGATGCCTTATCGTCTGTTGACTGATGAACCGCTCGCGGCCGGCGTCCTCCGGGTGGCCGATGAACAACTCGCCCGCGCCGCCGCCAGCCTGACGTGCCCGGGGCTTTCCCCCGAAGCCGCCGTGCACCAGGCCCGCAAGCACTTCAAGAAGCTTCGCTCCCTGTTGCGGCTCGTCCGCGACGCGCTCGGGCCGCTGTATGCCGAGGAGAACGCCCGCTTCCGTGACCTGGGTCGCGGGTTGGCCCCCGTCCGCGACGCCGATGCCCTCATCGAGCAATTCGATGCCCTCGTGGGCTATAGCCCCTCATCGCCGGTGCTCGGTTCCATCCGTGCCGCCCTGGTGGATGAACGCGAGGTCATCGACGGTGAGCATGCGGACCTCGACGCCCAGATCCCGGAGATCCTGATTCAACTGCGCGACGCCCGACGGCGCGTGGCCGGCTGGCCGGTGGAATCGGTCGATGCCACGATCGTGGCCCGCGGATTTGCCCGGGCCTGCCGGCGCGGGCGACGGAGAATGAAGGCGGCCCTGGCCGGCCGCACCGTCGAGCAGTTCCACGAGTGGCGCAAACGCGTCAAGGACCTCTGGTACCACACCCGGCTCTTGCAGGCCGTGCACCCGCGGAAGCTACGAAAGCGGCGCCGGCTCCTCCGCCGGCTGGCCGAGTCACTGGGCGAGGACCACGACCTGGCCATGCTCGAACGCAAGCTGCGCGACCATCCGGACCGCTACGGTCGCCCGCAGGATATCCGGGTGCTGCTGGGGCTGGTGATCCATCGCCGCAACCGCTTGCAGGCCCGCAGCGAAACCCTCGGCCGCCGAGCCCACCAGGCGTGCCCCAATTCCCTGGCCAAGCGCATCCACTGCCGTTGGCCGACCTGATACCCGGCCACACTCAGCTCGACATCACCCGGAAAAGCACCAGGCACCTGTTCCAGAATCGCATCCCGCAGAACGCGATTCCGAAAAAGGTGCCTGGTGCCATCCTCGCTTAGGTACAGGGAAAGGAGGTTGCTCGAAACGGATCCTCGCATCGCCGACCCCGAGGGGCCGACGCGGTTGTTTACACTTCGATCACGTAGACCTTCCCGCCGGCCGGTCGCCGTCGGGGCGATTCGCCCGCGGGCGCCAACGCCAGCGGTCGAACCTTGTTCTCCAGGACTGAGGTCTGGTAGGGCATTCCGCACTGCTTGCAGTAGACGGCTTTGCCGCGCCGTGGAGCCGCCACGATCCGGGGGTGTTCACAATATGGACACTGCACGTAAACAGGCACTGCACTTCTCCTTCCCACATCGGCCCGCCCGTCTCCGTCGTCTTCCACTCAAGCCCCTTGCGGCAGCCGGGGCCCGGACGGCAGGCCTTCGCGGTGAAGTCTTCAGCAGATTGGACACAAGTCGCGGCCAAAGGTTGCACGGGTGACTCACAGGTTTCTCTGGCGGGTATCTATTTACATAACCTGTTTACAGGTAATAGGATACGCGCAAAAAAATGGCTTCGCGAGGCACTCGCCGTTTTTGCTGGACAGTCGTAACCTCATGCGGAAAGGCTGGTTATAAAAATATTTTCCGTCGGGAAACAATCTTGAGTCTGGTAATACCTCGGCGGCACGGGCCCGCAGGGGGCGGTGGCCAGCTTCGAGTACGGGCGTGGGGGTGGGTAAATCCCTGAAATTGATGCGCCGGGAGGGCCCAGGCAATCGTAGATTTGAGTGCTCGCGTCCGGTTGCGGGACAGTGGCTGACCGATGGTCGGCCCGAATGGGAGAACAGGGCCGTGCAAGGGGGTTGTGGGGTCATCCTGGAAACGGTCGGGAGCGAGACGGACCGGGCCGCGGTGCGTCTGGCTGAGCAGCGGCTGAAGCATCAGGCCGCGCTGCTGCGGCTTCAGAACATGGAGCTGGAGGCTCAGCAGGAGTGCCTCAAGGCCCAGCAGCAGGACCTGATCGCGACCATCGCCGACCTGGAGGCGGTGAAGGCGGCGGCGGAGTCGGCCAACGAGGCGAAAAGCCGGTTTGTGGCCCACATGAGCCACGAGATCCGCACGCCGCTGACGGCCATTCTGGGCTTTTCGGAGAACCTGCTGGATCCGCAATTGGCGGAGGCGGACCGGCAGGAGGCCGTGCAGGCCATCCAGCGGAACGGTCAGCACCTGTTGACGGTGCTCAACGACATACTGGACCTGTCGAAGATCGAAGCCGGCCGGCTGGCGGTGGAGCGGATTCGTTGTTCGCCCTTCGAGTTGGTGGCCGGGGCGGAATCGCTGGTGCGCATGTGGCTGCGTGATCGGGACTTGGCGTTTGAGGTTGAGTACCTGGGCGATATCCCGGAGACGATCGAGACGGACCCGACCCGCCTGCGTCAGATTCTGACCAACCTGCTGAGCAACGCGATCAAGTTCACGGATAGCGGCGGGATTCGCCTCCTGGTGCGGCTGGTGGAAGACGATTCGCCGGGGCCGGCACTGCAGTTTGACGTGCTGGATACGGGGATCGGGATCTCGGCGGAGCAGGCGTCGAGGCTGTTCCGGGAGTTCACCCAGGCGGATGCCTCGACCACGCGGCGGTACGGGGGGACGGGGTTGGGGCTGTGCATCAGCCAGCGGCTGGCCCGGATGCTGGGGGGGGATCTGGTGCTGCTGGAGTCGCAGCCGGGTGCGGGCACGCGGTTCCGGCTGACGGTGGCGACGGGGGAGCTGACCGGGGTGGCGCGCGTCGGTTCGCACCTGGCGCATCGTGGAGCGGTCGGCGGGCAAGCGGCGCCCGCGGCGGTGCTCTCAACGGAGCCGTTGGCGGCCCGGGTTTTGCTGGCGGAGGATGGTCCGGACAATCAGCGGTTGATCGCGTTCATACTGAAGAAGGCCGGCGCGGCGGTCACAGTGGTGGATAACGGTTCGCAGGCGGTGGAGCAGGCCCTGCGGGCGCTGCGGACGGATCGGCCGTTCGACGTGGTGTTGATGGACATGCAGATGCCGGTCATGGACGGGTACGAAGCCACCCGGGTGCTTCGGGGCGAGGGTTACGGGCGCCCGATCATCGCCCTGACCGCCCACGCCATGTCCGAGGAGCGGGAGCGGTGCCTGGCTGCCGGGTGCGACGCGTTCATGGGCAAGCCGATCGACCGGCAAGCGCTGCTGCATCTGATCCGGAGCTTCGTCGTACCAGCAGCCAAGCCCGCAGGCGTGTGTGCCGACGAGTCGGTCGCAACCGGGGCGTAGGAGGCGGCAGGGCGCCGGGAGCCTTCTTCCCGTTGGTGCCGGTGCACGCCATGCGAAGCCGCAAGCGGCACCCGGGGACTTGCGTCCCCGGCTCGCTCCTCACTCCTCGTTCATCAGTCAGTACTCAGCACTCAGCACTCAGCACTCAGCACTCAGTACTCAGTACTCATCACTCTTCCGTCCGCCAGCGGTGGTGGGTTTTCCGGTGCGTTTGGCGGCCGGTTTCCGGGTTCGCGACGAGGCTTGTGGTGGAGGCTGGGTTTCGTATGACAGCGCTACCGGAAAGCGCCATCCAGCGCTGTCATATTAGTGACTTTGGCCGTCCTCGCTGCCGCGGTAGCGGCTTCTCATTTCGGGCGGATATCGGTGCCGGCGTATGTCTGCTGCTTCAACCTTATTCCTTTCCCCTTCCGCTGGTCCCACTGGTCGGTCACCTGCGTTGATAGTATTCGCGGATGGCGTTCATGGCCGAGTCGGGGAAATCGGTGGCGAAGCTGGCGCAGCCGAGATCCAGCAGGCGTTGGAATATGCGCGCATCCTTCTGGCCCCAGGGCAGCGTCTGGAAGAGGATGCCGTGTTGCCGCAGTTCCTTGCCGGTTTCACGCAGGAAGGCCTCGCTGGGGAAGAAGACGCCCTGCGGGCTGGTATTCACATGGATCTGGAGTTGGTCGATGCCCGCGTAATTCGCCTCGCGCAGAGCTTTCAGTCGCCCAGCGAGTATGGCCTGCGGGTCGTCGGAACCTTCGCGGGCCGTCACCCAGCCCGCGGGGCCACCCATCCAGTGCAGTGTTCGGGATTTCGGGGCGAGCTGCCGCCAGCGCTGTAACTCGTCGTACTTGGTACTGGCGAGGATGAGCTGGGGATGGACCTCGACCGTCTCGTCGGCTAACTGGCGGAAGTCCACCTTCTTGATGTCGATGTAGAGCGACCGTTCCGGATGAGCCTTCAGCAACGCGACCATCTCGGCAAGGCTGATGACCCTTTGCCCGGCGAATTGCTCGCTACGGAAGCTGCCGACGTCGAGCGCTTTGACCTCCTCGAAGGTCAGATCGGCGACCCCCTTCTTCTTCAGATCATCCGGTGCGTTGGGCAGAATTCGAGCGAAATTGCCGTCGTGGAAGGAGACAATCACGCCGTCCTTGGTCTGCCGCAAATCCGCCTCCGGGATGCAGCCGAGCTTCCATCCCAGATCGAAAGCCTCGCGGGAGCCTTCGGGGGCCAGGTCGCCCGCGCCGCGATGGGCCTGCACCGCGATGCGGTCGAGCGGAATGTGGTCCCGAACATTCCAATCCGCCGGCCCGTTCCGGTAGTAGTCGCGGAGGACCTTCATGGCCACATCCGGTCGGTCGGTCCCGAAGCCGGCCGTGCCGAGATCGAGCAGTCGGACGTAGGCCTCCGGCTTTTCCGGGACATTCCATGGCATCGTCTGGAACTCGATTCCGTGCTGACGCAGTTCGACGCCCGCGCGGCGGATGAAATCGTCGCTGGGCACCATGCCGCCGGTCTTGGTGTCGAAATGGCAATGCACCTGCAGGTGGTCAATGTGGGCGAAGCCGGATTTGCGCAGTTCGGCGAAGCGTTTCTCGACCTTGGTATCGTCGGTATCGCCCCAGGTACCGACCCATAGAAACGTATCGCTGCGCGGGGCTACGGCCTTCCAACGCGGGAGATCCGCCTCTGCGCCTGTCGCCAGTATGACCTGGCCGTGTACCCCTTCGGTCTGTTTGGCCATGACCGCGAAGTCCACGTGCTTGACGTCGAGATATACCTGCCGCCTGGCGTCCTTCTTCAGTGCCGCGACGATCTCGGCGAGACTGACGATGCGTTGCCCGGCGAATTCCGGTCCGCGGAACGCGCCGATATCAAGCTGCTTCGCCTCCTCGTAGGTCAGATCCTCAATCCGCTTCTTCTTCAGCTCCGCGGGCGCGTTGGGGAGGATCCGCGCGAAGTCGTTGTCATGGAACATCACCACGTGCCCGTCCCTGGTCGTCCGCACGTCCACTTCGGGAATGCAGCCCATGCTCCATGAAAGGTCCATGGCCTCCAGGCTGTTTTCCGGAGCCAGAAAGCCCGCCCCGCGATGGGCCACCACGGAAACCCGTTCGATGGGCATGTCCCGGATATTCCAGACCGGCTCCGCGGCGGCGGCCGATGAAGAGATCATTGCGACCCAGATCACCCATACGCTGACCAGACCACAAACGGTTCTCATCCGTATCATCCTCGCATTGTCAGAGGTCGCTCAGCGGCCGTCCTGCATCGGCGGCATGCTGGTCGGCTACGCGCGTCGGGAAACTCGACGGTCACTCCTGGGGCTTCCAACCCGTTGGAACGTATCTGTTTTCAAAACTGCCGTCCGCGTAAAGGTCAATGAGGCCGTAGCCCGGCTCGCACTCCTGGTAGTTGCCTCCCCACCATCCGCCCGAGACCGCGCCGTTGCACACGTAGCTGACGCCCAGGTAATCCACGCGATCGAACAGATGCAGGTGGCCACTGAGACAAAGCTTGACGTTCTTGTGCTTGAAAAACAGGTTCTTGAGCCGCCGGGCGTCGATCGCCATGTTCGCCCCGGGCACGACCCAGTTGCCTGACTCCTCGTTCCGGGAGCCGTCAAAGAACGCCGCGGCAGACAGTATCGGGATGTGACAGAAAACCAGTACCGGCGTCTTGAGAGCGACTTGGCCCAGATCCTGCTCGAGCCACTCGAACTGCACTTCGTCGATACGGCCTGTGTACCCGTTCTCATTGTGCAAAGTGCTGTCCAGGGCGATGAAGTGCCAGCCGGCACGGTCAAAGCTGCGATAAGGACGTTCCCAGCCGTAGAGATTCGCTACCCACCTCTTACCATACAAGGGTTCGTTCCCCGTCGTCTTGCTGGCTTTCTTGTCGATGCCCCAGACGTCGTGGTTGCCGACCGCATGTTCCACAGGCACACCGCACTCGGCTTTCCAGATGCTCTGCGACAGTTCCCACAGCGTGCGAACGCGAGCCTCATCCGCGGCCATCGAATCGAAAATGGTATCGCCCGTGTTGAGGATGAGGTCCGGGCGGTGGTGCTCCTGGACATGATGCAAGCAGGCGGCCATGCCCTCGCCGGCATGCATCTCGGGCTTCACGTGAATATCGGTCAGGTGGGCGATCCGCAGGACGCGCTTGCCGTTGTGGGGTGCGACGGCGTCGCCCTCGGCTGCTTTCAAGGAACCGCCGCCCATCAGGGCCGCGGTCGCCAGGCCCGCGGTTTTCCTGATGATGTCACGGCGAGAAGGCCCGGCTGATTGAGGGATCGAACTCATGTCCTGCTCCCTAGCCGACATTTCCCATTTGACTTCCACCCGGCTACGCCGTCGGGCGGTGTTTCGCTATTGTACCAGCGCCCCTCCCCCGTTGCGCCAATTATCTTTTCGAATGTTTTCCGGCCCCGCCGGCTGAAACCCCCCGCCAACGCGTGCCAGGGTGGCTTTTCGGTCTCGTCTCCTGGGGTCGGCGCAGGGCATCCCCCGGGACCGTCGCAGCGGAAGGCATTCTGAGGGGCTTGTCCAGCCATCATGCAGGCACGGCACGCAGACGCTGGATGCGATCCAGGATGGCGGCGAAGAGCTTGCGTGGCACCGCCACCTCGGCCATCTGGAAGAACACGTACTTCGAGTGGCGCACCACCTTCGCCCCGATCTTGATCAGCTTCTCCCGCATTGTGGTCATCGTCCAGCGCTTCACGGGAGCAGGCAAAACCAGCCGACGCAGAAAGTTGCCCAGGTTGTATGCCAGAGCAAACAAATGCAATCGACCTGGTTGTCCACGAAGTCGTGGCACGAGAGCTTGGTCCACTTGACCGCGTTCTTGCCTTCCTTGATCCACTGCTCTGCCGTGCCGCGTTGATTGTAGAACCGCACGACCCGCTTGCACCGCCAGGGCAGGTTCGTGACGATGAAGCCGACGCGGGGAAATAGTTCGCCCTGGTGCCATTCGACCTTGGCTACGACACGCCGAGCCTGGTCCCAACTGGCGGCCTGGTACATGAAGTCGTGATAGCACACTACGGGCTTCTTCGGCGGGCGGCCCACCGGGCGAGTCAGCAAGTGCTGGATCTGCCGCTGAGGCGGCAGGGCGTCGGGAGCTTTCTTCCCGTTGGTGCCGGTGCAGGCCATGCGAAGCCGCAAGCGGCACCCGGGGACTTGCGTCCCCGGCTCGCTCCTCACTCCTCGTTCATCAGCTCGCTCCTCACTCCTCGTTCATCAGCTCGCTCCTCACTCCTCGTTCATCAGTCAGTACTCAGCACTCAGTACTCAGTACTCAGTACTCATCACTCTTCCGTCCGCCAGCGGTGGGGGGTTTTCCGGTGCGTTTGGCGACCGGTTTCCGGGTTCGCGTGGGGCGGGGTTTGGCGGGGAGGGCACGTCCGTCCTCGTCGTTGGCGAGCTTGTACTCGATGCCGTCGACGAGGGCCTTCCAGGATGCCTCGATGACGTTTTCGCTGACGCCGACGGTGCTGAAGAGGGCGTGGGTCTGGTTGTCGCGGAACTCGATGGTGACGCGGACGCGGGCGGCGGTGGCGGCCCGGGGGTTGATGACGCGGACCTTGTAGTCGATGAGCCGGACGTGCTCGACGTCGGGATAGTGCGGCTTGAGGGCCCGGATGAGGGCGTTGGCCATGGCATCGACCGGGCCGTGCCCGTCGGAGACATGGTGCTCCCAGTTGTCGCGGACCTTGAGCTTGAGGATGACCTCGGTATTGGGCTCGGCGTCAGTGGCGGAACGAAGGGCGACGGCCCGCCAGTGGCCGAGTTCCCAGAAGGGGTGATAGAGGCCCAGTTCGCGTCGGCAGAGCAACTCGAAGCTGGCCTCGGCGGACTCGTAGACGTAGCCGTAGTCTTCTCGTTCCTGCAACCGCTTCAGCAGGCGGCGTTGCAGGCTTTTGTCGTGGGTGATGTCGAACTTGCGGCCGATCTTCTCGGCGACGCCGCTGGCCCCGCTCAGCTCGCTGATGAGGATGCGGCGGGAGTTGCCGACGGTTTCGGGTCCGGTGTGCTCGTAGCTGTGGGTGACGCGGCGGACGGCATGGACGTGCATGCCGCCCTTGTGGGCGAAGGCGGCGAGCCCGACGTAGGGCTGCGGGTCGTGGGGCACGAGGTTGGCGATCTCGTAGACGTAGCGGCTGACCTCGGTAAGGCGTTGAAGCCCACCGGGAACCAGCACGTCCTTGCCAAGCTTGAGGGCGAGGTTGGCGGCGACGGTGGTCAGGTCGACGTTGCCGCAGCGTTCGCCCATGCCGTTGATGGTGCCCTGGGCGTGGGTGGCGCCATGGCGGACGGCGGCGAGGGTGTTGGCCACCGCCAGGCCGGCGTCGTTATGTGTGTGGATGCCGATCCGTACGGACAGGTGCGGCCGGAGGGCATCGAGGGCCTCGGCCACCTGCTCGGGCAACGACCCGCCGTTGGTATCGCAGAGGCAGATGCAGCTTGCCCCGGCGTCCTGAGCCGCCAGCAGGGTGCGCAGGGCGAATGCGGGGTTGGCGGCGTAGCCGTCGAAGAAGTGCTCGGCATCGTAAACCACCTCGCGACCGCGGCCGGCGCAGTAGCGCACCGAGTCGGCGATCATGGCCAGGTTCTCCTCCTCGCTGATGCTGAGCACGTCGCGAACGTGGAGGTCCCAGCTCTTGCCGACGATGGTGATGACCGGCGTGCGGGCGGCGACCAGGGCCTTCATGCCGTCGTCATCCTGAACGCGGACACCCTTGCGGCGGGTCATGCCGAAGGCGGCCACCTTGGCGTGCCGCAGGGACATGGACCGGATCTCGCGGAAGAAGGCGGCGTCCTTGGCGTTGCTGAGCGGGTATCCGCCCTCGATGTAATCGACACCCAACTCGTCGAGACGGACGGCGATCAGCAGCTTGTCCTGCAGGCTGAGGCTGACGTTCTGGCCCTGGGTGCCGTCGCGCAACGTGGTGTCGTAGAGCTCGATGTGCTGCCTGGTGGACATTCTTGTTCCTCTCGATCAGGCCTGAATCCTTCCGCGTCATGGGCCCACTTGGCCCGTTATCCAAAGGGCGTGGCTCGCCTCCCGCGGGGCAAAATGGGGACAGGCACCGCCGGAGCGATCTGCGCCAGGCTTTGAACCTGACCCGCATCCGAGGATGCCCGCTTCATCAGGCATCGCAGGGGCGGAGCCAGTCCCCATTTCGCCCCGCCGCCGCCATCCTTGCGTACGCGGCCGGCGAGTTACAACCTTATCAAAAAAGCCCTGCCTTTCTGGGGCAGGGCTCTGGTCGTCAAGCATTATACGGACCGCCCTACCCGCCGCGACTGCGAATCCCAATAATCAGAATAATGCCGCAGGCACTCGCCCGAAGGGGAGGCACCCGGGTATCGGCATCGGTCGCAGCAGGAAGTAGACGGTCCATCATGCCGGTCATCCTAGCAGGTCGCCCGGCGGCTGGCAAGGCGAGCAACCATGGGAACGGACACCGGGGTGTGTGACGGAAACGGCGAGCCGGCGGGTTTATCCCGGCGCTTCTCGCGCGCGGGCCGGGATGCACTCCAGTGCTTCTCGCGCGAGAGGCGGGGATAACCCCCGCCGCTCGCTTGGGCTCCTCCCCGACGGGTGGCCCATCCATCGCAACGCGATGGGTGGGTTCGCGATGATGCGGATGGGGGAGGGTCTCCGGGGACGGCGGGCTTTCACACGCGTTGATCATCGCGAGCCCACCCCCGCCGCGGCGGGGATGGGCCACCCGGCAACGTGATCCCCTTTTTGTCAGTTGAGGGGTGTGGGGGCGGTGGCTACAATCCCGGCAGCCCGGGCGCTGTCGAGTCCGGGCCTCGGTTTTCAGGCGGACACGTCATGCCCAACCACAACGGACGACGGGCGGTCTTTCCCGGCACCTTCGACCCACCGACCAACGGACACTTGGACATCATCCAGCGTGGCATCAAGCTGGTGGACGAGCTGATCGTGGCCGTCGGGCATAACCCGGAGAAGGAGGCCCTGTTCACACCGGCCGAGCGCGTGGAGATGCTCGTCGAGCTGGTCGGAGATCTCCGGGGCGTACGGGTGGAGGCCTACCAGGGGTTGACGGCCGAGTTCGTCCAGACGGCCCACGCGGACATCATCATCCGCGGCATCCGCGACAACGTGGACCTGCACTACGAGCTGCAGCAGGCGAACATCAACCTGGCCATCGGCGGTGTGGAAACGATCTTCCTGCTCACGCGCGACCAGTACGCCCTGACTTCGAGTACGTACATCAAGCAGATCGTGGAGTTGGGTATGGCCGACGTGAACCGGCTGAGCCGGCTCGTCCCGCGAAGCGTCGCCCGCCGGTTGAAGAAGAAGTTCGGGTACTGACTCGACCGGTGGTGTGGGTGAAGGTGATTCAGAGCCGCGACCGTAAGCAGCGATTTTACTGGGCGAGTTTTTTGGACTGTCGGC
>CAZEEJ010000075.1:0-24353 GCA_964511155.1 uncultured Planctomycetales bacterium | reverse complement strand
CCCGTCGGGTATTCGGCGACCTGCTGGCCGGGCCGATGCCCACAGACTTCGGCCCGCCGCTGATCACCGATGCCGAGTACGTCGCCTCCTTCACAGAGCTCCGCCAACCCGCGCCGCACGTCGTCTACATCCTGCTCGAATCCACGCCCGCCAAAGCCTTACACTGTTACGGCTACCCCAAGACGGACGTGACCCCGAACCTCGACGCCCTGGCCGCCGGCGGCGTGCTGTTGGAACATTGTCTCGCCGCCGCTTCCTTCAGCAGTTGCGGCTTGACCTCGATCGCCACCTCGCTCTACATGCTTCGCGGGCCGCGCTTCGACTACTTCGCCGACACCGCCTTCCCCTTCGTCACCCTGCCGCGGGCCCTCAAGTGGGCCGGCTACCAGCTCACTCTCTTCAGCAGCGGCAACGAGACCTTCGACAACATCAACCGGCTCATCCCCCCCGCGGACTTCGAGATCTATTTCTCGCACGACAACAGCGAAATCCACAACACCGACAGCATGCGCATGGACGACCGCTACGCGGTGGAGGAGTTCGAGACCTGGCTGGCCGGCCGCGACGACGACCGCCCGTTCTACAGCGGGTTCTACCTGCAATCGCCGCACTTCAACTACGAGGTGCCCGAGCCGTGGTTCAGTCATGACCTGCCCATCCCGCCGCTCTACTCGAACGGCGACGGCATCCTGCACATCCCGCCCGACGTGCTGCCCAAACTCAGGAACCAGTACGACAACGCCCTGCGGTATGCCGACTACTGGGTCGGGCGCATCGTCGCCGCCGTCGAGCGGGCGGGCGAACTCGACCGCACCATCTTCGTGATCACCGGCGACCACGGCGAGGCGTTCATGGAGCACGGCCTGGCCCGGCACGGAACGCACACGTGGGAGGAGATGATCCACATACCGCTGATCATCCACGTCGGCCCGGCGGTGCGGGCCGCCCTGCCCGACCCGTTGCCTTCGCGGGTGGCGGGCACCGTGTCCGGCATCGACATTGCCCCGACCGTCACCGCTCTGGTCGGCCTCCCGCCGCACCCGAGTTGGCAGGGGCTCGATGTGCTCGATCCCGACTACACCGGCCGGGACCGCCCCGTGTTCTCCATGACCCAGTACACGCGATGGCAGGAGGTCGTCTGTCTCAACCGCATCAAGTACATCTGCGACCTCAGCGACGTGCAGGAGTATCTTTTCGATCTGGGCCGCGACCCGGGCGAGTTGCGGAACCTGGTGGCCGAGCGACCCGCCCTCGCCGCCGCGATGCGCGAGCTGCTCAGCGGCTGGCACATGCAGCAACTGACTTATTACAACCCGGCCGATCGCCCCTTCACCCGCTACATCGGCCGCTACGAGCCCTCCCCCGAACTCCTGGCCCGCATCGCCGCGGCCGTTGACTGATCGACACATTGCCGGGCCGGTTTCGGGTTGCCCTCACGGAGGGGGCGGTTATGGTATGCAGGTGGTGTAACGCGCTGGCCGCGATGCGAGGATGGCGGTGTCGGGGCGAAATGGGGACTGGCTCCGCCCCGGCGATGCTTGATGGGTGAAGTCTCTTCCGATGCGAGCTGAGTCGAGGATCCGTAGGATAGCGGCCCTGCGGTGCCTGTCCCCATTTTGCCCGCGGGAAGCGGGGGGCTTCGTGGGGGCGGCGGTTACGGATGAGCGCGGCCCGGGACCGGGAGATGGGAGCAAAAAAACGCGACGAACGAAGGGAGCGATGTGATGAAGCATGAGGGTCATGACTGCCCGGGGCGCAAAGGGGGAATCAGCACGCATGATCTGCCGCCGATCAACCCGCTGGAGCTGGCCGGCGCGGAGCAGGTCGCCGATCTGATCGACAATGTCTATGCGAAGTCGGGGTACAACGCACGGCGATTGGCCGAGGCGGCCCGCCTGTTCAGCCGCATGATCGACGATAACGCGACCATTTGCCTGACCCTGGCCGGGGCGATGACCCCGATCGGCATGAGCGGCGTGCTCAACGCGCTCATCCGGGCGGGGTTCATCGACTGCCTCATCTCGACGGGCGCCAACCTGTATCACGATCTCCACCGCCCGTTCTGCTGCCCGATGGTCCAGGGCAGTTACATGGTGGACGACAACGAACTGGCCGAGTCGGGCATCGCCCGCATCTACGACGTGTTCATCGAGGAAGACGACACCTTGATGGCGACGGACCGGGTCATTCTCGACGCGTTGCGTCAGATCAAGCACGATGCCCCACTGTCCACGGCCGAGCTGCATCACGAGCTGGGGCGGGCGGTGGGCATGACCGCCGATCGGCCGGACTGGTCGCTGCTGGCCACCGCGGCCGAGTTGGACGTGCCCATCTATACCTCCTCGCCGGGTGACTCGTCGATCGCGATGAACCTGACGGTGCCGCACCTGTTCGGGCAGCCCGTCCAGCTCGACCCGCTCAAGGACGTGATCGAGACGGCCGCGATCGTGTGGGCGGCCGAGCGCAACGGCGTGGTCATCGTCGGCGGCGGGTCGCCCAAGAACTTCTACCTGCAGACGCAGCCGACGATCCACCAGATTTTCATGGATGCTTCTCGCGGTGGGCACGACTACTTCATCCAGCTTGGCGTGGACTCGCCGCAATGGGGGGGGCTGAGCGGGGCGACGCCGTCGGAGGCCCGCAGTTGGGGCAAGGTCAAGGACGCCCTGGTGAACAACGTGGTGGTGTACTCGTGCGCCTCGCTGACGCTACCGCTGCTGGCCCAGTATGTCCTGGTGCGGAACCGTCCGCGGCCGGCCCGGCGACTCTACCCGCGGCTGGCGGAGATGACCGCCGCGTTCCGTGAGGCCGCCGCCCGCAACCCGGATTTCCAGGAGACGCTCAAGGCGAGCCTGGGCCAGTAGCGGGGGAATGGAGAATGAAGAATTGAGAATGAGGAATTGAGCAGGGCCCACAGATGACACAGATGGACACAGATGCAAACGTCATTGCATGGATCTGCGTCAATCTGTGTGATCTGTGGGCACAACTTCTTCGTGCCCCTCGCGGTGAACACGGACTGAACCAGGAAGCCCGCGCTGCGTCTTGATGGTTCAAATCCCTGGTGAGTGCGGCACGTTGAGCAACTCGGCGATGCGGGAGGGGTCGAGGCCGGAGGCGTGGAGGCGCAGGGTCTTCCGGGGCGAGCCGTGGCCGGTCTCGACCGTGACCTGTTGCACGCGCAGGCCCAGGGCCTTGGCGATGAGCCGACAAACGGCCCGGTTGGCGGCCCCCTTCTCGGGCGCGGCAGCCACCGTCACCTTCAAGGCGCCGTCCAGTTCACCAACGATCCGATCGCGTGAGGCCTTGGGTACGACCTTGACCGGCAGCAGCACGTCGGAGCCATCGCGGGTCATCTGGATCATGTGATTGAGTCCTGCTCACTCAAACGGACCAATGCGGGATTAACGAGCCGCGGGCTTCAGCCCGCGCGGTGCTCGTGCGTGAGCGAAGCGCGAGTACCCCAACGAGCCGTGGGCTTTCGCCCGCGCGGTCTTACGAACGCGATTGAAGCATTGTACAAGTAGACGTACCGCGCGGGCTAAAGCCCGCGGCTCTTTCGAGTTGCGATCACCACCACCAAAGTCCCGTCCTTGTTGACCTCAGGCGGCCTGGGCGGCGGCGCGGTTCTGGCTGACCTGCAGGCCGATGGCCAGCACTGCGGAGACGACGCAGAGGCCGCCGGCCACGGCGAACGCCGCCGAGTAGCTGCCGGTCATGGCTTTGGCCGTGTTGCCCGCCACGATGCCGATCACCCCCGCGATGCCGTACGAGGTGAACACCCAGCCGTAGTTGGCCCCCAGGTTCTTGGCCCCGAACAGGTCGGCCGTCGCCGACGGGAAGAGGGCAAAGTTGCCGCCGAAGTTGAACCCGACGATGGAAGCGCCGACGGCCAGGCTCAGTTCGGTACTCAGCCCGCCGAGGATGAACATCATCACCGCCTGGAAGGAGAACATGGCCACGAAGGCCGCGGTACGTCCGATGCGGTCGGACACGAAGCCCCAGACGACACGTCCAACGGCATTGAAGATGGCCAGCCAGCCGACGGCGGCAGCGCCTTTGGCCATCAGGGCGAGCCGGTCGGCGTTCTCGACGGCCGTCCCGCCGGCACCCTCGACCAGCCGTTCACCCGCGAAGACGGCCACGATGCCGATGACCATCAGCCCGGCCAGGGCCCCGCTGAAGAACATCAGCCAGAGCACGTAGAACGCCGGTTTCCGCAGCGTATCCTGCCAATTCGAGTCGGCCGCCTTGCGAACCGTTTGGACGGTAGGCGGATTGCGCAGCAACATCGCCCCGATGGCCACGGCCACCAGGCACACCAGCCCGTGCACCATGAAGAACGCCACGATGCCGTGTTCCTGGATGTAGCCGAGAGCGCCGATCGTCTGGCCCTTGAACAGGTAGGCCCCGAACCCGAAACCCGCCACCGCCAGGCCCGACACCAGACCCTTGTGCTCGGGGAACCACTTGATCAGGGCGGCGATCGGACAAACATAAGCGAAGCCGATGCCCGCCCCGGCCAGGAAGCCCACCGTCCCCCACAGCAGGAACAGTTTGTCGAACTCTCCACCGTTGCCGATGTAGCGCTGCCCCAGGACCGTCCCCGCGACGACCACCGCGGCCACGATGCCCAGCGGGATGTGCTGCACGATGGGGAACTCCTTGGGGTCCATGCCGCCCAGGAGCGCCTGGGTGAGCATGAGCAGCACGATGCAGACGGCGCCGGCAAACGCGGCGTGGCCGATGTAGAACACCACGGGGTTCTCCATCAGGCCGGCCAACAGGAAGCCCAGGCTCATGAGGATGCCGCCGATGATGGCGGTGAAACGCGGCCCCTTGATGTCCTGAAGCCGGCCGGCGATCACCATCACCACCGCGAACGACAGGATGCAGATGGAGAAGGCATATTTGAGATAGCCCTGTTGGCGCGTTTTGAGCTGGGCAGCCTCCTCGGCGCTGGCGACCACCGTCAGGCCGGTGACATCCTGGCCGGCGGCGACCATGGCGGCATGGTCCGCCTGGGTCACGATCGGCGGGTAGACCTCTGACTGCAGCGGCTCCCAGAAGATGCTGTACCCGTAGACGGTGCCCAGAATGAGCTGGATGATGATCGCCCCGGTGAGGACGAGCCATTTCGTGGCCGGCGAGGGCGCCCCAGCGGCAGGTTGTGAAACGGTGGCAGTGGACATCTGTTTTCTCCCAAGAAGCTCAATGAACCTATGTTGATGGACGGTCAATGGCGAATGCCCAAGACCCAAGGCCCAATGTCCAATCAATCACGAAGTCCGAAGCCCGAAACTTCGACCGCGGCCGAAAACCTTCCCCATTCGTCATTTCGACCGCGCATGGCGAGTTGCGCCCTTCTCAATTCCCCACTCCCCACTCTCAATTCTCAATGCATGGTCAACCGGACAGACCGCGGGGAGAGCCGTCCGACTCTCCCCGCGGTGCTGTAAGCGGCTGTCAACCGATCGGTTTGTACGACTCGACGAGGTGCTCAACCACCGACGGATCCGCCAGAGTCGTGGTGTCGCCAATCTTGTCGGACTCGCCCTCGGCGATCTTGCGCAGGATACGCCGCATGATCTTGCCGGAGCGGGTCTTGGGCAGCCCGGGCGCCCAGTGAATCACGTCCGGCGTGGCGATCGGGCCGATCACCTTGCGGACGTGAACCAGCAGGCCCTTCTTCAGGTCGTCGGTGTACTCCTGTCCGACCTTGAGGGTCACGTAGGCATAGATGCCCTGGCCTTTGATCTGGTGGGGGAACCCGACGACGGCGGCCTCGGCCACGGACGGGTGCGAGACCAACGCGCTCTCGACCTCGGCCGTCCCGATCCGGTGGCCGGAGACGTTGATCACGTCGTCCACCCGCCCGGTGATCCAGTAGTAACCGTCCTCGTCCCGCCGACACCCGTCACCGGTGAAGTACAGGCCGGGGTAGCTGCTGAAGTAGGTCTCCTTGAACCGTTGGTGCTGGCCGTAGACCGTGCGCATGATGCCCGGCCAGGGCTCCTCGATGCAGAGCACGCCGGCGCCCGCCCCTTGGATGGGCTGGCCTTCGGGAGTCAGCAGGATCGGCTTGCAGCCGAAGAACGGCAGGGTGGCCGAGCCCGGCTTGGTCGGCGTGCAACCCGGCAGCGGAGTGATGAGGATGCCGCCGGTCTCCGTCTGCCACCAGGTGTCCACGATCGGGCAGCGTTCATGCCCGACATGCTTGTGGTACCAGATCCAGGCTTCGGGGTTGATCGGCTCGCCGACGGAGCCCAGGAGTCGCAGGCTGGCCAGGCTTCGCTTATCCACGTGCGACTCGCCCTCGCGCATCAGCGCCCGGATGGCCGTCGGGGCGGTGTAGAACTGGGTGACCTTGTACTTGTCGACCACGTCCCAGAAGCGGCCGGCGTCGGGATACGTCGGGATGCCCTCGAACATGACCGTGATGGCCCCGTTGCACAGCGGGCCGTAGACGATGTAGGTGTGCCCGGTGACCCAGCCGATGTCCGCCGTGCACCAGTAGACGTCCCCATCCTGGTAATCGAAGATGTACTTGTGGGTGATGGCCGCATAGACCATGTACCCGCCGATGGTGTGCAGCACGCCCTTGGGCTTGCCGGTCGAGCCGGAGGTGTACAGGATGAACAGGGGGTCTTCAGCATCCATCCACTCGGGCTCGCACTTGGGCGAGGCATCCTTCATGGCGTGGTGCCACCAGAGGTCGCGGCCGGACTGCATGTTCACCGGCAGTTTGTCTTGCCCGACGCGCTCGTAGACGATGCAGGTGGTGACCTCGCAGCCCTGCTTGGCGGCTCGGTCCATGGCTTCGTCGGCGTTGGCCTTGAGCGTCACCGCCTTGCTCCCGCGGTAGACGCCGTCCGTGGTGACCAGCACCTTGCAGGTGGAGTCCACGATGCGGTCGGCCAGGGCCTCGGAGCTGAACCCGCCGAACACGATCGAATGGACCGCCCCGATGCGGGCGCAGGCCAGCATGGCGATGGCCAGCTCCTTGACCATGGGCATGTAGATCGAGACGCGATCCCCCTTCTTGACCCCCCGGGCCTTGAGCACGTTGGCGAACTTGCACACCTGCTCGTGCAACTGGCGGTAGGTCAGCTTGGCGTCCTCGCCGGGGGCATTGCCTTCCCAGATGATCGCTACCTGGTCGCCGCGCTTCTCCAGGTGCCGGTCGAGGCAGTTGTAGGTGATGTTCGTCTGCCCGCCGATGAACCACTTGATCGAGATGTCGCCCTTGAAGTCGTACTCGCGGACCTTGCTCCACTTCTTGTGCCAGTGGAAGCCCTCGGCCACCGCGCCCCAGAATCCCTCGGGATCCTTGATGGACTTCTCGTACATCTGGCGATACTGGTCCATCGACTTGATATGCGCCTTGGCGGCGAGATCGGGTGATGGCTCAAACACGCGCCCCGCGGCGCCGGTCGACTCGATTGCACACATGGTCTCAGCTCCTTGCTGGGGCCCGCGCCTGCCGGCCGGCCGCCCCGAGTGAATCAGAAAGTAACGCGTATCCTCACCCCACCGGCGATGGCATGGCTGATCGTGTCGTTGCCGCCCGGATTGTCGATGTACTGAATGTCCGGGGTGACCACCAACCAGGGAGTGACCTCTATGGCATAGTATAGTTCATAGATGTTTTCGTTGCCCGAGTTCGGGTCGCGCCAGCGGCGATAGGCGCCCGAGTCCACCAACTGGGCGAAGGCAAAGCCCAGCGCGTCCCGGTCCCGGGTCGGGACCAGTCCGGTGTACACCGTGCCGATCGACCAGAACTCCTTGTAGCGGTAGCTCGCACTGGGGCTGTAGGCGTAGCGCAGGAACATGCCCAGGCCCTGGGAGTCCTTGTCGTTCTCCCGGTAGAGCATCTGGTCATGGCTCATGTAGAAGGTCCAGTTGTCGCCGTCGCGTGCGACCGGCAGGCCGGCGTCCTGGAAGTGCACCCGGGGCAGCGGGTCATAGCTCGTCCCGAACCGGTAGTTGCCCGCCAGCGGGCCGTTGGGCGAGGGGATCTGCACCTTGAAGATATTCTCGATCCACATGAGGTAGTAGGCGTGATCGTGGAACGCGGTCGAGAAGCCCGGCTTATAGAGCGGGAGGCGCTCGGCATCGAGCGTCCCGACGATCAACTCGTACCAGTCGCAGGGTTTGACGTACAGGGCGGCCCCCAGCCCGGTCCCCGACGCCGTCGGGAACAGCGGGTTGTTGTCCAGGGCCTCGTTCATGAACTGGCGGTCTTCGCTGTTGGCGAAGGCGTTCTTGTCCACAATCGTCTGGTAGTCCAGGTACCCGACCTGCAGGGCGATCTTGCGGTCGAGGAAGTGCTGGCGGTACCAGAGCTGATCGACATAGATGCCGTGGTCGAAGTCGGCGTCGTCGTTGACCTGCTGGGCGGTGGAATGCGTGCGGGCGGCCTGGCTCCGCGGGCCGATCCAGGGGTTGATGCTGCGGCCCCATTGCTGGCGGGCATGGACCAGCACGTCGGCATCCGGAATGAGACCCAGCTTGTCCAGGTCAAAGGTGATGATGGCGTCGTAGGTGGCACTGTGCTTGGGGCCGCCGGTGCTGTTCCCGCCGGCCATGTTGGACATGAAATGGCTGTTCCAGAAGAAGTTCGCTCCGATGCCCAGGTCGCGCATCTCCGGGCCGAGCCCGAACCAGTCGCCGCTCATTGTCTTGGAGGTCAGGCCGAACGGCTGGTCCCCCGGCGGGCTGGCCGGCTGCGTGGTCGTAGCGGCATCCTCTGGCGCAGGGGCCGTGTCCTCCGCCGCCCCGGTGGCATCCTCTTCGGCCGGCTGGGTCGCCGGTTCCGAGGCCCATGCGGATCCCGTCAAGCAGATCGCCAGTGCCGCGATCGATATAACCCTAGCTATGAGCAAAGTTTGCATTTTCTTGCCTTGCCGCGCGTTCTCCCCGGCGATCAAGGGATTCTCCGCAGCCCCCTATGTCCTGGAGTCGTCCTCTTCCCTTGGTGATGCGGTTGCCCGGGTGGGGACCCTGCCCTTTATCCAGGCCCCCGCTATTGTTCGGCCCGCCGAACTGCCGTTCCGAGCGGCGTAGCATAGCAGAATCCCCGCCGGTGGCAAGGGATGAGGTACCCCAAATGCCGTGGTGTCCCGGGATGGTGAGGAAGGCTACAATGCCCGGCGGCTTGCGGGCCGAGCTTGCGGCACGGCCGCGCGGAACGATGGCCTTTTGTTGCGGCGGTACCTTTCTCCTGGGCAAGGCAGGTTAACGATGAACCAACGGCGGATAGCGGGCTGGGGCTCGGGCAGTGTGCTGGCGCTGGTCTGCGCCGGGGCGGTATCATGCAGTGAGCCGGCGGCGGAGGGGCCGCGCCGGGCCCCAACCGGCACCGCCCGCCATGCGGTCCACACCCAACGGCTGCAATCGGTGATGAACCGGCTGGGTCGCCGGGTGACCACCGACTGGCCGCAGGAGATCGCCGACCTGAAAGCGGCCCAGGCGGCGGACGATGAACGGCTCCGGTTCCGCGAGGCGCTGCGTGTGGCCCGAGCCCTGGAGGAGGCCGCTGACCAGATTCCCGAGGCCGTGGCCGACGCGGACCTCAGCGACGAGGATCGGGCTGCTTTCCTGGTGATTGTTGAACAACTCCGCGGGGAGTCGGCCGGTGTGGCTGCCGCGGCCCGGGCGAAGGATCTCGCGGGGATGCGGGCCGCTCTCGGTCGCGTCAAGACCACCTGCTACGGGTGCCACGCTCAGTTCCGGGAGTACGCCGGCCCGCTGCAATTCGGCCGACCCTAGCCAGCCCGAGCAGAGCCGCGATCGTAAGGAAACGGTTCCTCCCGGCTGGAGCTTTCGCGCCCGGATGCATGACGTTTGGAGCAGTCTGCTGGATTCGTCTCGTCAGGACCGTTCCACCCGGGGCGGATCAGTCTCCCGGTCCAGGGTCGGACCGGAGGGCGCGTTCGATGACCCCGACAATGATGGGAAAATAAACGTCCAGCCCGCAGGTCTGGGCATCGCGTCGCGCGCATCGGCCGTCGGCGGTGGCCAGGCATTGCGTGCAGATGACCTGCCGAACCTTGTCCAGGTAGGGTTCAGTCGAGTAATCCCGGATGCTCGCCACCACGTCGATGAGGGCCTCGAGGTGATCGAAGACCGGTTCGAAGAAACCCTCGGGCAGTTGGGAACCCGCTTCCATCCGAATCTGGCCGAATCGCTTTCGCAGGTCGGCGTCGATCCGTTTCTGCAATGCGTTCATCGCCTCACCTCGCCACAAGTCGATAGCCCACGTACAGCCGCTTGCAGTGTATACCCGCAGCGGCCGGGTCGCTCAACTCCGGCTCCGCGGGGGCCGTGACAGGCCAGGGGGGCGGGTGGCCCATCCATCGCTACGCGATGGGTGGGCTCACGATGATGCGGATGGAGGAAGGGCTCCTGGTCAAGCAGGCTTTCCCACGCATTCGATCATCGCCAGCCCACCCCCGCCGCGGCGGGGATGGGCCACCCAGCCGGGGCGCAGCTCCGTACCGCGACCGCGAGCCCGCTCGCGATCGCACTGCTCAAAGAGCAGTGGCACACGGACGGGGCCGCAGGCGACCGAACTGCTCAAAAAACAGGGGCACACGGTCTGTGTTGCCGGGCCATGGGGGGTGCGTATAATGGCGACCCGGCCCATCAGGGTGTGCGTGTGACCCGACAAAGGAGGATACAGTCATGCCGGAGCAGCCTAACGAGCTTCGACGGATTATCTGGTCCGAATGTTTCCCCTTCACCCACCTGTTCCGCACCTTCAAGCTGGCGGTCCATCCGAACAAGCTGGTACTGGCCCTGGTTGCGGTCCTGCTCACGGGGTTGTGGGGCTGGTTGCTGGACGTGACCTGGAGTGCGAAGCACCACCCGGTCAACGGCGAGGTGAACGCCTTCTGGCAAGTGCAGGATCTCGATGCGTGGCGGGCGATGGCCCTGGCCAATCAGGCCCGTCAGATTCGCGCGGCCTGCGGCGAGGTCGAGGTGGCCTTGTCGCCCGATTTTGAGGATCGTTTCCGCAACGAACCGGTCGAGGCGTCGGCCCGGGCGCTCAAGGACATCCGCAGCGCGTACGACAAGGCCCTGGATAAGCTCGCGGAGGCGCATCGCGACGGCGACCAGAGCAAGTCCGACAAGGCCGCGGGGATCGCCGACGTGGCCCGCCGGCACCGTATCGCCTACCAGACGGTACGGGACGCGAGCCCTCGGGGCGTGTTCCGCAGCTTTGCGAGCTTCGAGGGCCGCGTGGCCCAGCAGTTGCTTGAGGCCGCTCGCGGGTTGAATCTGACCGGCGGATTGAATGAGGTGATGACTGCCCGGGTGGCTGCAGGCAGCGCGGATCCCGCGGCGGCGTTGCGGGCGGCTCTGGGCCAGCGGCCGGATGCCGCCAGCATCCTGGTGCCGGTGAAGAGCGGTCCGGACGGCCTGGGAGTGTTGTCCTGCCTGGTCCTGGCAGTTCGCGGCAAGCAATGGCTGGTGACCCAGCACTTCTGGTTTTTCCTGCTGTTTTCCCTTCCCGTTCTGGCTCTCTGGGCGCTGGCCGGCGGGGCGATCTGCCGGATCGCGGCCCTCAACATCGCTCGCGAGGAGCATATCTCGATCAAGGCGGCGCTGGCTTTCGCTCAGCGGAAGCTGGCCGGCCTGTTCGTCGCGCCGCTGTTTCCCGGCCTGCTGGTGATCGTGGTGGGCGTGCTCATGATCGTGGGCGGGCTGGTCATGGCCATTCCCGTGGTCGGCGAGATCATCGGAGGTATCGGGCTGGGGTTGGCCTTGCCCGGCGGGTTCATCATGGCCGCGGTCATCGTCGGGGCACTGGCCGGCGGCGGTCTGATGTGGCCGACCATCGCTGTTGAAGGCTCGGACAGCTTTGACGCCATGTCCCGCAGCTATAGTTACGTGTACGCGCGGCCGTGGCGGACGGCCTTCTACGCCGGTGTCGCCCTCGTCTACGGGGCGATCTGCTACCTGTTCGTGCGGATCTTCCTGCTGCTGGCGCTCAAGGCGGTGCGGCTGTTCGTCGGTTTGGGGTTGAGCTTCACCGCCCGGCCGGGCACGGGCATCGCCGAGGCGACCAAGCTGGACACCCTCTGGCCGGCCCCGTCGTTCCAGCACCTGCGTGGGATCAGCGTGCCGTTTGGCATGGAGGGGGCCGAGGCGGGCGGCGCGTTCATCATCTGCCTGTGGCTGACGGTGGCGGTCGGTTTGCTGTACGCCTTCGTGGCCTCGTTCTACCTGTCCGGGGCCACGGTGATCTACTACCTGCTCCGCCAAGTGGTGGACGGAACGGACTACGAGGACGTATACACGGAGGAGGAGGACAACGAGGGCGGCGAGGAGTTCCCGGCGGCCCAGACCGGGGCGCCTTCCGGTAGCACCTCCCTGCCGATCGTCGAGGCCGCGGCACCGTCTCCCCCCGCCACGCCGCCGCCCGCTGCCGCAGAGGCTGACGAGGGCCCGGGTGCCGATTCGCCCCCGGAGGAGAAGTCCTGAGCCGGGCGATCGCCTCGGAAATGCGCCGTACGGGATGACCATGACCAGCGACTGGGAATTCGCCAGACCGACCGGCCGATGCACGGTCACTGACCGCGAGTTGGCCGAGGGTGAGCTCTACTTCACCGCCCTGTTCGAGACGCCCGAGGGGCTCGAACGCCGCGACTACACGGCCGAGGCGTGGCCCGGCCCGCCGGAGGGCAGCATGTGCCACTGGCAGGCCCGCGTTCCCCTGCGCGACAAGACGCCCCAACCGCTGGCGGTCGATCAGGAGCTACTGCTCAGCCTGTTCCAACGTCTGGAGGAAGACGAAACCGAGACCCGCCAGCAGTTCCGATTTGTGCTCGCCCTGCTGCTGATGCGCAAACGCCGTCTGCGCCTCGAGGGCACCGTCCGCGAGGGCGGGCAGGAGTTCTGGCGTCTGCGTCTGGTCGGCGAGCAGAGCGAACACCGGGTGCTCAACCCGCGGCTGACGGAGGAGGGCATCGAGCGCCTCAGTGCGCAGTTAACCGCCATTCTCAGCGGCGACGTTGAGGCGATCGGAATGCCGGCCGACCGGAACGACGCATGAGCAATCGTATTCCAAAGCCGCTTTTCGGGGCCGGGTGGGTGTGTCTGCTGGCCGCCTGCTGGACCGGCTGCGCTGCGACCCCCAAGCAACCCATCGCCGACCTCGACGACGTGCCCATGTCGCTGGTGGTCAATCGCGTCAACCGCAATGCGGAGGCGATGGACTTCCTGCTGCGCGGGGGGGGCGTCGAGGCGACCGGGGAGTTCGTCCGCGGCACGCAGCGGGAGACGTTTCAGTTGCACGGCGTATTGCTCTATCGCCGTCCGCGCGACCTGTACCTCAAGCTGGATCACCTGGGGCCGGCGATCGAGGCCGGCTCGAACGACGAGGAGTTCTGGTTCTGGGAGCGCGTGGGCGACGGTGCCTATTCCTGGGGGCGGCACGAGCAGATGGACTACCCCGCGGACGCCGACCTGCCGTTCCGGCCGGATCTCCTGGCCGAGGTGCTCGGGCTGGGTGGCCTGCCCGAGGACGACGCGAGCCTGGACCTGATGATGTGGAAAGCCCGCGACCGCTACGAGCTGCTTTTTCAGAGTCGTGATGCCGCCGGCCAGGCTTTCCTGGTCAAGGCGATTGACGTGGATCGCCATCCCCCGTTCCTGGTTCGGTCGATTGTGTACTTCCGGCCCGACGGGCAACCGCTGGTGCAGGCGAAACTGTCCGACTACCAGCCCATTTCCGGCGCGTCGGCGCTGGTTCCGCGGCGCATCCGCCTCGACTGGCTGTACGATCGCGGGTGGATGGAGTTGTCGTTCGGCCGGATGGAGCGGTTCGACAACCCGGCCGCCGCATCGCGGTTCCGCTCGCCCCGGGAGCGGGGGTTGCCTCTGGGGGGCCGCATCCGTCGCCTGGACCAACCGCGTCTGCCGATGCCCACCACGCAACCGATCGTGCCTGCCGACGCCGCGGGGGAACCGGAATGAGGGCTCGTATCTCAGTGCCAGGCAGTAGCGGCCGCCCCCCGCGGCGGCCGGGCACCGGCGAGACGCGGCTCGACCGTGCTCGCCGAGGTCCGGTGCCACACCGCAGCGGCCGGCGCGTGGGCATCTTGGTTCTGTCGGTTGCGCTGCTGGCGATGGCCCCTGCCGGCGTGCGGGGCCAGGCGGCGGCACCGACCGAGCCGCAGCGCGTTCTGGTGGCCGGCAATGACGAAGTGGTCTGGCTGATCGTTGGGCAGTGGGATGCCCAGGAGAAAGCCTTCCTCAATCGGTTCGCGACGCAGGACAAGACCGGCGCCCGGCTTCGTCAGGCGGGACACCTGCTTCCGCAGAAGGGGCTGGTGGTGCGGGCGGCCGTCGTCGGCGAGGACCTGCACGTTTTCTTCGGCCGGGACGAGCAGTTCGGTGCGGAAGGCGCCCATTACCGGTACAGCCGATCGGCCAGCGGGCGGACCTATGGGGGTGTGCGGCGAGAGCTGATGCTGCCCGGCCCGGTGATGCCCGTGGCGGTGGCGGGTGAGCCGGGCGGTGTCAACGCCCTGCTCTGGGCTGTGGTGGATGGCGAGACGGCGGCAGCGGTTCACGAACAATGGCTGCAAAGCCAACGCCCGGACGAACCGGACGACGAGGTGCCGGACGAGGACACGGACGCGCAGGTGGAGGCGGAGACACAGTCGGTCGACGAGTCGGCCGCGGCGCTGTCCGTTGACGCCGATGCGTATCACCTGGTGGTGTACGAGCGGTCCTCCTGGCGGCTGGGGCCGGCCGTGCCCGAGGCCAGTCGCGGCGCCGGGCGGTTCTGGTTGTGCTGCGGCGAGGACCAGTTCCATTTGTTCTGGCAGGCGGATGCGGAAGACCGCGTGGTGCACTACGCTCGGCACGCGGACGAGGAGTGGACGGTCGGACCGCCGTTGGCCCTGGCCTCCACACTGGCCGAGGGGGCGGCGCTGCTGGCCAACCGGCAGGTGGTATTCGCCGCCTTGACGCCCCACCCGGCCGGCGGTGAGGCCCTGCTGTGCACGCCCTGGCTCCGGCAGAGCGGCGAGGAGCCGGGCGGCGGCTGGCGGGCCGTCACTCCGCTGCACGCGGCGGGTGGTTCGCCCGACGAGCCGCTGGCCCTGCCCGCCGGCAGCGCCGTCGGCGGTTTTCTCGACAAACTTGTCGTCCTCCAGGCTGGGCCGGACGGTGCCCAGGTGAGTTTCCACTCCGCCACGGCCGGTGGCCCGCCCGATGAGCCCTGGCGGCCCGTCCCCCTGCCGGACCACAGCCCCGCGTCGCGCACCCAGCGGGGGCTGCGCGATTTCGCCGCCACCATGGTCGTCGCCCTGGTTCTGCTCCTGGTCTTCTGGCGGCGGCAGGAGAGCATCGCCTCGCCGGTACTGCTGCCGGTCGGCTTGGGCATCGCCGGTCTGGGCAAGCGGGTCCTGGCGGCCGTCATCGACCTGCTGCCCGCGGTGGCGGTGACCTCTTTCATCTGGGGTACAGCGGCGTTTGAGGCGGCCGGCAGCCTCGCCACGATGCTCGGCCAATGGTGGACTGCCGCGACCAGCGGCCAGACCGACCCACCCGAGGGCGTTCTGTGGCCCGAGGGTCTGCCTTGGGCCTGGCTCGCCTGTCGGGTACTCTACGTCGCGTATTGCGTCGCCTTCGAGCTGACCGGCCGGGCCACGCCCGGCAAACGCCTGCTGCGTTGCGAGGTGCGGCACGAAACCCTCGAACAGCCCAATGCCGTCCAGATCCTCATCCGCAACATCGCCAGGCTCGTCGAACTCGAACCCTACTTGCAGGTGTGGCCGTTCATGCTCGTTGTGTTCTTCACCCGCAATCGTCAGCGGGTGGGCGATCTGCTCGCCCGGACCGTCGTCATCGAGCGGCAGCGCGTCCCGCGCAACGCTTCCGACGTCCAGCCCCCGCCCCCGCCCAAAGACCCCGCGTAGCCGCTCGCGCCTCGCCGTCGCCACGGGTGTGGCACCGGCGTCTCGCCGGTGCGGGCGGTGACGACACGTCGGCTGCCGTGGAGGCGGCCGGGTGGCATGGGCCTGTACTCAGGCCCGTGGTCTCCCTCGGCGCAACCACGGGTCGGAGTACCGACCCATGCCACCCGCCGGATATGAAACCCATTCAGGGTTCGCTCGATCCAGACTGGTCTGATTACCCAGGGTGCGCTGCGCGCCCCTGGGCTGTGTTATTCAACGCCGTTGGCGTTGGGTCTCAGGCGGCCGCTACGCAAAACGTCATCCAGCGCTGTCATACTAATCCGCTAGAGGGGTAATGACCAGCTTGCGGAAGTGGATCTCGCCGCCCTCGGACTGCAGGCCGATCGGCCCGGCCACGAGCTCGGCCCCGGTGGCTTCGTTGGCGAGCTGGTCGTTGATTCGGACTTTGATGTTGGCCCCCTCGACGTGGATGTCGTAGGTGTTCCACTGGCCGGGTTCCTTCTCGGCGCCCGTGATCTTGCTGACGCCACGCAGGTGCCCGCCTATGGCGTGGCCCTCGGCCTCGCGGAATCGCGCCTCGTCGCCGGCCAGTTTCATGCCGTGGAAGCCGTAGAGGTCGCCGGCGTTGCCGCTCATCAATTGGGCTTCGAGGCAGCGCGGCAGGGGCATGGGCTTGCCGTTGATGCGCATGAGCACGCCACTGTTGCCCGGCTTGGTTCCAGGCGCCCAGCGCCACTCGACGAGCAGGCGGAAGTTCTTGAACGGCCGCTTGGTGTAGAGGTAGCCCAACGGCTCGCCCTTGCAGATGAGCAGCCCGTCCCGGACGCTCCAGACGTCTTCCATGCCCACGAGATGGTCCTCGAGGTAGTACCGCCAACCGTCGAGGCTCTTGCCGTCAAACAGCGGCAGGGGCTCCCCGACCGGGGGCGGCGAAACGCTCGGGCCGGAGTACGGGACGGAGACCGCCAGGGCCAATAACAGACTGCAGCTTCCCATGGGAACCTCCTTCAGTCAGGGTCAGGTCACGTGGATCACCCGTGTCGGCGCACCGCGAGCGGGCCGAGCCGCACTCCGCCCACCCCGCGACGCCGACGGCCAATGTCACGCAGGGTATCGCCCGTCTCCATCGGCGGCAAGCGGCCCGTAGACTCATCGCCCTGCGGGGGTATGCCAGGGTTCGCCGGTGCAATGGTTGACAATGTCTCGCACGGTCAGGGACTTCAGGCGTCGTGCAAGAATCACCTGGACGATCCGTGAGAGAAGCACGCGATCCGGCTTGCCGCTTAGCCCGAACTATTCATTGAAACCACAGTCTGTCATGCCCGGCGTACCGGGCACCTACGGAGCATGAAAAACGACCCATGGCTGCCATTCTGGCAGAGGGCCGCTCTTTTTCAGAACAGATGAACACTGATAAGAAAAGGAGTTGGAGAACACATCGCATCCTGATCCCCGGCGCGCTGTGTTTGACGCCGATCTCTTGTTTTATCCGTGTTCATCTGTGGTTCCGATGAATGATTCGGGTTACTCGCTTGTCGGCGTGTCCGCGGGTTGCTTTCGGAGCGGCAGGCTGAACGGCTGGGTGTAGGTGTAGCCGTATTCGCCGCGCAATTGGGCCCGGACGTAGCGTTCGGGTCGGCGGGCGCGCTTCGCGTCGAAGGTCGGCCCGCTGGCCACGATCCGCCCGCGGGAGATCCAGTAGATCTGCTGGTGTCCCTGGGCCTCGAGGGTGATGGTGCCGGCCTCGGCGTCGACGCCGATGGACTTGATGGTCGGCGCCGGCTTGCCCGCCTCGTACACCATGCTGAAGTAGAACCGCCCCGTCTCCATGGCCGCGCGGACGTTCTCGGCCGTCGCCTTGGGCAGCAGCAGCATCTCCCAGCTCCGCCCCACTTCCTCCGGGCGGTGCATGTCGTCATTGGCGAAGCCCCAGACCGGCCGCCCGGGCATCGTCTCCGACAGCACGTCGTCCCACAGGCCGAGGTCCCACGGGTAACGGTCCGCCCGATTGCAGACCTCCAGGCCCCGCAGGTGATCGAAACGCGAGAAGAGCCCGACGTACCACTCTACGGGGTGGTCGTAGCGCCCGGGATGAAACATCACCGCCACGCCGCCGCGCTGCCCGATCTCTTCGATGACCTGTGCCTCGGACTCGACGTCGGCGTTGCCGTAGCCGGTGAAGTAGCTGCCGATGTGATGCAGCTTGGAGATCTCGTTGCCTTCGATGGCGACCATGCCCAGTTCGGCCGGCTGGCGCTCGAAACGCGACCAGGGCCAGGTGGTCTCGGTCTTCTGCGGATGATCGCGCTTGCCCTTGGGACCGACCGTGTCGTGGTCCGTCAGGGCCAGCACCGTGTACCCCAACTCGCGGTAGCGGTCGATGGCTTCGGCGGGCTCGAGTCGGCCGTCGCTCATGGTGGTATGGGTGTGCAGGTTGGCCCGGTGCTGCTCCCAACGCTCCCAATCGACCTTCGCGTACGGGTTGGCCAGAACGATCGACCCGGCCAGCCACAACAGGCATACGCTCACCCACGGCCGCAGCATCCATCCCTTCCTGCCCTTCATCAGCACGACCTCCACTTTCTGTTGATACGTACGTTCAGCCCCAGCGGACCAGACCGATGTGGTATCGGGCGGCCACCTCCGGATGGCGGGGCACGATGCGCAGCGCGTAGCCGTAGTGCCCGCTGTACTCGCAGGGGATGACGCCGGCGTAGCGATAGTACTCGGCGTCGCCGTTGCGCCCCATGCACTGCAAGGGGGCGGCGCTGCCCATGGTGATCAGCCCGCGGGCGTCGAGCGGCCCATAGTAGAGCTCGACCGACACTTCGCTCGGGTCGACCGAGCCCAGCCGCACCTGGGCCTCGACCGGCAACTTGTTACCGACGGTGGCGATCTCGGGCAAGTCGGCCTTGACCTCGCCGATCTGCACCTCGTTCCAGCGCTGGACGAGCTTCTGCCGCCAGGAGGTCACCTCGCGGGTGACCTTGTAGGTGTCCTGGGTGAAACGGTGCCAGCGTTCAGCGGCGGGCAGGTAGAAGCGCTCGGCGTACTCTCGGACCATGCGGTTGGTGCTGAACACCGGGCAGCAGGTGCGCATCGAAGCCTTCATGGTGGCGATCCACCGGCGGGGCAGGCCGTCCGAACCCCGGTCGTAGAACCGCGGCACGATCTCCTTCTCGAGCAGTTCGTAGAGCGACTCGGCCTCCATGAAGTCCTGGTAGTCCTGGTTGCCGTAGATCCGCCGGTCGCCGATCGACCATCCGTTGGTGCCGTCGAAGGCCTCGGGCCACCAGCCGTCCAGGACGGACATGTTGATCCCGCCGTTGGGGATGACCTTCATGCCGCTGGTGCCGCTGGCCTCGTGGAGCTTGATCGGTGTGTTGATCCACACGTCGACGCCCCAGACCAGCGAGCGGGTGATGCTCATGTCGTAATCTTCGAGGAAAACGATGCGGTTGCGCAGGTTGGGCTGTTTGGCGAAGTGGACGATGTTCTTGATGAGTTCCTTGCCCGCCTCGTCCCTGGGGTGGGCCTTACCGGCGATGAGTAACTGCACCGGACGCTGCGGGTCGGTCAGGATGCGGGCCAGGCGATCCGGGTCGCGCATCAGCAGGGTGGCCCGTTTGTAGGTCGCGAACCGCCGGGCGAAGCCCAGGGTCAGGGCCTCGGGGTCGAGGACCTCGTCGGCGGCGTCGATCTCGGCCGGCGGAGCGCCGCGCCCGACGAGCTGCTGCTTCGCCCGGCGGCGGGCAAAGGCCACCAACCGCTCGCGCAGCCGCTCGTGCGACCGCCACAATTCCGCGTCCGGGATGAGGTCCACACGCTCCCAGACCTGGGCGTTGAGCGGATCCTCGGCCCAGGACGGCCCGAGGTACTGATCGAAGAGGTGGGCCACCTCGCTGGCCAGCCAACTGCGAATGTGGATGCCGTTGGTGATCGAGGTGATGGGCACTTCGTTGACCGGCACGCCGGGGTAGACGGCGCTGAACATCTTGCGGGACACTTCGCCGTGCAGTTGGCTGACGCCGTTGCTGAGGTAGGCCAGCCGCAGGGCGAGGACGGCCATGCTGAACGGCTCGTGCGTGTCCGCGGGGTTGATGCGGCCGAGCTCGAGGAGTTGCTGTTCGCTGATGCCCAGCGCCTGCCGGTAACTGGTCATGTAACGGTTGACCAGGGAAACGGGGAACGTGTCGATGCCCGCGGGCACCGGAGTATGCGTGGTGAAGACCGTGCCGGTGGCCACCAGCTCGCGGGCCTCCTCGAAGTTCAGGCCGTTGAGCCGCATCCGCTCATGGGTGCGCTCGATGGCCAGGAACGCCGAGTGCCCTTCGTTCATGTGGCAGACCGACGGCTCAATGCCCATGGCCGCCAGCGCCCGCAGGCCCCCGATCCCCAGGACGACTTCCTGCCGAATCCGATTCTCCTGGTCACCGCCGTACAGCCGGGCGGTGATGTCGCGGTCCTCGGGCCGATTCGTGGCCACGTTGGTATCCAGCAGATACAGTACCACCCGCCCGACCAGCGCCTGCCAGACGAGGGCCCGCACCTCGTGCCCGCCGACGTCCAGAGTCACGCTCAGATGCTGCCCCTGTGGGTCGCGCACCGAGGTGATGGGCAGGGTGGAGAAGTCCAGCTCGGGGTAGTCCTCGAACTGGTAGCCGTCCTGCGTCAGGTACTGGTGGAAATAGCCCTGGCGGTACAGGAGGCCCACGCCGACCAGGGGCAGGCCCAGGTCGCTGGCACTCTTGAGGTGGTCGCCGGCCAGGGTGCCCAAGCCGCCCGAGTAGATCGGCAGGCACTCGTGCAGCCCGAACTCCGCCGAAAAGTAGGCGATCGTGCCCGTCGGCCGATTGCCGTGGTACTTGTCGAACCAGGTCGGCTGCTCGAAGTAGGCGGTCATCTCCCGCAGCACCCGGTGCAGCGCGGCGATGAAGGCCGGGTCCGATGCCAGCCGGTTCAGTCGCTCCTGCCGCATCCGGGCCAGCATCGCCACCGGGTTGTGCCTCAATTCCCGCCACAGATCCACGTCCATGCGGCGGAACAGCTCGAACGCCTCCGGCGACCAGGTCCACCACAAGTTGTAGGCCAAGTCTCGAATCGGCCGGAGGGGCTCCGGCAGCGAAGGCATTACCATAAAACTGCGAACCTGGTTCATCGTGTCCACCAGTTGATAGGGCCTATATTCTCTCCATTCCCGGCGTCCGGGTCCGTTCACCTGCCCAATATCGGCAGATTAGCGGTCAATCTAAGCCCTTTGGGTAAAAGCACCAAGCCTTTCCCGAAGATCGTAGCGCTCCCGGCTCAGCACCGACACCGCCCAGGCCCGCCCGACCCGCTCTCAGTGCCGTCCCTGCCGCCTCCCCGCTCGCTGTGCGGTGCCGTCATCGTCAACAGAACCCCGATTGCCTTACTGGCGGATTTCCGTCACAGGGCGTCGCCTCCGCGGATGCGGGGTACCAGGGCGACACGGTAACGCGGGCAAGGAGGTAGCGAGACAGCGAGACAACGGGACAGTAAGACAGCGGGGCAGCGGGACTGAGACAGCGGGGCAACGAGGCAGCGTGGCAGCGAGCCGGACGCTCCTTTCGGCTTGCCGCTTCGCGGCGGGGTGGGGGACTCAGCGATTGCTCTGTGAGCAGTGCTTCAGGTCCGTGCGTGGCACCCCGAACCCGTTCGTTCGGTCCTGCTGCACAATGGTGGGCTGCGGGCTACAATCGGGGCGGTGTTTCGGGCCGTACGGCGGCGGGAGCGGCCACGGCACCGCGGCGGCGACCATCACTGGATCCAGGGAGACACGAACGATGAACATGACGCGGCGGGAGTGGCTGACGGGGACGGCGGCGGCAGCGGCGGGAATGGCCCTGAGCGGCCGTGCGGAGCCTGCCCTTGGCGAGGAGGCGGGCGCACGGGAGGCCGGGGGCCTCAAGCTGGGCATGTGCGACTGGTCGATGGGGCGGCGTGACCCGTCGGCGTTCGCCCTGGCCAAGGAGATCGGCCTGCAAGGGGTGCAGGTCAGCGTGGGCGACGCCGCGAACGGGATGTGGCTGCGCCGGGCGGAGATGCAGGAGCGTTACCGGGAGGCGGCCCGGGGCAGCGGCGTGGGCATCTGCTCGCTGGCCCTGGGCGAACTGAACAACGTGCCGCTGATGTCCGAGCCGCGGGCGGCCATCTGGCTGGCGGATGCCATCGAGGTCGCCCGGGTCATGAAGGTGCCCCGCATCCTGCTGGCGTTTTTCGGCAAGGGCGAACTCCGCGAGGAGAACGAGACGGACATGCGGCGAGTGACCGAGGTTCTGCAGGAACTCGCCCCGCGGGCGGAGAAGGCGGGCGTGGTGCTGGGCGTCGAGAGCTACCTGTCGGCCGAGGGACACCTCAAGATTCTCGACGTGGTGAAGTCCAAGGCCGTGCAGGTCTACTACGATATCTTCAACTCGCACGCGACGAAGGGGTACGACTTCGTGCGGGAAATCCGCCTGCTGGGCCGGGAGCGGATCTGCGAGGTGCACCTCAAGGAGGGGCCGGCCATGCTGGGGGCGGGGAAGGTCGATTGGCCCGGCGTCGCGGCGGTGCTCCGGGAGATCGGCTACGACGGATGGGTGGTGCTCGAGACGTCCAGCCCGAGCGGGGACGTGGTGGCGGATACGCGCAAGAACGCGGAGTACGCGAGGAAACTGCTCTCGGCGTAGGCTGTGAGGAGCGTGACGATGAGGCGAACGTTGATTGCGGGTGGCGTACTCCTGCTTTGGGCGGCGGTGAGCGGGGCGGCGGAACTCGATGCGCGGGCGCCGGAGGCGCGGGCGGCCAATCAGGACGGCAAGATGGTCGAACTGGCGGAGCTGTACGGCCATCGGCCGGTGGTGCTCTTCTTCTACCCCAAGTCGTTCACCTCGGGCTGCACCCGCGAGGTGCAGGCCTTCCGCGACGCTCACCAGCGGCTGCGGCAATTCGACGCGGCCATCTTCGGCGTGTCGCAGGATGACCCCGGCACACAGCGGCGGTTCTGCGACGAGTACAAGCTCACTTACGACCTGCTGGCGGACGAGGGCGGCCCGGTGGCCCGGGCGTTCGGCGTGCCGGTCCGCGACCGCTTCAGCTCGCGCTGGACGGTGGTCGTCGGTCGGTCGGGCAAGGTCATCCTGGTCGACCAGGAGGTGAGCGCCGACATTGCCGGGCACCCGGACAAGGTGCTCGAGGCTCTGCAAAAAGATTGGAAGGACTACGTGGCCGGGTTCACGCCGCTGTTCAACGGCCGCGATCTCGACGGCTGGCAGGCGGTGGGGGCGGAGGCGGACACGTGGGCGGTGCGCGAGGGCATCCTCCACTGCACCGGTGAGCCGGCGGGCTATCTGCGGACGCAGAAGGCCCATGAGGACTATCGCCTGCTGATCGAGTTCCGCTACCCCGAAAAGCTCGGCCGGACGGGTGTGCTCGCGCACCTGACCGGGCCGGACCAGACCGATCCGCGGGCGATCGAAGCGGTGTTCAACGTCCGGCGAATGGGGCGGCTGCGCGTGCACGGCGGCGCGACGGCCGAACTGGGCAAGGAGAACCCGTTGCGCCAGGTGGAACTTGCGCCGGGCGAGTGGCACCGCTGCGAGATCGTCTGCGAGCGCGACACGATCACGGTGACGCTCAACGGGCAGCGGGTCAACGCGGCCACGAAGCTCGTCCCGGCCGCGGGTTACGTCGGTCTGCGATCAGCGGGGGTGCCCATCCAGTTCCGGACCGTGGCCAAGGAGAGGAAGAGAGGCACAAAGGCAGAAGGCACAGAGGCACAAAGGTAGTGGGCAGTGGGCAGTAGCCAGTAGCCAGAAGGCAGAAGGCACAAAGAGACAGAGGCGCAGCGGCACACGGAATCCGGCATGGTGCGGCAGTGACAGCCCCTGTTCCCCTTCATCACCCACCTGACTGCCTTCTGCCTACAACCTCTGTGCCTTCTGCCTTTGTGCCTTCTGCCTCTGTCCCTTCTGCCTTTGTGCCTTCTGCCTCTGTGCCTTCTGCCTCTGTGCCTTCTGCCACCCGGCTTCAGTCGGCGGGGGTGAGGTAGATCTCCTTGAACTCGATCCAGGCGTTGCCGCGGTGCATCTGGAGGGTGATGTGGCCGGGGCGGATGGTGGTCAACTCGTTCGACTCGGCACTGGTGACGCCGTTGAGGCGGACGAGGGCGTGGCGGCCGCGGACGAAGACCTGGAGCAGTTGCCACTGGCCCGGGGTGACGAGCAGGTCGTTGCCGCGGGCGAGCGAGTAGAGGCTTCCGGTGGGCATGATGGCTCCGGGGAGGTCGAGGATCTGGATTTCGTAGCCGCGGTCGCCGAAGGGCTCGTAGCCCAGCCAGCGGAAGTAGACGCCCCCGTTGGCGGCCGGGCTGGTGCGCACGTAGAGCCGCAGGTCGAAATCCTGGTGCCGGCCTTGGTG
>CAZEEJ010000074.1:0-24491 GCA_964511155.1 uncultured Planctomycetales bacterium | reverse complement strand
AGCCTCCTCCGCCCCGCCCGGTGGTGCGAAGAATTGCCTATTCATCAGGGCTGGGTTCGGCAGCTCACCACAGCCACGAGCCAGAAGATCGGCACCAGCGGCAGCCGAAAACGTGGATCCTCGAACGGCAGGGTCAGCACGAAGAGCCCCAACGCCGGCAACAGGGCGAGCAGGTGTCCGGGGCACCGCCACCGCCGGACCGCACCTGCGATCCGGGCAGCGACGACCACGACCAGCAAGGCGTACACCGTTCCGAGTACCGCAGCCGCGATCGAGCTGGCCGCCGATCCGCCACCCAGCAACGACAACGGCGCGGCCTCCGAACCGGCCGGCGGGTCCACCACCAGCCCGAGCGGGAAGGCCAGCATGGACATTCCCTGGACCGCAAAACACGCGACCGCCGCCGCTTTGTGCTCCGCCAGCACCTCCAGCCCCACCGCCCACAACAACGATGAGGCCGCGAACGGATCGACGCCCGGTGCCTCGCCGTAGTTGAGGTTCTCCCACCGCAGAGCCTGCCGCTGTTTCGCATTGAGCGGGCCGTGCACCTCCTGCCACTTCTCGTGCAGCCGCCGGTCGATCTGCGTTCGCGCCTCATCCAGCGTGGCGGCGTCGAACCGCCGGTCGTGCCGGCCCTCCGCCCAGAGTACGACATCGACGACCTTGTGGTACGCGAAGCTGGCCCCGCTCTGGTGCGAGAGCCCCCAGCGGCCGGTGATCCCGTGATTGCGTACCAGCCACGGGCCGACCACGACGGCGGACGCCGCCACACCCGCCAGCGTCAGGGCGACAAGCCGTCGTGATGGCTGCCGTCGAGCCCCGGCCAAAATCGCCAGCCACGCCAACGGCGGCAGAACGATGCCGATCGGCCGCACCAGCACCGCCAACCCCGCGCACGCCCCCAGCCCGCCGGCCCGGCTCATGGTCCAGCCGCCGCGATATGCCCGAGCCCAGATCCACAGCCCCGCCAGCAGCACGACGCCAAAGAGCGTTTCCGCGAGCAGCCACTGGCTGTAGTACAGGCGAAACGGATCGACAATCCACACCAGCGTGGCCAGCAGCGCACGGCGGGAAGTGGTGAAGCAGCGCACCAGCCCATACAGCAGCGGCACGGCCGCCAAGGCCATGAGTTGCTGCCAGACCAGCAGCACTCCCGGCGCGTCGCCGGCCACGCGCACCGCCAAGGCGAGAAACCCCGGGTAGCCCGGCGTCCGCCAGGTATCCGCCGGCCCGGTGATCGTCCCTTCACGGTCCACGGGCACGTAGCGGCCCAGCCGTGCGATCCCGCAAGCCAGGGCCACGTACTCGCCCGCGTCCCGTGACTGAAAAGCGTACGCGGTGGCCGAGCCGCGCAGCCGCGCGACGCCCGCGATCGCCGCCGCCTGGACCACGCCCGCCACCAGCGTCAGGACCACCACGTTCCGCAGGTCGGCCCGGCTCATGGCGAACCGCCGTTTGTCTGGCCAGCTTTGCGCAAGTCACGTATCATGGTCCCTTCCAACATGGAGGAAAACGATATGTCTTGCGTCCGCAAATGTCACGTGTCGCCCTGGTGGGCGTGGGTTCTGGTTGTCGCGGCGGCCCTCGTCGTCCAGTGGCCGTCGGCCGGGGCGGCCGGCGTGGAGGATTTCTGCTTTATCCAGGTGAGCGACATGCACATCGGCCCCTGGCCGGCCGGGGCGGCCGATCCGTTTGATCGCGACCGCAGCACCGCCGGGCTGGCCTGGGTCGGCCAGCAAATCGGACAGCCCCAGGTCCTCAAGCCGCTCGACCTGACCACCGCCCCGCCCGCCTTCGTCCTCGCCACCGGCGACGTGACCGAGTTCGGCTTCATCGCCAACACCTGGCAAAATGTGGAGCGATCCTTCGCCCTGCTGAACCTCCCCGTCTACTACACCCCCGGCAACCACGACAACACCTGGACCAGCATGTTGCACATCATGCAGGACCTCTACGGCGGCGACCACTACTCCTTCGACCGGTTCGGTTGCCGGTTCATCTGCCTCGAAACCGCCACGCCCCAGGAGCCGGTCCCCAGCATCGACCAGCGCACGCTGACCTGGCTGAGCCGTGATCTGGCCAAGGTGCCCAAGGACACGCCCATTTTCATCTTCTGCCATCACCCCTTGTCGGGCGGCGAGTTCGCCCAACCCTTCGAGCCCCTCCGGCTCCTGGAGACCATCCGCGAGCACAACGTCGTCCTCCTGCTCATGGGCCACGGTCACGGCGTGCGTGCCGAAAAGTGGGGAACGCTCGACAGCGTGATGGGCGGCTCAACCTTCGGGCCGAACACCGGATACAGCATCGTCTCGGTCATCGACGGCACGCTTCGCGTGGTCTATCGCTTCAAGAACGAAGATCAGCCGATGCAGGTCGTGCTCGAAAAGCCGATCGCCAAGCCCACGGTGCCCACCCTGGACCTGGTCCGCCCACGCGAGGGCACGACAATCACCGGCCGCGGCGTCACCATCGAGGCGCGGATCAGCGGCGGGCAGCCGGGCGACCTGTCGGCGTCAGTCAACAACGACGAGGCCAGGACGATCACCCTCGACGCCCGGGGCGGCGCATACCGCGGCGAGGTCCCCACCGCCGGGCTGGTGCCCGGAATGCACTTCGTCCGCCTCAGCGGCAAGTTCAAGAAGCTCAAACTCGACCGCGCCGCCGCGTTCAGCTATCTGCCTGCGGACGCCGCCGTCCGGCCCGTACGCACCGTCCTGCCGGCGGGTTTCAAGGCCCAACCTCTTCTCGTGGACGGCGGGTGCATCGTGGCCTCGACAGCCGGCGAAGTGAGTCGGCTTGCCGGGCAGTCCGCGGGCAACGTGCAGGCCGAGCCCATTATCGACGTGGGGGCGGCCATCCTGCACGCCCCGGCCCTCGCCGACACCACCCTTTACTTCGGAGCCGCTGACCGCACCGTGTATGCCGTCACCCTGGATGGCTCCGTGAAGTGGAAGCAGCGGATCAACGGCAATGCCTTCGGGACGCCGGCCCTCGATCGCGAGTGCGTCTACGTCGGCGACCTCGAAGGCTACGTGCACGCCCTCGACCGGCAGACCGGCAAGCCCAAATGGTCCATCCGCCACGCGACCTTCAGCATCGAGCACCCACTGCTGCTGCACGCCGGCGTCCTGTACTTCGGAGCCTGGGACGCCCAGGTCTATGCCGTCAACGCCACCGACGGATCGCTCCGCTGGAAAGCCGGCGCCCCCGGCGGGCAAAACGACCCCAAGAAACGCAACCGCTACTACGGAGCCGCCGATTGTGCCGGCCTGATCATCGGCGACCGCCTCTTCGTCTGCGACCGCGGCTATCAGTTGGGCAGCTACTCACTGGACGGCAAGTACCTCGGCGACATTGCCGCCGAGGTGGCGGGTATCGGCCTGACCGAGGATGGCCAGGGCTTCTTCGCCCGCGGCCTGAACAAGGGGCTCACCCGCTACGACGCCCAAGGACAGGCCGTCTGGTCCAAGCCGGTCAGCCTGGGCCGGTTCCCCATTCCGCCGACCGAGGTAAACGGGAAGGTCTTCGTGTGCTCGAACCGCGGCCGCCTCAATGTTCACGACAGTGCCGACGGTCGGCTGCTCTGGCAGTACCAGGCGACACCCGAGTTGCCGGTCATGGCCCAAGTCACCGCCACCGCCGACGGCACCGCCATCGTCGCCGGCATGGACGGCAGCGTGACCTGGGTCAGCGCTCGGTGAAAGTAGTCGGACGGCGTAGGGGATCGGCGAGTGCGCTTCACAGGTGGCCCATCCATCGCAACGCGATGGGTGGGCTGACGATGATGCGGAGGGTGGCATGGGCCTGTACTCAGGCCCGTGGCCTCTCCCGGCCCAACCACGGGTCGGAGTACCGACCCATGCCACCCATCACCCATTCGATCATCGCGAGCCCACCCTTGCTGCGCAAGGATGGGCCACCCGGGCGGGGTAGGGGAATTCGGGGACGTGCTTCGCAGCCGTGCGAAGCCGCAAGCGGCGACCCCCAATCTGAAATCTGCGATCTCTAATCTGCGATCCGCTCGCCCCGACCCCCGGCCTCCCGCCTACGCGGGGACCGTGTGGCGACGGACCGGCTCACGCGTACTCAGCCACTGCCGGAACAGGGCCGCGATCCCGGCCAGCACCACGATCACCTGCAAGATCTGCCGGAAGGCCCCGGCTGGGATCTGCGCCACGATGAACCAGGCGGTCACCACCGCAAGGAAAATGGCCACCACCCACATCACGCGGGGGTGATGAATCATCGGCGTCGCGATGGCCAGCGTGCTGTAACAGCCGACCAGACAGCCGATGATCATCGCGAAGGCGAACCCGTGAATGCCCTCGCCGCCGGCCACGTACAGGGCCACCACCACGATCAACAGGGTAAACGAGGTGATGATCGTCCGCGACAGGGTCTGGTTCAACGAGTTGTTGATCAGCTCGCCCGAGACGGCTCCCATCCGCCCGCGGTTCTCGCGGATGCGGTCGAAGATTACGATCGTATCGTTGATCGAGTACCCCACGATGGTCAGGAACGCCGCGATCATGGCCAGATCGATCTTGAAATCATTGAGCATCAGGAACCGTCCGATCGCCGTGTCGTGGATGTGATGGCAAAGCATCACGCACGACATGGTGACGGCCACGTCGTGGTAGAGGGCGATAATGCCCGCCAGCCCGAAGTCCAACGAGCCGAACCGCACCCAGAGGTACGCGGCAATGGCGATCAGCGACAGAATCACCGCGATGATCGCTTTCTGAACGGCCTCGCCGGCCACCTGCGGAGCAAACTGGGTCACGCGTTGCAGTGACCGAGAGGTCGCCAGGGCCGCCTCGGCCAGTTCCAGCTCCTTCTGCGCAACTTCGGTGCGCCAGGCGGTGTTCTCGTCGCCCTCGACGTACGGCAGGCTGGAATCGACCACCAGGATCGCCATGCGACGGTACCGCTCCGCACCGCCCGGCTCACCCGGAACCGGATCCAGCCCCAGCACCTTCGGCTCGCGCCAGCCGGTCTCCTCGAAGTCCGGCTGCAAACGCATCTCCCGCAGTCGCCGTTCGAGGTCCGCCACCGTAGCCGGCGGCTGCAAATCGTCGAACACCAGGGCCACCCCGCCCTTGTAGTCCCCGACCGACTCCAGCATGCTGCCGCCGATCACGTCCGACAGGGCATTGTCCGCCTGCCGGATCGGGAAGAGGCCGTCCGGAGCCCGCTCGCCGTCCCGCACCAGACGGCCCTCGATCGGCTGCACCACCTCGAGAATGTTTGCCTCCGAACCCGGGCCCATCGCGGCCACCAGGGCCTCGGCCACGATCGAACGCTGCGTCTCCGTGGTGATGATCTCGAACGCCGCACGCTCGCCAGTTGCCGTCGCTTCCTCGACAAGCTGGACGCGCGCACCGCGCAGCTTGTTCGCCGCACCACGCAGGTAGTCGGCCGCCGCCCGAACCTGAGCCTCGGCGAAACCCGAGTCGATGGTCACGCCCTCGAGCTTATCGGGGTCGAACTCGATCTCCACCCCCTCCGGTGTCGCCCGCACGCCGCCCCGGACAGTGGCATTTTCCAACGTCGGTACCAACAGGGCCTCGACCTGCGGAACCGTCAGCTCGCTGTATCCCGTCACCATATAGCGGTGCTCGTCGATCGGCCTGATCGCGACCTGGTCGAGTTGCCCCGCCGCCGCGCGCAGCCAACCCACCGAGGTGGACGGGGCGTTCTCGTCCTGCGCTGTCCGACCACGGACGTAATCCAGCAGCTTCTCATCGCCCCGTTGGGCAAACTCCTCCGCACGGTCCTCGCGAATCTGGATCTGCACGCTCGTGCCGCCGAGGAACTCGATGTCCAGGTATTGCTCGCGGTCCGCGTTGGCCTCGAAGAGGAAACCGGCGACGATGATCGCCGCGGACAGCGGCCAGAAGATCCTCACCTTGCCCATCCAGTCGACCTTCGGGGCGCTGAGCAGCTTCATCATGGACATCCGGTTGCTCTGCTGGTGCCCGATCCCCCGGTACAGCAGGCGGAACAGCCAGATGCTCAGCATCAAGACCGCCGCCGTCGCGAACAGGACGGTCATCAGCTTGCCGAAGCCCCACAGGGCCGACTCCGCCCGCAGATCCTCCGAACGGTTCAGCACGTAGCCCAGACCCATGAAGATCGCCCCGACGACCGCCAGGACGCCCGTCCCCAGCCAGGCCCGCTGCGTCTCCTCCTTGTTCAGGGTGTGCGGGACCATGATGTTGAAGTACTGCCGGGTCACGAACAGGGCGGTGAACATGCTGGTGCACAAGCCGATCCCCAGGGTCAACCCGAACCCCTTGATCTCCTCGCTGCCCAGCGAGCCCAGAATCACCGCCGTGATGATGGTGGTCACGTTGCCGTCCAGAATCGCGCTGAACGCCTTCTCGTAGCCCAGCTTCACCGCCATCCGGGCGGACACCCCGCGGGCCAACTCCTCGCGGATACGCTCGAAGATGAGCACGTTCGCATCCACCGCCATACCCAGCGTCAGCACCAGGCCGGCGATGCCCGGCAAGGTGAACGTGGCCTGCAGGAAGGACATCACCCCCAGGGTGATGACCAGGTTCATCAGCAGGGCGATGTTGGCGATGGCCCCGTTGTAGGTGTAGTAGATGGCCATGAAGGCGATGGTCAGCAGGAAAGAGACGGCCACCGCCTGCATCCCTTTGTCGCGGTTGGTCTTGCCCAGGGCGGGCCCGACGCTCTTCTGCTGGAGCGGGACCTCCTTGAGCCTCGCGGGCAACACGCCGGCATTGAGCGTATTGATCATCTCGACCACGTCGGCCCGCGAGAAGTTCCCGGTGATCTGCCCGCTCGTGGTGATCTCACTCTGGATCGTGGCCGCCGACATGGCGGTATTGTCCAGGAAAATCGTCAACGGCTTCTGCAGGTTGTTGCGGGTCAGATCGCCGAACTTGTCCCCGCCGCGACGGTCCAGCTCGAAGTGCACCGCCGGCCGGCCCTGCCGATCCGCCCCCTCATACGCCCCACGCAGTTTCCAGTCGTCCTGCCCGGTGTTGAGCAAACCCATGTCCGGTGTCGAGTGGGCCAGCACGTAGGGTGTATCCAGGTACTTGCTGACAATATACGGACCGGTGGTAATGTCGTTCTCTTCCGCCTTGTCGATGCGGAACCAGCCGAAGTTATCCCCCGGGCGGGGACGCGGGCCGTACTTGGCCAACTGGTCAACGTACTTCTTGATCTCCTCCCGGTAGGCCGGGTTATTGGCCGCCGTCCGACTCGGGTTGCTCGGGTCCGGCTGGGCAAGGATGCGGAATTCCAGTTTTCCCGCCCCGCGGAGCAGACGCATCAGATCGGCCGGATCGTCCAATGCCCCCTTGGTCTTGGCCCACTGGTCGAAGCCAGCCACCATCTCCCGGATCAACGGGACCAGGTCCGCGTGTTCGGCCTCGACGGCGGCAAGCCGCTCGGCCCGCACTTTGCTCCGCTTGTCGAGCTGCAGGATGTCGCTGAGCACCCGCACGTCGAGATTCGTCTTGAGCAGGTCCTCGATCACCGCCCGCCGAGCCAGAAAGACCTCGTCGATCTTCCGGGCCGCTTCGCCTTCGACCGGCTGGGTCGTGGCCGCCTGAAGGGCCCCATATTCCTCATCCAGTCGGGCGAGCTTCTCAAACAGAGGCTTGCGCGCTGCCACCGGGCCGGTCATCCGTGCAAAAGCCTCATCCCGCTGCTCGGGAGGCATGGCCAGCGCGCTGCGAATCTGTGACTCGGTGATGCTGCTCGCCGCCAGTTGACTGCGGGCCTCCTCGAACCGGACGCGGTTCTGGGCCTGCGACTCCTGCGGCCGAGGCATCTGAATCTCAATGCGGTTCCAGCCGATCGGCCGCCACACCAGGTTGCGGTTGCCGCCCGGATCCACACGCTGCTTGAGAATCGCCATCACCTGGCTGGCCAAGTCCGTCTTCTGATGCTGCTCCAAACCGCTATCGTCCACCTCGAACAGCAGGCTGTGCCCGCCGCCCAGGTCGATACCGGGCTTCAATTTCTGACCGGGCGGCCACATCTGCCAGGCCGACAGACCCAGCAGCAAGGCGATCAACCCCACTTTCGACCACAGGTTCTTCTCAGTCATGGTGGTTTTTCCTCGGGTATGCCGGGCCTGCCCTGCAACCACGGATCGTCCGTCGCCGATGGGCCGCGCCCGGGTTTTCATTTTCCGCTGTGAGACCGGACAACCACGTCGGCCGGCCTCGCGATCCAATACTCAGATAGGGTGTCCACATTCAGTTACGGGCGAAGCCGCGACTCGCGACCCGGCCCAGGAATTGATCTCGTCCCGCACGGCGCCGGCCCGATTCCTCATCAAGCCGGCGGGCGACACACCCGGAAAGGCACGCACCGATCACGGCGGGCCTTCAGCGAGCGGCAGGAGGGGCATGGGCATACCGGCAGACGAGCCACGCCGAATCGGCCGCCGGGGGCCCAGCAACATCGACCAACAACGGTAGTGCCGGGCAGACCGGCCGAGGGTCGCTCACGCCATACGCCTGCCCAGGCCGGGCCGGCGGGATCGGCACCAGACCCAACGAACCGGCAACCGTCCGAGAAAGGCTGGCGTCCCATACATCGAGCGTCGGCGTGGAAACGAAGAACGCCTCACCGTCGGACGGCGAAGGGGCCGTCGGCACCGGCAAACCAGGCAGTACCGGCCGGCCCGGGGCCGCCGAGTCATGGGAAACAGGCGTTGTGGACTCATTCGGGGGGGGAAGGGTGGACGGACGCTGGACACAGGGCGCAGCCTCGATGGTCGCCGGCAGCGTCGCCGCCGCCAACACCAGGCACGTCAGGCTCAAAATGCGCCACCACGTCATCGTCGGCACAACCACCACGTCATCGTCGACGCAACCCCAGGACAATCATCGCCACAACTCAGCCGTTTCCTTAGCGGTGAATACTATACCCCGGCCGGCCCCTCCAGTCCAAGCCCGCCCGTAGCGGCCGCCCCCCGTGGCGGCCGCCCCCCGACCCCCCGTGGCGGCCGGCGAGTCCAACCGCCAGGTGGCCCATCCTTGCGCAGCAAGGGTGGGCTCACGATGATCGTACCCATGCCCAACCCCGCTTTATCAAAAAACCTTCCCCCATTCCCCCGCTTGCCGCCCTGCCCCGCTCGGGCTATCGTTGCTCATGCAACCGGCAACGGTCCCTGTCCACGCACCGGAGGTACCAGCATGAAACCGCGGATGAGGAGCACATCGTCGTGGATGTGGGATCTCCCGTGCCTGCTGCTCGGAATGCTGTCTGCCGCCCTCCTGGCCCTCGGACTCGGCTGCTCCCGGTCGCCTGACACCGGGCAGGCGGCCGACACCCAACAGATCAACGTCTACATGTGGTCCGAGTACATCGACCCCGACATCCCGGCCGGGTTCGAGAAGCAGACGGGGATCAAGGTCCGCGTCGACGTGTACGAGGCCACCGAAGAGATGATGGCCAAGCTGCAGCATGCCGGCGGAGTACAGCAGTACGACGTGGTCGTGGTATCGGACCACGCCGTGCCGGTGCTGGCCAAGCTGGGGCTGATCCAGCCGCTCGACGCGGAGCAGATCCCCAACCGCAAACACGTCAGCGAGCGGTTCCGCAGCCCGGCCTACGACCCCCAGAGCCGCCACAGCCTGCCCTACCAGTGGGGCACCATGGGCCTGATGTACCGCAAGGACAAGCTGGGCGAGATCGAGCCGACCTGGGCCCTGGTGTTTGACGCCGAGCGCCAGCCGGGCCCGCTGGTGCTCATCGACTCCATGCGCGACATGCTGGCGGCGGCACTGAAGTACCGCGGCGAGTCGATCAACAGCCGCGACCCACAGGTGCTCAAGGCCGCCGGCGAGTTGGTCCTGCAGACCAAGAAAGGCCGGCATGCTCTGGGCTTCGAGGGCGGCGTCGGCGGCAAGAACAAGGTCGTCTCCGGCGACGCGGCCCTGGCCATCGTCTACAATGGAGACGCCATGCGCGGGATCGAGGAGGAGCCCAACGCGGCCTTCGCGATCCCGAGGGAGGGCACGTTGATCTGGGTGGACGCCATGACCGTCACCGCCGGCAGCCGCCACGTCGCCGCCGCCCACCGGTTCATCAACTACATCCTGGAGCCCGAGGTAGGGGCCAAGCTCTCGAACTTCAACCGCTACGCAACCCCCAACGACGCCGCCCTGGCGCTGATCGACCCCGACGACCGGGCGGACGAGGCCATCTACCCCTCGGAAGACCTGATGCGGAAAATGGAGTATCTCGAAGACCTCGGCAACGATACCCGACTCTACGACGAGGTCTGGACCGCGGTGAAATCGCGCTGAAAGCGTGAGAGCGCCGTGCAGAGCTGTGCACGGGCAGAGCCGCGACCGTAAGGGAGTGGTTCTTCCGCGAGCACGCGCTCTCCACAAGAACCGCTCCCTTACGGTCGCGGCTCTGCCGGTGCGGCTCTGTTATATCGCGGCTCTATTGGCTCACGATCCCAGGTTGATTTCGGCGGTGAGCAGGTCGTCGTACGTCTCGCGGCGGCGGATGGTGCGGAAGGAATCGCCGTCGACGAGCACCTCGGCGGCGTTGGGCCGCGAGTTGTAGTGGCTGGCCATCACGAATCCGTAGGCGCCGGCGGTGAAGATGGCCATCAGATCGCCGCGCTGTACCGGCGGCAGCTTGCGGTCGCGAGCAAGGAAGTCGCCGGTCTCGCAGACCGGGCCGACGATGTCCGCCGCGCTGCACCCGGGCAGGTCGAGATCGACGCGGCGGCCGGGCGGGATAAACCGCGGCCCGGGCGCAGCCGGCCAGGCAAAGTGGAACGCGTCGTACAGCGCCGGGCGGATCAGGTCGGTCATCGCCGCGTCAATGATAATGAACTGCTTGTCGCCGCCGCGCTTCACGAAGACGGTGCGGGCGAGCAGGATGCCCGCATTCGCGGAGATCGAACGCCCGGGCTCGATGATGACCTGCAAATCCCGCCCGCGGAGCAGGGGAACGATCCGGTCGGCATACGCGCCGGGCATCGGCGACTGGCCGTCGTGGTAGCTGGCCCCGAACCCGCCGCCGAGGTCGAGCGTATCGATGGCAAAGCCCGCCGCCCGCAGTTCGCGGATCAACTCGAGGGCCTTGGTGACCGCCTCGACGTAGGGCTCGACGGTGAAGACCGGCGAGCCGATGTGCAGGTGAATGCCGCAGAGTCGCACGTGCTCGTTGCGGCCGAACTCGTCGAACACCCGGCGAGCGCGTTCGAGATCCACGCCGAACTTGGACTCGCGCTTGCCGGTGCTCGTATGGCGATGCGTCTTGGGGTCGACGTCCGGGTTGACCCGCAGGGCGGCCCGGACCACCTGCCCGCGCTGCCCGGCGATCTCGACCAGGTTGGCCAGCTCCGCCTCGGACTCGATATTGAACCAGCCGATGCCCGCGTCGATCGCCTGGTTGATCTCGGCGTCCGTCTTGCCCACGCCGGCGTAGACGATACGGGCGGGGTCCGCACCCGCCTGGAGGGCCCGGTACAGCTCGCCGCCGCTGACCACATCCATACCCGCCCCCAGGCCGGCCAGCAGCTTCAGAATGTGCACGTTCTGGCAGCTCTTGATCGAGTAGCAGATGATCGGCCGCAGCTCGCGAAAGCCCTCGGCCACGGCGGTATAGTGGTCGCGGAACGTCGCCGCGGAGTAGACGTACGTCGGCGTGCCCATCGCGTCGGCAATCCGCGCAACCGCCACGTCTTCGCAGTACAGCTCGCCGTCACGGTAAACAAAATGGTCCATGGCTCAGCATCTCGCCGCTTCCCGCCGCCCCGAGCAACGGGAACCATGTAGTCTCGCTCTCCAGCGGGGAAAAGTCAACGCCACCGAATCGCGAGCTGACTCTGCCACGACCCCTTCGCGAGCTGACTCTGTGACCAACCCTTCGCGAGCAAAACCCGCTACCGGCTTGCCTCTTCGCGACGTCAACATACCAGCGCGACGTCAACCTACCAGCAACCGTCGCCCGCCGCTTAATGCTTGAAGTGCCTTGTCCCCGTCAGGATCATCGCCACGCCGGCCCGGTCGCACGCGGCGATGGTCTCCGCATCCCGGTTGCCGCCGCCCGGCTGAATCATCGCGCTAATGCCCGCCTCGATCAGCTTGCCCGGCCCATCCGGCACGGGGAAGAACGCATCCCCCGCCGCCACCGCCCCGGCCAGCTTATCGCCGTGCCCGTTCTCGCGGGCCAATTGAATCGCCAGGTCGCAGCTCTTCACCCGCGACATCTGCCCCGCCCCGTTGCCCAGCAACATCCCGTCGCGCACGACGGTGATCGCGTTGCTCTTGGTGTGCTTGCACACCAGCCAGGCAAATCTCAAATCAGACATCTCAGATTCCGAAGGGGCCCGCTTCGTGACCACCTTCCACTGCTCCTCATTGAGGCCGAGCAGATCGCGGGTCTGTTTCAAAAGACCTCCGGAAATGCGCTTATAGTCGTAGACTGGCTCGGTCGGCAATTTGTCAGTAAATAGATTGCACAGGAACCTGCAACTCGCGCCCCATTTCCGCCTTTCCGTCGGCGTCCGGATGAGTTCAAGAGCGTCATCTTCGAAACTGGGTGCCATCCACAGATCTAACTTGAAGAACGCCGCCCCGGCGGCCTTCCCCCACCTGCCGAATGAGTTCATTACGATGTCGGCGATTTCCCGAGTCACAGGGAAATTCATGCACAGGACTCCCCCCGCCGCTGCGATCGGATCGCCAAGATACGCCCGGCGGTAGGTGTCAATCGGGGCGTCGCCGATGGCACAACCACAAGCGTTCATATGCTTGATGAACGCGACGACATAAGGCCCCGAGAGTCGAGGCTGCGAGCAGTCGGCCGGCTTGGTCGCCCAGGTCAGTTCCTGGCAGAGTTGGAACGCTGCATCAGCATCAGCGTAGTTGTTGAATGAGATCTCCTGCTCGTCGAGCACCATATCAGCAGCCGTGAGGTCGGCCTGGTCCGCGTCGCCGTATAACTGGAGCAGTTCTGCCTCTTGATGGGGATTCTCTCCATAACGCAGGGGGCCCCAGCTATAAGCCTCAATGAATGGCCATGGTGATTGTCCTTCGTAATGCTGCGCCGCCAGCCAACTTGATACCTTTATGTCATACCGTGCAGTAGTCAAGTACGCCGACACGCCACCCGATACGAGCGCATCCTGCTTCTCAATGGGATCACGCCAATTCCGCAGGGCGTAGAGCGTCGAATCGTAGAATGCGGGATCCTGGCAAACGACCAGCACGTGTTTGTGATTCTTCGCCGCTGCCCGCAGCATGCAGGGGCCGCCAATGTCGATCATCTCGATGGCGTCCTCGAACTTGCAGTTCGGGTCGGCCACGGTCTTCTCGAACGGGTAGAGGTTGACCACCACCATGTCGATCGGCTGGATGCCGTGCTCGGCCAGTTGCCGCATGTGCTCGGGGTTGTCGCGGTCGGCGAGGATCGCGGCATGGATCTTGGGGTGCAGGGTCTTGACCCGGCCGTCGAGCATCTCCGGGAAGCCGGTGACCTGCTCGACCAGGGTCACCGGGATACCCGCCTCCTGGAGGTGCTTGGCCGTCCCACCCGTCGAGATGATCTCGATACCGAACTCATCGGCCAGGGCCCGGGCGAACGCCGCGATCCCCGTCTTGTCATACACCGCAATCAGTGCGCGTCGAATCTTCAGCGTATCCATGGTGCTCACCCTACCGGCCCGCCGCCCCGCCGAAAAATGACCGTTTCGCGATCCAAACCCACGACCCGGCTTGCCGCTTCGCGGGCGAACTCTGCATGCCGTCCTTGTGCGGTGTATCGCCCCCGCGCGTCATGGCGTGATGCGACGCGTCGAACGCAGCGGATCGTCCAGGAGAAGCTGATCGTAGCTCCGCGGCCGGCCCTGTGCCGTCCCGGCGGCGGCGTCCTCGGCGGGTTCACTCTGCGCCGCTGGTTCCTCCTGCCCGGCAGGTTCCCCCGGTGCGGCAGGTTGACCGCCCGGTGCCTCAGTGACGGCCCGCTTTGGCTGGAAGTCCGCCAACGTCAGCGCCGGTGCACCGATCGGGCGCAGGCAGCGAATCTCGCCACGGGCACTGGTCAGCAAAATGGCATCGTTCCAGGAATTGCTCAGGCCCTCCACCGACGAATCCACGTCAATCAACTCAGCGACCTCGCCCCGGGCAGGATCCCACAGCGCGATGCGACCGGCCGCCTGGAGCACGGCGACGCGCGTAGGCAGCTCGGCCAGAAAGCGACGGCCGGCCGGGTCCCGCCAGTTCGGCCGCGTCCGCTCGAGACCGACGCGATGCACACCTTCCCCCCGCGTGCCCTGGTAAACGGCGTCGGCGGTGACCACCGGGCCACCCGCCGGGCGATCCGCCAGACGATACTGCCACGCGATCTCCCCCGTCAGCCGCTCGACCGCGTGCAACATGCGATCCATCGTCGCCACGTACACGTGGTGCCGATCCATCGCCAGCCAACCGTGCGGCTTGCCTCCCAGGGCCAGCGAGAACCGGTTCATCCGACCCGAGCTCATGCACGTCAGGAAGCCGCCGTCGTCGGCCATCACCAGGCTGTCGTCCTCCACCGCGTATACCGGAGCCAGGGTCAGCGTATCATTGGTGGAAGCATTCCACTGCACGCGCCCGTCGGCGATGTTGAAGCAGAAAAGGCGGCTTTCCGGACTCGCCTGAAACAGCCATTCCCCTGCCGCCGCCACCGAGGCGTTATTCGTGGTTGGCAGGCGATCGCGGCGTAATTCCGTCCCGTTCCGGGGATCCAGGAACAGCACGTCCCGGACACGCGTGATGGCCACGGAAAGCATGGTATGGCCCATGGCCACCTCGTGGTCGTCCGCCTCGTCGGTCGTGAGCGTCAAGCTCGCGGACACCGGAGGCCACAGCGTCTCGAACTCCTCCGCCACCTTGCGCGCCCAGGCGTACTCACCCGTATCCGCGCGGACGGCGTAGATCACCCCGGTCGAGGCCACCGCGTAGATGTACCCGTCGACCAGGTGGTAGGAGCGAATGGTCGCCGAGAACCCCAGCGGCAGCGAGGTCTGCCAGGCGGTGCGCACACCGGCCAGACGTAGCTGCTCGCCCGTCCACGGCCCCAGCGGCGCGGCCGCCTGCACCCCGGCAGCGGCCAAACCCACGATCAGCAGAACCCTCCCGGCCGGCCTCAGCAGGCGGCTCCCCGTTCGACACCCGGACGGTAATCGGCTCATGCTCGGTTCCTCGTACTATGGTTCCTCTTGGACCATTCAATCCGCCCAGCGCCCCCGGGTCAAGCGCCACCGCTCCCGTAGCGGCCGCCCCCCGTGGCGGCCCGTGTGCCACTGCTCTTGGAGCAGTGCCGAACGCGTGCACCTCACCGTCTGCCACGCCGTCTGGTCCGCACCGGTTCAGCGTCCCCGACCCTCCCGCCCGGCTCCTTGCCACCCGGCGCACTCGCCGATATGGTTAGCCCGTGACTCGGTGCTCGCCGGTGCGACGGCCGGCCGCGCCCCAAGAACGATCCTGATCGACCGTCGTCAGCCCGAGGGAACCGTCTGATGGCCAACCCCAAGACCGCCAATGCCCCATCCGCCAACGCCAAGCCACGCTCCATCTGGGACAATGATCTGCCCGTCGGCGACTCCCCTCCCTTGCCGCGTTGGCCCCTCACCACCGCCATCGTCGTCTATGTCCTCTGGATGATCTTCCTGATCTCCATGCTGATTGTGCGCCTCACCGCTTCAGCTTGATCCGCGTAAGTGCCCCCCGCCAGGGTTCCGCCCCGCGTTCGAGCGAGATTCATGACTGGACCCGACGCGCCCAAGCTTGACCCCGCCATCCTGGCCGCCAACCTGACGGTGTTACGCCGGACTCATCCAACCTTGACCGACCTCATCGCGGCCGAACCTCCCCCACTGCCGGCCCTCACTCGCGACGGCCGGCTCAGCTTCCGAGTCACCGGGGCCGACGGACACGCAGCATGGCTGGGCCGCACCTCGATTCCCGCCGTGCGGGCGGAAGCCCTCCTCGAACGATTCGACACCGGTGCAGGCAACGTCCTGCTGCCCGGCTTCGCCCAGGGCTGCGAAGTCGATTTGCTGTTGGCCCGACTGCCCCGCCACCGTGCCGTCTTCGTCTGGGAACCCGACCCTGCAAGCCTGGCACTGGTCCTCCGGCTCTACGATTGGAGCAGTGATCTGGCCCTCGCCCGCCTGGTACCCTTCGTCTGCCCGCTCGAGGCGCTGACCGGCAAGCTGGTGGATTGGCTGACGGAACACGCCGGCCATCTGTGCCCTGAACGGATCATGAGCTGGCCGTGGTCGACCCCGCCCGAGCTGGCGGCCATCCGCTCCGCGGTGCAAAACGCCTACGCCGAGCTCGACCGCCGGCGCTCGATCCTGCTGGCCGACCTGCGGGCCACGCTTGCCGCCGATCGCCCCCCCACCGCGGCACGCACCCTCGCAATCCTGGCACCCCGGCCGACCGAACTCGCCCATCTGCTCACCGACGGCCTCGCTACCGCCACCCCGCACACCGGCTGGCAGCCCCTGGCCATCACCGTCGCCGGCCCGGCGGACGTACACCCCCTCGTCCGAGCCCGCAAGCTCGCCGCCGCCGGCCACCGACCGGACCTCGCCATCCTGGCCGACCACACCCGCCGCGAGGCCCGCGACCTGCTGGCCGAGGAGACTCCCGCCATCTGCTGGCTCGGTCCCGGTGTCGCCCCGCGCAGTGCCGAGGCGGCCGGCGATCAGGACCTGCTTGCCGTGACGCATATCCGTCACCGTGAACAGGCGTTGTGCGTCGGCGTGGCCCCCCAACGCTGCATCATTGTCCCCTATCCGTGTCTCCTCCCGCCGGCCACTGAGGCTCTCCCGCAGGCGGCTCGCGACGGTGGCGTGCTCATGTTCGCGGATCTCAAAGCCACAGACCCGGCGGCACTCGGCTTTCAGCTCGCCAGCCACCAACAGCTCTGGAACGTCCTGCTGCAGATGCTGCGCGCCGAGATTGACGGATTCACGGACGGCCAGGCGGCCAGCCTGCTGAGCCGGGCCGAGGCCAAGACCCGCATCCGGCTGGACGATCCGGGTATTCGGCAGGCGATGCTCGCCGGGCTATGCAACCCGGCCGCCGCAGGCCTGCTGCGGCAGGAAATCGCCCAACGTCTGTGCGAACATAAGGTTACCGTTGACATACGCGGTGCGGGCTGGCCTGACCAGCCGCCGCTGGACCCGCCACGACCATGCCAAACGCTCGCTGAGCGTGGCCGCCTGCTGGCTCGAGCCAGGCTGTTCATCCACGCCGATCCGACCGGGGAGGTTCCGCCGGAGGTTCTACTGGCGGCGGCGGCGGGTGCGGTGGTGGTCGCACGGGCCCACCCGACGGACGATCAGCCGGGCGGCCTGGGGACGCTGTTGGCCGTCTCTTCAGAGGTCGTGACCTTCCGCGGGCTGGGCGAGTTGGTCAGCATCATCCGGCGGTTGCTGGCAAATCCTCAGCATTGCCAGGCGCTGGCGGATCGCGCCCGGGCGCGGGTGCTTGCCGACCACCTGCCCGCCCACCGGCTTGAGGCACTGATCGCTGCCGCAAGTTCCGCTTTTCCGGCTGTGCGTAGCCTGACGTAAGCTCCCCAAACTCGGGGGGTTCAGATAAATCCAGGGTCCGGCAAAGTTTTGCGCGGCCACCGACCGATAACAGCGCCATGATTGGCTCTGCGGCTGCGGTCCCGAGTGCCATGGACGCTCGTGGATATTCATGAACGCTGTTGGAAGGTTGTGCCTATCATGAGAACCATCGCCATCGCCAATCAAAAAGGCGGGTGTGGGAAGACCACAATCAGTATCAATCTTGCCGCCTGCCTGGCGCGGGAGGGGCGGCGAACGCTCCTGGTCGACATGGATCCCCAGGGCCATTGTGCTCTGGGGCTGGCCGTGCCGGAGGATCAGATCGAGGTCAGCATTGCCGACGTGCTCCGCTCGTTCTCCCTGAACGGGCAGGCGACACCTGCTGAGCGGGTCGACTTGGTGCGCAGCATCTGGCAGATCACCGCCAATTTCGACCTGGCCCCGGCCACCACATCGCTGGCGTCCTTCGAGATGGACTTCAGCGGCCGCCCCAATGCCGAGGACTTCTTGGCCGGGGTACTCTCGTCGGTGAGCGACAAGTATGACTTCGCCCTGATCGACTGTCCGCCGCACATCGGCCTGCTGACGCTGAACGCCCTGGCGGCGGCCAGTGAGGTGGTCATTCCGGTGGACACCGGCTACTTCTCGCTGCAAGGGCTGTCCAAGCAGATCGAGACCGTCGAGGCGGTCCGCTCGCGGCGCGAGCAGGCGCTGGAACTCCGCGTTCTGGCCAACCTGTACGACGTGCGGACCAAACTGGGCCGCGAGATCCTCAACGAGTTAAAACGCAAGTTCGGGCCGCTCATGTGCTCGACGTTCATCAACTTCAACACCAAGCTGCGTGAGGGGGCGAGCTTCGGGCAGCCGATCACCGAATACGACCCGGGCAGCATGGGCTTCCGGGACTTCGTCCGGCTGGCCCGCGAGTTGATCGCCTCGGGCGGTCCGGAGATGATCCCCACCGCCCTGCTGCGGCAGGCGAACAGCCTCGCCGAACGGGCGGATAAGCTGCTGGCCACGACTCGGCCGCTGTTCGGCAAGAACGGCGTGGTCCGTAGCGAGCAAGCAGCGACGCACGAGGAGATCCAGCGGAAGATCGAACGAATCTACGGCGTACGTCGCACCGACGAGGGCGTGCTGTTCGTCGCTCAGGCACGCGGGGCGCGCGCCGTGCACCTGGCAGGCGACTTCAACAACTGGTCCGCCGACGCCACGCCCATGGTGCCCGAGGAGCAAGACGCCGCGTTTCACGCGCTGCTGCCGCTGGCCCCGGGCAGGTACCGCTACCGGTACGTGGTCGACGGGCAGTGGCTCAACGACCCCCACAACAGCTACGTGGAAGCCAACCCCTTCGGCGAGTTGAACTCCGTCGTCGAGGTCTCCTGACCCGGCGGGCGGCGACGGCGGGTTCCACGGGCATGATCATGCTTTGTCACAGTTCGGATGGTGGGTGAGGGGCGTCCCAGCAAGTTATTCCAGGGACCGCAGGCGTTCCCAGGGACAACAGGCCCGGCGACTTGGTGTCGCTGGAGCCGAGGTTGTTCCAGGGCCTGTTGTCCCTGGGCTTGGGGGTTTAGTCCAGGGCCGGTTGCCCCTGGGCTTGGGGGATACTCTAAGTCTGGGCTTGGGGTGTACTCGGGGTCTGGGCTTGGGGTGTACTCCGGGGCGCGATCTCCTATCATAAGGGATGAGGATGAGGTAGCAGCGGTTGCGGGATCCTCCCCCATATTGCGCGGCACGGCCGCGGGGACGGATTGGCAGCACGGGAGACGGGATCATGAAAACGGTCCATCTGGCCTACGGCAAAACGGGGTTGGACGTGGAGGTGCCGGCCGAGGCGGTGGTCATCGAGCCGAAGTACGTGCCCGGCCTGCCGGACGAGCAGGCGGCTCTGGTCGAGGCCCTGCGTCAGCCGATCGCCAGCCCGCCCTTGCGTGAGCTTGCCCGGGCGGGGCAGCGCGTGGTGGTGGTGCACACGGACATCACCCGGGCGACGCCCAACGAGCGCATCCTGCCACCGCTGCTGGCCGAGTTGGAAGCGGCGGGCGTGCGCCGGCATGACATCACCCTGCTCAACGCCCTGGGCACCCATCGGCCGCAGACCGAGGCCGAGCTGAAGATCATGCTCGGCGAGGAGATCGTCGCCAACTACCAGTGCCTGCAGCACGACGGCTGCGACGATGCCGCCCTGGTGCACGTGGGGCGGACGCGGTTCGGGCATGACGTGCGTGTCAACCGGCAGTTCATGGAAGCCGACGTGCGTATCCTCACCGGGTTCATCGAGCCGCACTTCTTTGCCGGTTTCAGCGGCGGCCCCAAGGGCGTGCTGCCGAGCATTGCCGGCGCCGAGAGCGTGCTGGACAACCACGGGGCGAGGATGATCGGCCATCCGCAGGCCACCTGGGGGATCACGCACGGCAATCCCATCTGGGAGGAGATGCTCGAGGCGGCGACCATGGCCCGCCCGACGTTCCTGCTCAACGTGACCATGAACCGCGACAAGCAGATCACCGGGGTGTTCGCGGGCGCCATGGCCGAAGCCCACGCGGCGGGCTGTGCGTTCGTGAAGTCGGCGGCCATGGTCCCGGTTCGCGAGCCGTTCGACGTGGTCATCACGAGCAACTCCGGCTACCCGCTGGATCTGAACCTGTACCAGTCGGTGAAGGGGATGTCGGCCGCGGCCCAGGTGGTTCGCGACGGGGGGAGCATCATCATCGCCTCGCAATGCTGGGACGGCGTGCCGGAGTTCGGCGAGTTCGGCCGGCTGCTGCGCTCGGCGACGAGCCCGGCGGAACTGCTCGCCCGCATCGAGTCGCCGGGGTTCGGCTGCCTGGATCAGTGGCAGGTGCAGACGCAGGCCCGCATCCAACAGAAGGCCACGATCTATGTCCACGCCGACGGCCTGGATGACGCGCAGATCAGCGAATGTCTGCTGAATCCCTGTCCGCACATCGAACAGACGCTCAGCGATCTGCTGGCCCAGGGCAATGGCCGCCGCCCCACCGTCTGCGTGCTGCCCGAAGGCCCGCTGACCATCCCCTACGTGGCCACGTAGCGGAAGCAGTCAGCCTCCTGGTACAATAAAGCGGGCCGGATCAAACGAAGATTCCCCAAAGCGGCGTTCGCCGGAGCGTCAGTCGTCCATGGCCAGCGGCTTCAAGCGGATCACCGAGCCACGGACCCCGATCGATCCAGAGCGCACGCTGGATGAAGCGGCCTTCCTGGACCTGCTCCGCGCGGACGTGGTCGAACGGTTTACATCCCTCAACATCACTCCACTGGCCGTGCCTCTTGTCCTGCCGGTGCCACAGGACCTGGAGGAACCCCCGTCGGCTCCCTGTCACCCGGCGTGCCTGGAATACGCCGAGAGTGACTACTGTCGGGAGTCCTGGCTGCTGCACATGGCGGAGATCAGGGATCGGCCCGCGACACACTGGCACAGGTGTGAATACGACAAGCTCTGCGCGTTGGTCCCCGTGGTTCACCTTGGCCGATGCCTGGCCCTGATCAAGTGCGCCTGCCCCACGGTCATGCCGGAGGATGACTTCGCCCGCCAGATCGAACTGCTGGATCTCCTGGTGAAGGATTTCGTGAACGCTCACACCGGCCTGCTGGACAAGTGGGTCACCGACGCACCGGCAGCCGGCGAATCCAAGGAGCCTGTGCCCCTGAGTGGCGAGACGCCCGGCACCTCACGCCCCACCCACGCGCAGGTGCTGCAGGCCCTGGGGTACATCGAGGCGCACCTGGCCGATCCGGCCCTGGCCGTTCCTCAAATCGCTCGTGCCCTCGAGGTGCACCCGAACTACCTGAGTCATCTCTTCACCAGACACGTCGGCGAGCGGATGAGCCGGTACATCGCTCGCTGCCGCGTCGAAAAAGCCAAACATCTGCTCACTACGACCCACTGGCAGGTCAAACGGATCGCCCGCGAGACCGGGCACGCCAACGCCAACTGGTTCACCCACGTCTTTCAGGCCCACACCGGCCTGGCCCCGAGCGATTACCGGGCGGCCGCGCGGGCTTCCGGCGGCGCGACTCCCGAACGGTAACGACCGTCCGCCGGCATGCCGGTCTCTCGCGGTTGCCCGACGGAAGAGCCATTGTGCCGACACGCCAGAACTGCCAAGCGTCGGCGTCTGACCTCCAATCAGCACAGGATTTCTCAGAACATGTGTGTTTTTCTTACATTGCCGCCCTTCACTGTGGCAGAGCACTCCCGCAAACCAGTAACATGCATAGCTGTCTGGCCTCTGGGAACCTACATGAAGTATCGCCTTAACGCCAGATCCACTGGTGGTGCAAGGGGCTTGTAGCAAGTGGCTGCGTTCGTGCGCACCTCCCGTGCGTCAACGTCGACAAGGACGGCCCCTTCACAGCCCGTTGGTCGGGACCGGCAGGCCCGAACCGAAATCGCGAGAAAGCGCGGGCATCGGATCTCGCTGAGAGAGACGTCGGCCAGGCAAATTGGATTTCCGAACGGCGTTGAACCGTCCGTTCATGGTTCACTCTCTTGTGCCCCCACGCGGGGAAAGGAGGATCGCATGTTGGATCACACTCGGATTCATCTCGCCGACCGAACGTCCTTCTGGCGGGCGGTTGCCCGTCGCGCGCTCTCGGGGGGCGCGGCCCTGCTCGTGGGAGCATCGCTGCTGCTTTCTGCCGCCGTTGCCGGAGCGGCGCCGGGTAACTCCCACGCCTTCGGCAAGAGCCTGGCGGATTGGCAGGCGGTCTATTTCAACTGGTATCTGGGAGCCACGAGCATCGACCCCGACGCCAACGACAACGCCGCCGTCGGCAAGGTGGTGCTTATGCCCCTCCCCGACACACCCGGCGACGGAACGCCCGGCCAGCTCGACGTGACCCTCCAGTCCGGCCAGCCGTTCGTCCTGCCCCTGTGGGTCCTGCTGGGCAACAGTTACGCGGACGACACGGCCGACGATCTGATCGACCTGGCCGTCTTCGAGACGCTGGACATTACCCTGCAAGTCGACGGTAAGACCGTGATCACCAGCGCCAACGTGATGGACTACTATTCGCAGTTCGACTTCGACCCCGCGATCCCCCTCGACGATCCGTTCGTCACCGCGTTCGTCTGGTACCAGGGGATCGGCATGGTCCACGGCCCGCTGTCCGTCGGCGAGCACACGATCACGCTCGATGTCAAGAACACGGATACCGAGCATCTCTTCGGGTGGACGATCGAGTACCACAACACGTGGAACATCACCGTCGCCGCGGGCAAGTGAGGGAAGTGACGGATCATCCTGCCGGTCAATGACCGGACGGAAGTGGCAGTGGCACAGGGCACGACTTGACCTGCGGCGACCATCGGAAAAGGGCGGATGGCGAAGCGGGTCGAGACCTGCCCGGCCACTGGCCCAGTACGGGGAGTCTCGCTGGTGCGAGATTCCGATCTCGCACCGGTGCACATGGGAATCCATTCCCGTGTCCTGGGATCCGCGGGAATGGATTCCCGCAAGAGTGGGTGCGGGAAGGGCTTCTCGCACCAGTCCATCCGACGTCGCCCTCATGCGATGCCGGTTGACTTCGTCCCGCTGAGCGTCCGTGAGCTTGATGCCGTATGTCATGGCGGCATCAATAGGGTCGTCAGATGGGGACTCGTTGTATGTATCATTTTGCGTTTCTGCTTTTTAGGGAGAGAGAAAATGAAAGTGTTTGGAATGTGCTTAACGTGGTTACTAGCTCTTGGTTTCAGTGCACCAGAGGTTCGCGCGGTGGTCACATTCAACAACGGTGCGACCAACACGGTCACGTCGCCGATCAACGATCGGGTGCAGGTCTCCAATAACACGACGGTGAACTTCAACGCGGGTGGCGACGTCGATGCCACCGGGTGGAATAACGGGCTCGCGACCACGACCACCACCGCCATAACTGTCCTGGACACCAGCCGTGTGAATATCAATGTGGCCAGCATCACCGGGTTCATCAGCAGCGGCGGATCGTCCACCAACACCGCCACCGGGCTGAGCGCGGCGGGCAGCGCGATCATCTCCGTCCATGGCGGCAGCATCACCGGCAGCATCAGCGCGGGCGGGGGGTGCACCGACACAGCCACCGGCCTGCTTGCCACCAATACCGCCAATGTGTCCATCTATGGCGGCATCCTGAAGGCATTGGTCAGCGCGGGCGGCGGCGGCACCGAGAAAGCACGCGCGGTGACGGCGGCGGGGAGCTCGGTGGTATCGATCTACGGCGGGTCCTTCCTGGCCAGCGGCGGCTACGCATCCAACCTCGATCTGCTGGTTCAGGACAACGCCGTGGTCACGCTGTTCGGCAGCGGCTTCAATCTGCCGCTCGGACCGGTCTCGCCGACCTCCGGAACGATCACCGGTTCTCTCCAGAGCGGTGAACAGTTGGACTTGCAGTTTTCACAAACCCGCGCCGGACAAATCGTGCTCGTCCCCGAACCAGGCACGCTGGCGCTGGCGGGACTGGCCCTGCTGGGCCTGATCCGAAGCAATCGGCGAAGCGTTCGTGGTTCCGCGCTGGATGTTGCCGGGGAACGGCGATGAAGACTGCTCGTCAAGAACCGGGACACCCCGTTCGTATCAGGCTGCCTGCTGCTGAGCAGCTTCAGCGGACGCGACGTTCCGGCGGATCCGGACTGTGAAGAGTGAATCTGAATCAGAAGGAGGATCGCTATGAACGCATGTTGGAAACAAGTGGCAGTGATCGCGTGTATCGGCCTGCTGGCTGGCCTGGGCTCGACGGCATGGGCGCAGAGCGACGCATCGGCCTCGCCGTTCGAGACCGTCCCGGTGAAGGGCAAGGCCGGGGCCTTCGAGCATCGTTTTTTCACCGGTGACGCCAAGGGCATGGTGGTGACGGTCCGCGACGACGACGATGAAGGCCCGGCCGTCGCAGCGTTCAAGAACCC
>CAZEEJ010000073.1:0-24654 GCA_964511155.1 uncultured Planctomycetales bacterium | reverse complement strand
CCGGTCCCGGCAGCCCGTCGCCGCGGGATGAACCCGGCGGCTTGCTGGACAGCGCCGGCGACGACCCAGCGACGACCGCCTCCTGGAGTTCAGCGGCACTGCAAAACAAAAGTCGGACTTCAGCTCTTGTGGCATGGTGCCGACAGGTGGATTATGATATAAATAACCGTCAGGGTCGGTTCGGTGTTCGGCGCGTCCCCCGGACCGCTGGACAAGGGACGATGTATGCTCAGCATTTTCGCACATCGCGGAAAGGGTACCAACATGCGAAGGCCATCCCCTCGCACAGGGTTCACGCTGATTGAGATTCTGGTCGTCGTGGCGATCATCGCCCTGCTGATCGCGATCCTTCTGCCCTCGCTGCATAAAGCCCGGGAGCAGGCGCGAACCACGCTGTGCAAGGCGAATACGAAGCAGGTGATGTTCGGCGTGCTGACGTACGGGGAAGACTCCAAGAAGGTGCTGCCCGGCAGCCAGAGCGTGTACTACCGGTCCGGACACTGGCCGCTCATCCGGGATACGAACCTCAAGAGATCGCTTCCCGTCTGGGACGGCGCCATCCGAAGTTTCGCTGGCGATCCCGGTGGAGGAGCCAACTCCCAGCAGTTCAAAGAGGATGTGCCGCAGCGCGGCAGTATTTTCCGTTACGTGCGCAACCGGGATGTGTACCTCTGCCCATCAGAGGAAGTCGGATCCGCCACGGATACGCCGGACGGCGGCGGCGGCAACGGCCGGATCAGTATCTCGATGAACTCGTACATCGCCTTCAAATCGCCGGACCAGATGCGCCGACCTCCCAAGACCGGCGGCTGGGTCGTGGAAGGCAACGACCGCAACGGCCAACCCGTACGCAGCCCGCAGCCCGAGGCCCGCAGGTGGTCCCCATCCGAGATGTTTGTTCTGGTGGAGGAACACCCCTTCTACCACAAGAACGTCAACTGCGAGGGCAACTTCAACGTCACCGACCGGATCGTGTCTCGTCACAGTATCGTGAGGTACCCGAGGCCGGCCAGCAGGACGGCCGCGGATCTCGGGCTGGGACGGACGAACATCGGCTACCTGGATGGGCGAGTGGATGCGGAGCTCGGCCCGATTCAACGAGAGGCGTACGACCTCTTCGCCACGATCGGGTTCCCCGTAAAGCGGTCTGCAGAGTACGCCGAGTGGCTCGACCTCTTCATGGCCAAGATCAACTAGCCGGGTTGCCGGTCAATCCTCCTCTCGCGAGGCGGGCTTCGTTTCAGCGGGCCACGCCGCCATTCCGCCGCGCCGTTCACCGGTCAGGAACAGGTCGGAATGGATGATGCGGGCAACCACATCCATGATCCCAAACAGGTACTGTCGCTCGCGCAGCGTCGCCGCGTGATCCTCCTGCCATCGCTCATTGGCCCGGACCAGGCCGGGGCCGTCCACGCTTTGCCACCATTCCTCGATGCGGGCCAGAGCGGCCTGTGAGGCCAGATTCGGGTTGACCAGATCCGCCTGAACCGGGGCGGCGGTCATCACCGCCACGGGCTGGACGCGCTCGCGAATGGCCCGGCGGGCCGCGAGCCGGGTCTGTGGATCGCTCGACCGGGCCTGGGCAAACAAGCCCGCGTCCTCGGGCGGCATAGCGACCGCTGGTGGGTCGAACCGGAGGCGGTAGGCGGGGCGCTGCGGCGTGGACACGTAGAAGATGTACTCCTCGCTGGCCAGCGGGCGACGAAAGGTGAACTTCAACCGGCGGAGCCCTTCGCCGTCCGCCTGCACGATCGTGGTGTCGAACTCGGGACCGGCGATGACCATGCCCTCGGTCAAAGCACCGCCCGGCCGCATGACGTGCATGAACATGGCCGTGGCCAGGCCGGAGAAGTAGCTGTCCGCGGGGGCGAAGATTTCAATCTCGTGGTCGTTGATCGCCCGGACCACGCTAGGGTGGTCCATCATCAGGGGGTGCGTCGCCAGGGTGAGCGTGTACCCTTCCAGATCGGCGGCGTGCCAGGCCTCGCGGAGCACCACGGGGGCGTAGATGTTGGCCAGTGGCAGATTGATGAAGAAGACGCAGGTACCCGGCCGCGGCGCGCCGCCCTGATCCACCATGTCGGCATAGACGAGTTGCTCGGCCCGGAAGGCCCCGCGCATGGCGAAGCGGTACACGCCCAGCGACCACACCGTCGCCGCCAGGATCAGCCCGATGACCACCCCTCGCCAGCGCCGCCCGACGCTGCGCATCAGTACCGCGAGCATGATCGCGTAGGGTACCGCCGGCAGGTAGGCAAAGTGGGGAGCGGCGAACACGGGGATGACCGGCACGAAAGCCACCGCCGACCAGATCGGCCACACCCAACGTCCGCACACACCCCGCGAGGCCCACACGTACCACACCATCACCCCGCCGACCAGCACGATCATCAGCAGATGGATCAGAATGCTCTCGATGGACAACTCGCGCAGCGTGGAGACGCCCATGATCATGGGCGTGTAGAAGATGAGGGAGAACACCAGGTAGAGCAGTTTGCCCGCCGCCCAGAGCACGTCGCCCGGCCCCTCGGGGCGACTGAAGTATACCTCCGGGACCGCCTCGACCGAGAAGATCACCAGTCGCCAGTACAGGAACGCCCCCGACAGCAGCCAGACGACCGCGTGGACCGGCAGCCTCAGACGCACGTGACGCCGGCCGCCCACGCTCCAATCCAGAACCAGGATGATCGCCGGGAAAATGATGGCGGTCTCGCGGCTCAGCAGGGCAAGCAGCCACAGGATGACCGGCAGGGCAAACCAGAGCCGGGAGCGGGCGCTGTCGGCGGGGCTTAATCGCTCCCCCACCTCCAAAGGAGGTGGTCCACCCTTGGGCACCGTACCCGGTCGCGGGCATCCCGGGGCCGAGAGACGGGCGTAGGTGAGCACGGCGGCCGCCAGGAGAACCGCGTTGACCACCGCGTTGCGCGCGGAGTTCCAACCCATGGCCGCCGTCGAGTGCGGATGCATGATGAACATGGCCGCGGCCAGGAAGGCCCAGGGGCCCTTCAAACCCGCCCACAAAGCCAGTCGATAGACCAGCCAGCCCAGCAGCCCGTGCCACGCCAGGCCGAAGGCGTGGACCACCCTCGCGTCTCCGCCGCCCAGGAGGTACTCGATCTTGACGGCGAGCATGCCCACCGGGCGGGCGTAGCGCCACACCAGCGGGACCTCCTGCCACCAGAGGCGATTCCATCGCCCGGAGAAGTCGATCGTGGCCGACTCGACCAGGTCGTGAAAGCCCCACCCGCGTTCATGCGAGGCCAGGCGCTGCCAGTGGTCATCGAGGAACAGCCCGTCCCACAGCGAGGCCCCGTGCGCGGCCAACAGGACCGCGAGCAGGCCCAGCAAGGTCAGCCAGCGTCCGCGTCGCTGTTCAAATCCCGTTTCCGTCAACTCTGAAGACACCTTCACTCCGGTTCATTCAGTGCGTGCCTGAAAAGCAGGTGGCCCGAGCAGCACCGCGCCCGCAAGGAAGCGGTCCCATCGCCCCTGTGCCTCTGTCCCTTTGTGCCTTTGTGCCTTTGTGCCTCTCAATGGGCCGAGTCGGCCGAGGCCTGCGTTTGCCGATACCATTCGCCCATCCGCTGCATGCCCTGTTCAAATGTCACGTCGGGATGCCAGCCCAGCTCCTGACGAATCCTGGTTGCGTCCACGACCTGGTCAGCGGCCATGAGGGCGACCATGGCTCGGCTGGCCATGGGCGGTCGGCCGGCAATCCGGGCCCGGCAGTCCTCCACGGTCGCCAGGAGGTGGGCCAAGGTGATCGACTTGACCTGCCGCCGGGTGCGCGGCAGGGCGAGTGCGTCACAAGTGGCGTCGAGGAACGCCCGTTGGGTCACGGGCTCGTCGCTGGCCACGTCGTAGATCCGACCGGCGGCAGCGGGATGCGTGCCGGCCAGCAAAACGGCCTGGGCGGCGTCCTCGAGGTAGAGCGTGGCGATCCGGTTGCGTCCGTGCCCGACGATAAACAGCTCGTTGCGCCGGGCCATGGGCACGAAATGGCGGAACAGGGCCTGATTGCGGGGGCCGTACATGAAGCCCAGCCGCACGATCGTCCAGGGGCAGCCGACTTGTTCGCAGCGACGGCGAACCAGGTTCTCAGCTTCCAGTTTCGCCCGCCCGTAGAGGTTGTAGTGGGCAGGCTGGGCCGGCGTGCAGTCCGCGCACACGGGTCGCCCGGAGGAGCCGGGGGAATACACCGCCGCGGAGCTGATGTAGACGAATCGTTCGGGCCGCCGCGGCAGGGCGCTGTCCAGGAGGCGGCGGGTCCCTTCGACGGTGGTCTCCCTGAACTCGGGCCACGAGCCGATCATGTCCACGCGGGCCGCGGAGTGGAACACCACGTCTCCGGCGGTCACGAGCCCGTCACAGCCGTCGTGCGCACGCAGGTCGCCCCGGACAGGTTCGGCCCCCCACGCCCGGATGCGTCCCTCATCCTCGGGGCGCCGATGCAAGACGCGTATGCCCTCGGCCCGGCGCAGCAGCAACTCCACGAGGGCGCTGCCCAGGAACCCCGTCCCACCGGTCACCGCGGCGGTCATGGGCCGGACTCCCGGGGACGGCGCGGCAGCCACCGCGGCACGCGAGCGCAGTATTCCACGTAGGCCGCCCCAAACCGCTGCCTGAGCAGCGGTTCCTCCAGCCACAGAACCTGAATGTGGGCCAGGGGCATAGCCGCCAGGAACAGCAGGAAAACGCCCGTGGAGGAAAGCAGGATCGCCTCCCCCAGGAGCATGCCCACGACACAGGCGGCAATGGGGTTGCGGACCCAGCGAAACGGTCCGGTGGCCACGAAGGCCTTCGGCGGGTCGAACTCGACGTAGGCCCCCCGGCCGAGCCGGCTGAGCACGTACGAACCCCACAGGTACACGATCAGGAACGCGACGAAGAGCAGCCCCCCCACCGCCCGCCACCAGCCGATCTCGATATGCCAGGCCGGGAAAAACCGATCCACCTGGTAGGCGAGGTAGGGCAGTCCGGCCAGCACCGCCAGCAGGAAGAACGCGCCGTACAGAATCATCCGCAGGGCGAGGGGAATGGACTGGAGCCGGCCGGCCAGCCCCGCGACGGGGGCCGCCTCCGGGGACTCAGACGGGGGCCCCGACTCCGACACGGTCACCACCTTACGACGAAGCCCGCCGTCATCCACTTGCTGGACTCCACCGAGTGCACCACGACCAGGTCGCCAGGCTTGAATTCGTCTTTGCGGGCCATCTGGTCGAAATGCAGCAGCAGCGAGGCCCCGCCGCAGTACCCTGTGTTCCGGGCCTGGAACCGGGCCTGGTCTGCCGTGATCCCGAAGTAATCGATGAACCGCCCGATGTTGTCGTCGTAAAGCTGCTTGGTGGGGATGGAGAAGACAAAATGGTCGACGGTCTTGGGATCCATATCGAGCCGCTGCATCATGCGGACGACGCCCTCGAAGAGGATGCGGCCGGCGTCGCGGTTGACGGCGGCGAAGTCCTGATCGAGGTGGTGGAGGCCGGCGGCCCACATGGCGGGGATCTGGTGATCGGACTCGATGAGGTTGTTCACGCCGCCGCCGGCGGTCATGGCCGGCGGACACTTGCCCCCCACCGACTCGACAAATGTGCCGAGCACCTCATGCGGCACCGGCTGGCCGGCGGGGGTGTCCACCGCCTCGAGCAGCACCGCTCCCCCACCGTCGGCGAGGATGTAGCGCAGGGCGGCCTGCTTCTTGTTCATCTGCGGCTGGTTCAGGTACACGCTACGCAGATAAACGCTGGAAAGCTGGGGGTAAACCACCAGCGCGGAGCGGTAGTGGCCCAGGCGGAGGGCGTCGTACGCCACCATCATGGCCTTGCCCACCCCGGAGCAGTTGGAGTGGATCTCCATCTCCGCACAGGACTCGATGCCCAGCTTCTCCTGCAGCAGCGTGGAGGTCGGCGGGGTGGTCTCGTCGTAGTTGGAGCTGGCCAGGACGAGGAGCTCGACCTCGGAGGCGTCCTTGCCGGCGTTTTCCAGGGCACGACGGCAGGTAGCCTCGCCCAGAGAAGCCACCGTATGGGTAAGCCGGCGGGTCTCGGGGTCGATGGCAAAGTGCCGGTACTCCACCCCGCTGGCCGCCAACATCCGCGAGCCGATCGTTGTCATGAACGACTGGACGCGAGGCGGCGCTTGATCCAGCGGGCCAAGAATGTCATCGATCCGACTGTTGGGGATCGGGTCACTGGGGAGATAGGATCCCGTTCCCGCAATGGCAACACGTTTGAGCGGCGCGTTCACACCTGAGCCTCTTTTACAAGCAAGGAGTCTGTGTTACGCTTTGGTCCGGCCAAAGCAACGACCAAAGCGCCGCATTGTGGCGTAGGACCAAGTGGCTGTCAACCGGACCGGGCAAACGACCTGGGGAAGCGGACAGGCGAGGGGGCAGGTCCTGCGAAGCGTCGGGGCCTCAACGGGGCTTCATCGCCCCCCCCACCTCCAAAGGAGGTGGGCCACCCGGAAGGAGGTGGGCCACCCGGCGAGCGGGGAAGAGGACGGCCGGCTTGACGGATCGCCCGCACGACCACCGGCGGCCGGCGGCCGCTCTGTCCCACCCCCGGAACGGAGTGTGCGGACCGGACGTGCGAGAGGACAACCGAGAGCTGAGACTAACCAGGGGAGCAAGCGGCAGTGAAGTGGATCATACGACTGGTGGTGGTACTGGCCCTGGGCGCCGGCGGCTGGGCGGCTTGGCAATCCTTCGACCGAGCGGAAGAGCTTGAGCTGCGTGAGACAGTGGCGACAATCGGTCCTCTGGCCCTGACGGTCTCCGCCACCGGCCGACTGGCGCCGACGACCGAGGTGCTGCTGGGCTGTGAAATCTCCGGCACGGTGGACGAAATCCATGTGGAGCACAACGACCGGGTGACGGAGGGGCAGATCATCGCCCGGTTGAAGCCGGAACTGACGCGAGCGGAGCACGAACAGGCCAAGGCCGATCTGGCCGTTTCCGAGGCGCGGGTCATGCAGCTCGAGGTGCAGGAAAGCGAGGCCCTGCGACAGCTTGAGCGGGTGCGGCGTCTGCAGGAGACGGGGGCGGCCAGCGAGGAGGAGTTGAAAGTCCGGCAGGCGGTGTACGATGCCGCCCAAGCCGACACCCAGGCCGGTCGGGCCGCTGTCGAGGGGGCCCGCAGTCGCGTTCAACATACGCAGTACCGGCTGGATCGTTCGGTGATCACCTCCCCGATCAACGGCATCGTGCTGGATCGGCGGGTGGACGTGGGCCAGACGGTAGCGGCCGCGCTGATGGCCCCCGAGCTGTTCGTTCTGGCCGAGGATCTGTCCCGCATGGAACTGCTGGCGGACGTGAGCGAAGCGGACGTTGGATACATCTGCCCCGGGCAGGCGGCATCCTTCGTGGTGAATGCCTACCGCGACCGGCTGTTCAACGGCACCGTCCGGCAGATCCGCAACCAGCCCAAGACGGTGGGCAACGTGGTGACCTACACGGTGACCATCGACGTGCACAATGATGACCAGCTCCTGCGTCCAGGGATGCCGGCGGATGTGACCATCGAGATCGTGCAGCGTGACGAGATCATGAGCGTGGCCAACGCGGCCCTGCGGTTTCGCCCCCCCCTGCCGCCGGCGGACATCCACCACTTGATTGATAAGCTGTCCTGGCCGGACCCGCCGGAGCCCCTGCACGTGACCATCGCGCGGCAGGTAGAGACGCGGCCGAACGAGGTAAACTTCGACCCGCCGCCCATCCCGCCGGGCAAGGCGACGCTCTGGCGGCAGGAGGCCGGCCGTTGGGAACCGGTGCCCGTCTGGACCCTATTCACGGACAATCGCGCCACGGCAATCTACGGCGGCCCCGGGGTGGATCCGGGAGCCCGCTTCATCACCGAAGCCTGGAGTACCGGCGGCCGCAAGAGCAGCCTGCAAGAGGCCATCATGCTCGCTCGCCCGGAGAACCGCAGTATGTAAGTGTGCTCCCCTGAAACCGGTAAGCCAGCGGCGTTCTGCGAGGGTTCGTCGGCCACGGCAAGGGGGACGCCACCAGGTTGAAGGATACGCTGTCCACCGACCCCGAAGATCCATGAAGAACATCGTCGAAATCGAAGGTTTGCAGAAGATTTATGACATGGGCGAGGTCAAGGTGCACGCCCTGCGCCACCTGGACCTGACCATCGCGGAGGGCGAGTTCACCGCGATCATGGGGGCCAGCGGGTCGGGCAAGAGCACGCTGCTGAACATCCTCGGCTGCCTCGACGCGTCGACGGCGGGCACGTACCGTCTGGACGGCCGACCGGTCAACGCGTACGAGGAGGAGGAACTGGCGCGGCACCGGCGGACGAAGCTGGGGTTCGTGTTCCAGAACTTCAACCTACTCAACAGCAGCACGTCGCTGGAGAACGTCGAATTGCCGATGGTCTACCTGGGCGTTCCACGGCGGGAGCGGCATCGTCGGGCGATGGCGGCGTTGGAGCGGGTCGGGCTGGCGGAGCGGGTCGGGCACCTGCCGTGGCAGCTCAGCGGTGGGCAACAGCAGCGCGTCGCGCTGGCCCGGGCGCTGGTGACGCGACCGCGGTTGTTGCTGGCCGACGAGCCCACCGGGAACCTCGACTCCCATACCAGCGAAGAGGTTCTCAGGCTGCTCGCCGAGCTGCACCGCGACGAGAAACTCACCGTGGTGGTGGTCACGCACGACCCGGATATTGCTGCCTGCACCCGCCGCGTGGTCATCCTGCACGATGGGCGGGTGGTGTACGACCGTCCGGGGCCGGCCGCGGGCGGACCGCCGATCCCGCACATCCGCACACTGGCGGCCAGTCTGTCCAAGGAGCCGGCCGCACCCGCCGACACGCCCGCCGAGGTCGCCGTACAGGGAGAACCAGCCTCGTGAATGCCGCCCTGTGGATCGAGAGTCTCCGCATCGCGTTCCGCGAGATGTTGCGGCACCGCACGCGCAGCATTCTGACGATGTTCGGGGTGATCATCGGGGTGGCGGCCATCATCGCGGTCGTGTCGATCAGCGAGGGGGCCAAGCGGCGTATCCAGGGCCAGATCGCCAACCTGGGCACGAATATGATCATCCTGCTGCCGGGGACGGCCTCGGAGGGCGGGGCACGGGCGGGAGCAGGCTCCGCGCCGACCCTGACGCTCGACGACGCCCGGGCCATCGAACGCGACTGCTCCGCCGTCGCTTACTGCGCCCCGGTCGCCCGAATCGTCTGCCAGGCAGTGAGCGAACTGACCAACTGGACGGTACCGGTCACCGGCTCCACCGCCAGCTACCTGAGCATTCGCGGCTGGCCAGTGGTCAGCGGCCGCGGTCTCGAACCCGCCGACGACGACACCTCCGCCAAGGTCTGCCTCATCGGGGCGACGACCGCCGAGCAGTTGTTCGGCGAGGTGGACCCCGTCGGGCTGCGCATCCGCGTCAAAGGCACGATGGTGGAGATCGTCGGGTACCTGGAACGCAAAGGCCAGAGCCCGATGGGCGACGACCAGGACGATACCATCGTCATGCCCATCAGCACGGTATTCCGGCAACTGGCGGGCGGCGACCGGCCCCACGCCCTCGTCGCCTCCGCCGTTCACGAATCTCAGGTCCAACTGGCCATGAACCAGATACGTGAACTGCTGCGGCAGCGGCACCACCTCAACGAGACCGAACCCGACGACTTCTCCCTCAAGTCCATCGAGGAGTACGCCCGCATGGCGGAGTCCACCTCGAACGTCATGCGCACTCTGCTGGTCAGCATCGCGGCCATCAGCCTCCTGGTCGGCGGCATCGGGATCATGAACATCATGCTCGTCACAGTGATGGAGCGCACGCGGGAGATCGGTATCCGCATGGCCGTGGGGGCGACGCGGCGAATGATCATGCGACAATTCGTCATCGAGTCAGCCACGCTGGCGGGCGTCGGCGGCTTCCTGGGGGTCCTCGTCGGGCTGGTCGGCAGCGAGTCGATCTCCCAGCTCACCGGCTGGCCGGCCATTCTCTCGGTCAGCCTGCTGGTCGGCCCGCTGGCTTTCGCGGTGGGCATCGGCCTGCTGTTCGGCCTCCTGCCCGCCCGACGGGCCTCGCGGCTGAGTCCCGTCGAGTCGCTGCGACATGATTGACCGATAGGCGGCGTCAACGAATAACGTGACGGGGCCGGCGCCGGAGGAGGCACGGCCGCCGCCGCTGGGCGCGTGACGGAATCGGCAGGCTTGGTGTGTCCCATTTCGCTCCGAAGGAGCAACGGGGTGTCGCCACGGGTGGAGCGGCGCGACGGCGCAGCCGGCCGACGCGAAACCCGTGGAGACGAGATCCGCCTTTTCCTCCGCCCGCCCCGGCAGGGGCGGAGGAGGCCGCGTGTACGGCGTTCCGGCGTGGGCGATTCGCCGCGAATGGAGCGGTATGGCAGTTCCATCCTCCGCCCCTGCCGGGGCGGGTCTCTTCGGATCATACCGCTTCCACGGGTTCCGGTCGCCTGCGGCGACCTCCACCCGTGGCTACATCCCTTGGCCCCTATCGGGGCCGAAAGAAGAACGCCAATCCCATCGCTTCAGCGGGGTTCTCGATGCAGGGGTTTACCCAACGCGGCGCCACCTCATTCCGACTGCGATATCACCTCATTCGCCATGGCTCAAGCCGCCCATCGAGAACCCCGGTGAACCGGGGTCACGCCTCTCTTAAGCACCCCGCAGACCCGGCGTAAACGCCGGGCCTGGCGCGGATCTCGTTCCGTACGCCTTCTCCGCGTCCCGCGGCGTCCACGCCAAGGTTCGACCGGGCTCGGTCTTGGTTCAACAGTCGTCTACCGCACCTCTTTGGGCGTTCTCTCGGGCTACTGTGCAGCCACTCCTGAATCCCGCGGAGGCAGCTTTTTCTCAATTCCCAATTCTCCATTCCTCACTCTCAGTTTCCCCTTGTTGCATGCGATAACCTTGGGGGTATCATGTGCGCGCATGCCGCTTTCGTGGAATGAGATCCGTTCTCGTGCGATCACCTTTGCCCGTAACTGGTCCGCGGCCACGCGCGAGAAGGCCGAGGCCCAGACCTTCTGGAACGAGTTCTTCGCCGTTTTCGGCATCCGCCGCCGCACGGTGGCCAGCTTCGAGGAGCCGGTCAGGAACCTGAAGGGCGATACCGAGTTCATCGACCTGTTCTGGAAGGGCCGCCTGATTGCCGAGCACAAATCCCGCGGCAAAGACCTCGCCAAGGCCCAGACCCAAGCCATGGGCTACGTGCAGAACCTCATCAATGAAGGCCGCGTCGAGGAGGCGCCCCGGTACATCCTCGTCTCCGACTTCGCGCGGATCGCACTGCACGACCTCGAACCCGAGAGTCCCGACCGGGAAAGCATCAGCTTCCCCCTGGCCGACTTTCCCGCCCACATTCGCGACTTTGCGTTCATCGCGGGCTACGAGACCCGGCGGGTGGACCCGGAAGACCCGGCCAATGTCCGGGCCGTCGAACTCCTGGGCAACCTCCGCGATTGCCTGGGGGACGCGGGCTACGCCAATCACCACCTCCAACGGTTCATGGTTCGCATCCTGTTTTGCCTTTTCGCCGACGACACCGGCATCTTCGAGCCGGACACCTTCAAGCTGTTCATCCAGAACCACACCCGCGAGGACGGCTCGGACCTCGGCTCGCAGCTTGCCCGCTTCTTCGGCGTCCTCAACACGCCCCCCGACAGGCGGCAGACCACCCTGGACGAGGACCTGGCGGCCCTGCCCTACGTCAACGGCGAGTTGTATGCCGAGGCTCTGGCCTTCCCCGAGTTCGACCACGCGATGCGCGTCGCGTTGCTGTCCTGTTGTACGTTCCGGTGGGAGCGAATCAGCCCGGCGATCTTCGGCTCGCTGTTCCAGGCGGTCATGCTGCCCCGCCAGCGCCGCCAGATTGGTGCCCACTACACCTCCGAACGCGACATCCTCAAGCTCATCCGCTCGCTGTTCCTCGACGACCTGCGGGCGGAGTTCGGCGCGATCAAGCACGACAAGAAGAAGCTGGGCGACTTCCATCGCAAACTCGCCCGGCTCAAGTTTCTCGACCCCGCCTGCGGATGCGGCAATTTTCTGGTCATCACCTACCGCGAGCTTCGCCGGCTGGAGATGGACGTGTTGCAGGCTCGTTTCGGCAAAGACCTGACCGAGGGCGACATCCGGGCCGAGTGCCGCCTCGACGTGTCGCAGCTCTTCGGTATCGAGATCGAGGAATGGCCCGTCCGCATCGCCGAGGTCGCCTTGTGGCTCATGGACCACCAGATGAACGCCGAGCTGTTCGAGCGATTCAGCCAGATCCGGCCCAGCGTGCCGCTCACCAAGTCCCCGCACATCCACCACGCCAACGCCCTGCGCCTGGACTGGAACGATGTCCTGCCCGCCAGGGATTGCGCTTATGTGCTGGGCAACCCGCCGTTCGTGGGCGCGAAGTACCAGACTCCCGGGCAACGCGGCGACATGAACCACGTGGCCGGAGACCTGCAAAACTTTGGTCTGCTCGACTATGTCACGGGTTGGTACTTCAAAGCCACCGAATACGTGAAGGGCACCCAGATCCGGGTTGCGTTCGTTTCCACCAACTCGATCACGCAGGGCGAGCAGGTTGGCGTGCTCTGGAATGAGCTGTTTCGCCGGGACGCCAGGATTCACTTCGGCCACCGCACCTTTGCCTGGGAGAGCGAGGCCCGCGGCAAAGCCCACGTGCACGTGGTCATCATCGGATGGGGGCTGTTCGACGCGAACAACAGGCGCATCTACGACTACGAGTCCGACCCGCACAAGGCTGTCGTCTCGGGGGCGAAGAACATCAGCCCCTACCTGATTTCGGGATCAAACGTGGTCGTTCTGAACCGCAGCAAGCCGCTGTGCGATGTGCCGGAGATTGGCATCGGCAACAAGCCCATCGACGATGGCAACTACCTGTTCACGACGGCGGAGAAGGACGCCTTCGTCGCCCGGGAGCCCGCCGCCCGTAAGTTTTTCCGCCCCTGGTACGGCTCGGAAGAGTTCATCAACGGGCATCACCGGTGGTGTCTCTGGCTGGGCGACTGCCCGCCCGAGCAACTCCGCCGGATGCGCGAGTGCATGAAACGGGCTGAGGCAGTCCGGCGATTCCGCGAGAAGAGCAAGAGTGCGCCGACGCAGAAGATCGCCATGACGCCCACGCGTTTCCACGTCGAAAACTTTCCGAAGCACGATTTCCTGGTGGTTCCCAAGGTGTCGTCACAGAGAAGGGACTACATCCCTATCGGGTTCATGCGGCCATCTTCGCTGGCCAGTGACCTGCTGTTCGTGGTGAGGGACGCCACCTCCTTCCATTTCGGCATTCTTTCCTCCGCAATGCATATGGCCTGGGTGCGGCAGGTGTGCGGCCGACTCAAGTCGGACTTCCGCTACTCGAACAAGCTGGTTTACAACAATTACCCCTGGCCGCAGGAGGCGACGGAAAAGCTGAAGGCGCGGGTCGAGAAATGTGCCCAGGCGGTGCTGGACGCCCGGGCGAAGCATTCCGGGGCGACGCTGGCGGACCTGTACGACCCGCTGGCCATGCCCGCCAACCTCGCCAAGGCCCACGCCGCGCTCGACAAGGCCGTCGATGCCTGTTACCGCTCTCAGCCCTTCACCAGCGAACGTCAACGCGTGGAGTACCTCTTTGCCCTCTACGAGAAACTGACCGCCCCGCTGACGGCATTGCCCAAGCCGCGAGCCCGGAAGAAGACGACCTGACCGGGTTTTGCGCGGGCTATCCGAGGCGCGTACTCGCTCCGCACTGCTCAAAGAGCAGTGGCACACGGTGGCAATCGCTCTTCCGGGTTTGGCGTCCTCGGAAGCGGGACCGGGTCATCGGAAGCGGGCAGGATCATCGGAAGCGGGCAGGATCATCGGAAGCGGGACAGGCACTTTTTTGCCATGAAGCTTTTCTGACGCGACGGCCCCGCCATGCCGCCAAGTGACTGAACCGCGTAGTATGAGAGCGCTGCTTCGTAGCGGCCGCCGCCTCTGGCGGCCGTTGGGCGGCGAAAGGGCCTCAGGCGCCGGCCGCCACGGGGGGCGGCCGCTACCGGAAAGCGCCATCCAGCGCTGTCATAGTAGAGAGTCGTCACGCCGGCAAAAGGGAGCCGGTCCCCGACGCCAAGGCTTTTTGCAGCCCGGCGGCGGCAACCCAGGCGGAAGACCAGGCCCACTGGAAGTTGAAGCCGCCGATGCGCCCATCCACGTCGAGGATCTCTCCGACCAAGTGGAGCCCCGCACACCGGCGCGAGGCCATGGTGGCCGGGTCGATCTCCTGAAGCGGTACGCCGCCCGCGGTGACCTCGGCATAGTTGTACCCGCGGCTGTCGCGAACGGGCAGCGGCCAGTCGAGCAGCGCGTGCAGCAGCCGGCGGCGAACATCGCGAGCCAGGTGCCCCAGGGGGATCCGACCGGTAATACCCAGTGAGCCGAGGACGGCCTCGGCTACGCGGGTGGGTAGCCAAGTCGCCAGCGCGTTACGCAGCATGAGGCGCGGCTGCCGGGCGGCCAACTCCAGCAGCCGGGTCTCGGCGGCGGCAAAGTCATCGCCGGGGAACAGGTTGGCGGTGACGGTGACCAGACGACCTTCCTGGCGGGCACGATGCCAATGGCGCGAGGCATTCAGCACGGCAGGCCCGCTGACGCCGAAGTGCGTCCAGAGCATCGCGCCGCGGGCATGGGCGGGTTCCACTCCATCGGCCCGGACGCCAATATCGACCTCGTGGGCAATGCCCGAGAGCGGGGCGTGGAAGCTGCCGTCGAGCACGAACGGCACCAGGGCGGGGACCGGCAGGACGAGCGAATGCCCGAGGCGGCGGACCAGCTCGTAGCCGAGACCGTCGCTGCCGGTCTTGGGAAGCGACTGCCCGCCGGTGGCCCACACGACACGGGCGGCGGTGACCCGCTGTTCGCCCGTGCTCACCACCAGGCCGGCCGGGCCGGACTCGATGGCCGTCACCCGATGCCCGGTCAGGAAGGAGACGCCGCACCGCTGTGCCTCCGCGAGCAAGGCGTCCAGCACCGTCCGCGCACGGTTCGTGACGGGAAACAGCTTGCCGCCCTCCTCCTCGTTCAACTCGACGCCGATCTCGCGAAAAAAGGCCACGGCGCGTTCAGCGGGGAAGGCGGCCAGCACGCGGCGAACAACGGGCCGGCTGGAGCTGTTGAAGTCCTCGGGCAGCACCACGCGGTTGGTGACGTTGCAGCGCCCGCCACCGGAGACGAGGATCTTGGCGCCCAGGCGATGGGCGCCGTCGACCGCCAGGATGGTTCTCCCCGGCATCCGTCGGGCGGCGAAGATCGCGGCGGCCAAACCGGCGGCACCGGCCCCGACCACCACGACTTCAGCATGATCCGGCATCCGAGGGGTGGGCGTGGGCTGCTCCAAGATCACAACCGCAGGCCGTGGGCGTAGTAGGCCTCCGGGTTCGCCAGCCGATCCCGAACCTGGGCCACGGCACGCTCGACGATCAACTGCACCACCTGCTCGCCGAACTCGGCCGAGGCCTCCTGGGTCGGCTCAGGCGAGAGGACCCCGACCAGTTTGGCGGCGGGATCCTTGGGTAACTCGCTCAGATCCACGAGGCCCGGCTCCAGCGCCAGGCACATCGAGGTCTCCCAGAAACCCGCGTGGTGCCCGCCCGTGGGGTAGCGGTCGGTCACCAGCTCGTGCCCGGTGAAGGCCCAGGTCAGCATCAGCGCTCGCCGGTTGTCCCAGCGCATCTGGTGGAACAGACCGGCGGCGACCCGGGCATGGTCGATCAGCGGGAAATGGCCGGCCACCAGGACCGCCAGCCGGAAGCCCAGGCTCTGCAACTCGCACAGGCAGTGCAGAAGCAAACGCTGGTAGTTCTCGGCTTGCTGGTGCACGCTGAACCGGAACCGGGCGGCGGTGAAGTTGACGGGCGGCAGGTCCATCTCGGCGGCGATCTGCTCGCGGTCGGCGGCGTTGGCCTCCATGAGACCTTCGAGCCGGCTCTCACCGTAGGCCAACGGCGGGAACGCCAGCCCGCCCCCCGCCTGCGCACAACGCACCGCGAGGCCGTGGGAGAGCACGACGTCGGCGCCCAGCGGCAGATGGCGGCCATGCCACTCGATCGTGCCCACCGGCAGATACGCCACCGGGCACGCTTGCCGGGCCGCCACGACTTCCCGCGGCCGCATCCGCTCGTATCGGACTTCGACGCCCATTACAGCAGCTTCGCGATGAACTTGGCCGCATCCCCGACCGTCTTCACCGCCAGGGCCGCGTCCTCATCCATCTCGATGTCGAACTCTTCCTCAAAGGCCGCCACCAGTTCGAGGCTCTGCGACGACTCGGCCCCCAAATCGTAAATGAAATTGGAGCTTTCGGCGATCTTCGCGGCGTCGAGCCCCAGGACACGGGCGGTCACATTCTTGACGCGCTCGAGGACTTCCTTCTCTGCCATCTGCGGTCTCCGGTTAGGACAATGTTCACGACTCTCGGTTGCCGGGCACGACCCACCGATCGCGGCGGTCGAACCCACGGTCGCCTGAAGGTAGCGAAAACGGCGCCCTTTGCAAGTTGCCCGGGCTCCTCCGGGACCACGGGATCCCTGACAGAATCGGCGGCGTGCCGATCCCCCCGTGGCGGGGGTGCGTGACCGTTCCGGCGGCGGGCGTCGGCCCCGGCGGGGCCGCATCTCCGTACCGCGACCGTCAGGAAGCGGACCTTGCGCGAGAACGCCACGCACACGAGGTCCGCTTCCTTACGGGCGCGGTACGGAAAAGCCTTGACCAGCCAAGTCCAAGAGGCCGCCCAAACTGTCACGGACCTGCATTTCCCCGCGAAGGCGAACCTGCACGCGATCCGCACTGCTCAAAGAGCAGTGGCACACGAGGACCTGCACGCTGTCGTGCGAAGCCGCAAGCGGCCGATCCCCGACCCCTGACCCCTGATCCCCGACCCCTGCCCCCCGACTCCCCCCCGCTCGTGTGTTCCCTGGCGAAAACTTTGCCGAGCGGCAGTTGCATTTCCCCACACCGGGGGTACAATGAGGCTTCCAAAAGTCGCGTAGATCGCGACAGCGAGGTGGGCCAAGGGGAAGAGGCTCCCATCGCCCCCTTGTCCGCGCATGTTTTCGATCCGCCGGTCAGGACCATTCTTGAGAAGGAGGTGCGCAATGAAGAGGCTATTATTGTCCGTGGCGATCCTGTGTGTGGCGAGCGGTGTCGGTCTGGCCGACATCGTCGTCCCCGGTGCTGACGGCTCGGACGGGGCATTCAATCCGTCGAGCAACCCCACTGTGGTGGATCTGTCGCAGGCGGTGACGGCGGCGTGGGACACGCCGAGCCCCGATCCCGGCAAGGGCGTCTACGACCCCGAGAAGTGGGCGGTTGTCTTCAAGTATTCGTCCATCAACATACCCAGCCACGTGACTGTCTATTTCACGAACCACCCGTCGCGCGCCCCGGTCATCTGGCTGGTCAGCGGAGACGTGAGCATCAACGGCGTTGTGAACCTTAATGGGGCGCAAACCGCGGGGGCGGCTGCCGCCGAGCCGGGGCCGGGAGGCTTCCGGGGAGGCGCTGGTTTTCTCAATAGTGTGGGGAGTCTGGGCAGTTGCGGTTTCGGGCCGGGCGGGGGACTGTTCATGAGCGGTTGTTGGGGTAGCGGAGGAAGCTACGCCTCCGCAGGCGGGGGGACGGCTGGAGCCACCTACGGGAACGAACGCGCGCTGCCCTTGATCGGCGGGTCGGGCGGAGCTGGATACTGCAGTCAGACTTCTGGCGGCGGAGCCGGCGGAGGGGGAATTCTTATCGCCTGCGCGAAGACCATCACGTTGACGGGGTACATCTATGCGATTGGCGGGGTTGGCAGTGGAGGTGGTGGCAGCGGTGGTGCCATCCGACTGGTCGCCGAGACGGTGAGCGGAGGCGGGTGGCTTCGGGCGTATGGGAATTCTGGAAGCGGTAACGGCGGCAACGGCCGAATCCGGGTCGAGGCGAACACCATCAGCCTGTCGGACCCAGGCAGTCCCGGTTTCACACAAGACGTGGTGGGCACGACCGCCACGCTCTGGCCCGCGGCGACGGCCCCGGTGGCCCGTGCGATATCGTTTGGCCCCTCGCCGGTGTCGGCCGATCCGACGGCCCGCTTCGACTTCCCCTGGGCGGATGTCATGATCTCGGACGAAGCCGAGCAGACCCTGGTGATCGAGTGCCGGAACGTCCCCCTGGACTGGGACGTGAAGGTCCGCGTCACGCCCAAGAGCGGAACCGCCTTCATGGTGGACGCCGCGTATGTCAGCGGCGACGAGAGCCTTTCAACTTGGCAGGCTGCGTTTGCTTTGCCCAACGGTTTCTCGGCGATCCAGGTGCGGGCGTCCAAGCCGTGAGGGGGTGGAAGATGTACGCGCAAGAAGACATAGGAGCCGTCTTGCGGCACGCCGTGAGATGGTCTCCGCTCAAGGGTAGTTGCTGGCGCGCCGTGCCTCGCGCTGGCGCTGGGGGCTTGTGGGGTGGCAACGCACGGCTGCTTGGCACGCTGATGGTCGCGTTGGCAATCACCGGTCCAGCCTGGGCGGACGTCGAGATCACCGACGCGATCGGACGCGAGTTCACGGTGTATAACGATCTCGCTGCTCCCATCGCGGTGACGGATACCGTGTCGCGCGAGTTCACGGCATTCAACGACCTGCAGCCGCCGGTCGAGCTTGCGGATGCGATTGCCCGCGAGTTTGCGGTGTTCAACGACCTGGAGCTTCCGATCGGGATCGAAGATGCCGTCTCGCGGGAGTTCACCGCGTACAACGATCTGCTCGAACCGATCGAGCCGGACGCAGTATCCCGCGAGTTCACCGTGTTCAAGCCCGGGGCCGTCTCCCGCAAAACGCACGGGAGCGCGGGCACCTTTGACGTCACGGTGCATGTGCCCGGGGCGATCGAGCCGCGCCAGGCGGGCCCGACCCGGGTGATCGTGACGTTTGACCAGGAGGTGCAGGCTCCTGGCGGGCTGGATACGGGCGACGTGTGGTTATCCAGCGGTGCGGTGACCGGCGTGGCCCTGTATACCGACAACGGGCCGCAACTGACCATCGATCTGACCGGGGCGACCAATCAGGCCAACATGCTGGTCGGTTACCCGGGCCTGGTTGACGACCAAGGCGACCCGCTTGCAGAAACACTGTGCTTCGGTGTGCTGGCCGGCGACGCGACCGGCGACCGACGGGTGAACGTCCTCGACTTGGTCCAGGTACGAAACGTCCTGAACCAGGGGCCCACGCAGAGCACGTTCACCCGCGACGTAACCGCCGACGGAGCGGTCAACGTCCTGGATCTGGTGGCGATCCGCAACGTGTTGAACACCGCGCTTCCCGATGTCTGCCCGTGAGGCGGGGCTGCCGGGGGGGGCGTACTGACGCGCGCCGTGCTGTCCAGAAAGAATGAACAGGGAGGTCATGCCGCCCCTCTGATCCCACGCTCGGCATGACGCTCCTGCGTGTAACAGGAGACCAGTGGTCCCCGATCAACGCCAAGGGGCGTGTTCACGGGACTCGGTTATTGATTCACGGTCCGCGACGCCGGGGGAATCAGGGACTCCCGTTGGCGCGCATGCTATGTCTCAAGAGCGAGGTGTGAGATGAGGCAGCGAATATGGATTTGTGGGCTTCTTGCAGTCGTGGGGATACTGGGGCTCTGCCCGGGAGCGGTGTGGGGGGCGACCCGCTACGTTCCCAGTCAGTACTCGACCATCCAGGCGGCCATCAACGCCTCGAACTGGGGCGATCAGGTCGTGGTTGCCCCCGGCACGTATCAGGAGACGATCATCTTTGGCGGCCGGGCGATTACTGTGCGCAGCTCGGACGGCGCCGCGGTTACCACCATCGACGGCCAGAACCTGGACCGGGCCGTGTGGATGAACAGTGGCGAATCCCGACTCTCCGTGCTGGACGGGTTCACCATCACCGGCGGGGGGATCGTCATCGGCTGGTGCCAGCCGACGGTGAAGAATTGCATCTTAGCCAATAACACACGGGACAATGGCGCGGGGATCAGGATCGACAACGCCAGTCCGCTGATTACCGACTGCCTGTTCAGCAACAACGTCGCCCAACTCGATGAGGGCGGCGCGATCCAGGCGTGGGGTACTGGGCGGCCGGTCATCCAACGGTGTACCTTCACTGGCAACGGCAACGGCACCAGCGGCCGAGGAGGGGCCATTCACCTCAATGATCCTGGTCTGGTCGCCACAATCACCGACTGCACGTTCACTTCAAACATCGCCAGCGACGGCGGAGCACTGCTATTCCGCTACTACAACGCTTCCGTCGTGAAGAACTGCACGTTCGTGGAGAACAGCGGTCGCTATGGCGGCGCGGTTCTGGTTCACGACCATTCGGCGCCAACATTTGAAAACTGTACCTTCGACCGGAATTCAGCCACGGATCGCAGCGGGGCTTTGGGCGGGTGTGCACAAAGCAGTACCACGCTGCGAGCCTGCTGGTTCACTGCGAATTCTTGCGATTGGACGTCCGGTGCGGTGATGATTTGGGATAGCGGAACAAGCCTCTTGATCGAGGATTCCCATTTTGCGGATAACATCTCTGCTGACCAGGGTGGGGCCCTTTGTGCCGACGGAGCTGGCAGCGTGACGGTTCGGCGAACCACATTTGCCCGCAATTCGGCCCACTCTTCTGGTGGGGCAGTCGGCATCTGGTGGGAAGCAAGCGTGACCATCGAGGATTCCACGTTTACCCAGAATGCGGCCTACATCGGAGGCGCCATCAATAACCACAATGCACAGCTTTCGGTTGCGAGGTCCGATTTCGACAGCAACGTGGCAAACACTGGCGGCGCGATATCCACGAACAGCGACCTGCTTGTCGAACAGTCGGTTTTCACCGGAAACAGCGCTGGAACAGGTGGGGCCATCCGGGCGGACTCGACCGGCAGCCAAATCGTTCGGAACTGCCACTTCGAGGGCAACTACGCTATTGAAGGGGCGGCCATATCGAAAACCGGTGGCAACCATCTCACCGTTGCCGGCTGCGTTGCGGTGAATAACGTGGACCGTGGCTGGATGGGCACGTTCCAGATATTCGGCGGCCAAGCGGAGATTACCAACACCACGATCGCCGACAACCGTGTTTACTGGGGTGCCGGTATCAATGTTTACGGCGGGGCGGTCGCGGCTGTCGCCAACTGCATCGTGCACAACAATATCAATAATGACAGCGAGCCAAGTTCAATCCTGGTGCCGCCTGACTCCCAGTGCACGGTCACCTACAGCGACGTTCAGGGCGGGTATGCAGGCGAAGGAAACATCAACGCGGATCCGTTGTTTGCCGATCCGGACAGCGGTGATTACCGGTTGGCCGCGGGCTCGCCGTGCATCGACGCGGGGAGCAACGCCGAGGTTCCCGCTGAGCTCACGACGGACATCGAGGGCAACGAGCGCATTCTCGACGGGGATGGCAACGGTAGTGTGATCGTGGACATGGGGGCGTACGAAATCGCCGACTGCAACGGCAACACGGTGCCTGATTACGCGGACATTGCCGCGGGCACGAGCAGCGACCTGGACGGCAACGACGTGCCGGATGAGTGTAGCGGTAACTTTGCCTACAACGTGAACCTGGCGAAGTTATACCCGACGATTGGGCCGGCGATGGCGGAGGCCGCCTCCGGCAACGAGATCATCGCCACCGCCGAGGCCTTCGAGAACAGCCCGAGCATCGACTTCGCCGGCAAAGCGGTCTACCTGCACGGCACGGCGGATGTCGTGCAGTCGGCCGGCGGGCTTATTCAGCTTGCCGACAATGCCCGGCTGGCACCCGGCCAGGGCTATCTGCTCCAGGTCAACGGCACACTCCGTACAGCGGTCAACACGGGTTCTGACGTGGATGCCGGCGTATTCGAACTCAACAGTGGCGGCTCGCTTCTGGCCCGAACGGGATCCAATCTGACGGTCTGGGCCACCGACCACAACCGCCTCTGGGGCGATACGCGGATCGAGAGCAACGCCACACTGAACCTCGGCGGCGACACTTGGAACAACGGCAATTTCACCGTGCTGACCGGTGGGACGCTGGTGACACAGCCGTTTTTCGCCAACGACGGCCTGCTCACCGCAATCGGCGCAGTCATCAATGGGCAGCAGATCGACACCTCCAACACGATGCACCTCTCCGCCGTCCGGATGGTGGCCAACAGCTTCTACGTCCCGCCCTCCGGCACGATGATCGGTTATGGCGAGTTCTACACCGACACCACCAACGACGGCCTCATGACCATGACCGCGGACACGCTGCTGGTCGGCGATCTGTTGAATAACCCGGACGCGGTGATCCGGATCCAGATCGGGACGACGACGCTGATCGGCTCGTTGACCAACCTCGGGACGATCATCGGCGATTTGCAGACGACGTCCACGGTGGCGATGGCTGCCGCGGCTCTGGACAATGCCGAAGTGGCCGAGGCACTGGAGGCCCTGGGAAGCCCTCCGGTCACGGGCTACCAGATTGCCATCCAGGGCGACTACGCGGCAGGGGCCTCGTCTTCGCTCATCATGCCGGCCGGGGCGTGGAAGGTGTCGCTGACCGGCCGCTGGGACAGCGCCCAGGATGATCATGCGCGTTTCGATATGGCTGAGGCGGAGCTGCAACTGATCGGCCTGGCCACACAAACCTTCGAGGTCATGAGCAAGGACGTAGGGCCGGTCGAGATCGGCCTGGACCGCACGCGGCCGGGCCACTTCCCCATCGGCCAGGTGCGCATCGGCCCGAGCGCGACAACGGTTGAGATCGTGGACGCTCGGGACAACGACGGTCAAGGGCAGGCGGCCTGCGAGGCCTTGTATGTGGATATCCTTGAGATTGACGCCGGGGCGACCTTCAGCAACCCCACCTGCAAGGTGTACTACCGCACGCTGGTCAACCACGGCACCGTGACTCACCCGGCCAATCTGGTGCAGATCGGCGCGGTGCCTCCCCTTATCGAGGCCGCCGTCTCGCGCAAGGCCCACGGCACGGCCGGCGAGTTCGCGGTGAACGTTCTGGCGGCCAATGCCGTTGAAGGCCGCCGCGACGGGCCTACCACGCTGATGGTGACCTTTGATCAGCCCATCCAGGGGCTTGGCGGTTTGGACCACAGCGATGTCGCGCTGAGCAGCGGTACGGTGTCCGGTCTTGAGATCGACGACTCGAGGTTGACCATCCAGATGAGCGGGGCCGTGAATACCCAACCATTGACGGTGGCCTTCCCGGGCATCGCCGGACTCGGCGGGCAGGTATGCGAACAAAGCCTCTGTCTGGGCGTGCTGGCCGGCGATGCGACCGGCGACCGAACGGTGAACGTCCTCGACCTGGTCCAGGTGCGAAATGTCCTGAACCAGGTACCCACGCAGAGCACGTTCACCCGCGACGTTACCGCCGACGGTGCGGTCAACGTCCTGGATCTGGTGGCGATCCGCAACGTGTTGAACACGGCTTTGACCGAAAACTGCCCGTGATCGAAGCGGTGGATCGGGCACGAGGAGCGCCCAACGAGCCCCCAGCGCAAGCGCCGGGTGCGGGGAGCGCCAGCGACAGGATAGAACCACGCGCCCGGTTCTGACGAACAAGCGCTGACGGGATGAGCGTCATTGTTATGCGCCCGCCCCGCGCTGGCGCTTAGGGCTCGTATCGGACCCCTGACCCCCGTTCGCACCCGGGGACTTGCGTCCCCGGCTCGTTCTTACCCCCAACCCCCACATCACTCAGCACTCAGTACTCATCACTCAGCCGACTCCCGATCCCCGACCCCCGACTCCTCGCTTGCACGCGTTCGATCATCGCGAGCCCACCCTTGCTGCGCAAGGATGGGCCTCCCGGGCGGCAAAACGGTATACTGCGGCCGGGTACCGAGTGCGTTTCGGCTTCAAGACAGGAAGGAGCTCCGGCAATGCGTAAACACTGGCAGGCAGCAACATGGGCGGTGATGGGAACGGTTGCCTTGGCGGCTTGGCTGATCCCGGCGGTGACGCCGACGGCCCGGGCCGCGGAGGATGCCCCGGCCGCGACCGGCGAACGGGTCAAGACGTTGCTGCTGACCGGCGGGCCGGTCCACGACGGCAAGAAGATCGGCGACGTTGTGCAGGCGGCGATGGAGAAGACCGGCCTGTTCGAGATCACGCGGGTGCACGAGGATCTCGATGCCCTGTTGGCCGAACGGATCGCTCCTTACCAACTCGTGGTCTTCTACTGGACGCTGGGCGAGATCACCGAGGCCCAGAAACGCGGTCTGATGAACCACATCGCGAGCGGCAAGGGTTACGTCACCTTCCACAGCGGCGCGGACTCGTTCCGCGGCGACCCGGACTACCGGGCATTCGTCGGCGGGTACTTCATCACCCACCCCCGCTACCGCACCTACCAGGTGAGCGTCACCGAAAACGACAGCCCGATCACCTGCGGCATCGAGGAGTTCATGATCACCGACGAGCAGTACGTGCTGGATTACAACCCCCAGGTCAACGTGCTGGCCAACGCGCTGTACAAGGGCCGCCTGATGCCCGTGCTGTGGACGAAGGACTGGGGCAAAGGTCGCGTGTTCTACAGTGCTCTGGGCCACGACCCCAAAGCCTGCGAGCAGGAGATGTTCCAAAAGCTGCTCATTCGCGGCTCCCTCTGGGCCGCGGGCCGCGAGATAGCGGAGTGAACGGCGAGAAAGGGACCATGACAGCTTGGGCGG
>CAZEEJ010000072.1:21550-24805 GCA_964511155.1 uncultured Planctomycetales bacterium | reverse complement strand
GCGTAACCCGATCTCATGGAAGCCGGGGGCTACGGATTTGGTTCCCCTTGCAGAGAGGTTCTCCGCCATGGCTGTGACGATGATTTGCCCGAACCTCAAGTGCCGCACCATCCTGCAGGTGCCCGAAGCGGCCCGTGGCAGGCGTGTGCGCTGCGGCAAGTGCGCCAAGACGTTTCTCGTTCCCGCGGCCGCTCCCGCCAAGGGCAACAGCCAGCCGGCGACGACGGACAAATAAGGGGCAAGGGGCTGACTCCACGCTGGAATCCGCCATCTGCACTTACCGATCCCTGACCTGCACGCCCTCGTGCGAAGCCGCAAGCGGCAGGCGCCCGCCCGACCCCCGATCCCACCCGGGGACTTGCGTCCCCGGCTCGCTCCTCAGTCAGTACTCATCACTCAGTACTCATCACTCAGCACTCAGCACTCAGCACTCAGTACTCATCACTCATCATCCTCCCCCCGCCGCTCAGTCCTCGGGCAGCGGTCGGTCCTTGGTCTCGGGCGCAAAGAGCAGGACGACCAGGCCGACCAGGTAGATGAAGATCATGATAAACGACCCATAGCGAATGGCCCGTTCGGCATCGTTGAGCGCGGACGGGAGCAGGGGGATGGTGATGGCGCCGCTGAGAAAGAGCCCCTTGAGGCCGGACTTGAACTTGGGCACCAGAGCGGCGAGGAAACGGCCCACGTTGTAGCAGAAGCCCACGCCGGTGGTGCGGAGTCGCGTGGGGAACAACTCGGGGAAGTAGATGGCGTACCCGCCGAACGGCCCCAGGGTGACGAACCCGACCAGCGGGGCGAGGACATAGGCTTCGACGATGGTGTCCGCGAAGAGAAAGGTGTAGGACACGACGACGAAGGCGAGAAGAAAGAAGACGGCGAAGGCGGGTCGGCGGCCCATGCGGAGGGAGAGCACCGTGTAAGCGGAGATGCCGAGGAATCCCCCAAACTGCTGCAGAAAGAAGGCGTAAACGACGAACTCGTCGCGTTTTTCAGGTGAGTAGTGCTTGGCGATGAGGCTGTTGAGCTCCGGGGTGAAGAAGGCGACGCCCCAGAGTCCGCCGACGCCGACCACGCCCAGCAGCAGGCCGAGGATCGCCCGCATGCGCCACTTGCGGTCGCCCAGCAGGCCCACGTAGGAGGCGTGTCTGGTTCTGATGCCCTGGGCCCGCTCGGCCAGCCACCGGGCCCGGGCCTGACGCCACTTCTCGGGCTCCCGAAGCTTGAGCATGACGAGCACGACCACGAGCACGGGCAAGCCCCCCGCGGCGAACAGCCATCGCCAGCCGAGGGCCGGCAGGATCAACGCGGCCAACACGGCGGCCATCATGTTGCCCACGGCGGAGACGGCCTGCAGCGTGCCCAGGGCGGCGGGCCGTGACCGGTCGGGCATGGACTCGGCGACCAGAGCGGCGCCGGCGGCAAACTCGCCACCCACGCCCAGGGCGGTGAGGAACCGCAGGACATTGAACTGCCACTCCGTCTGGGCCAGGCCGTTGAGCCCCGTAAACAGGGCGTACACCAGAATGGTGATGGCCATCGTTTTGACCCGCCCGATGGAATCGCCGATCCAGCCGAAGAACAAGCCGCCGATCGCCCAACCGATGACGAAGATCATGGTCGCGTCGTCGCCGGCCTGATGGGCTTTGGCCAATGCGATCTCGCGGCCCAGCCCGGCAGCCAGCACGTCGCGCGGGACGACGCCGTCCGGGTGTCCGCCGAGGTACCTTTCCATGGCCTCGATCGAGAACACGTTCGCCTCGACCAGGCGTTGCAGTTGCCCACGCGTGTAAGCGCGGGTGTCCGGATCGGCCTGTGCCAGGCGGTGTTCGCCCAGCTCGACGTAGGTGGGGATGAGCAGTTCGTGGCCGAGGATGGCGGCCACTTCCTTACGCGTCACCTCGGTCCGGGACCGGCCATCGCCGGCCAGCAATTCGGCCTTCTGCCCAACGGTGAGTCGTTTTTCCGCCACGAGCCGATCCAGGTCCGCGGCGGTGTAGCGTCGCTGAGTGGGGGTGCCGAGTTTCCGGAGCCCCAGGCTGATGGGATCGTAGTTCAGCACCTCGAGCATGGCCGCGCCGCGGCCCATGTTGAAGAACTGCTGGTCCATGGTGTTGAACATCCAGCCCATGGTGGCGATGATCAACACCCACCATTGGTAGCGGCTCAACCCCTGGTACCAGGTCCTCGGCTCGCCGGCCAGCTCGGGTTTCCGATCAGCCATGAATACGGCTCCCCTCCCGCGGTTCCTGGGCCGGGATTCATCGAATGCGAGCCCGCGTCAATGGCCCAGGACCGGCTTGCCGACGGGGCACCGGACGGGTTGCCAGCAGCGTAGCTCTTGGCCCAGCCCGATGCAACGGCGGACCAGGGGAGAACGTAGAAGTCAGAAGTCAGAAGTGAGAAACTATGTCCCCCGTGGATGCCGGCGAACCTCACTGGCGGTGAGGTGCGGTGGCAGGCATGCAAGGTGGCTTTTTCTCAATTCTCCATTCGTCATTCTCCATTCCTTCCGGTTGCAGAATGCAACTGGGGGGTTAAGATCCCACCGCCTTCCAATCTGCGTCATCTGCGAAATCTGCGGATCTTCCTGTCCATCCTCTGCGGCCCTCTCCGCCCTCTGCGGTTCAAACCTCCTCGTTCTACCGTAGCGGTCGCCCCCCGTGGCGACCGGCGTGTATCTCGTAACTCCGACAACCCCCCGATCTGCCTCCCGACCCGCGACAGGTGCCTGAAATCGCCATCGTGAAAGCGGAGAAAGCCGATGGATCCGCAGATGACGCCGATTTCGCAGATGGGCCGGGCTGATCAAGATCCCACCACCTTCAATCTGCGTCATCTGCGAAATCTGCGGATCTTCCCTCCGCATCCTCTGCGGTTCAAACCTCTTCGTTCTACCGCAGAGGTCGCCGAGGAACGCAGAGGCGACAACCCCGACACACCAGCCCGGCTGGTTTGTAATCAGTGATGTCCCCTTTTACACTCGTGGCCCAGCCCGATGCAACGGCGGACCAGGTGAGAAGGCAGAAGGCAGAAGTCAGAAGTGAGAAACTATGTCCCCCGTGGATGCCGGCGAACCTCACTGGCGGTGAGGTGCGGTGGCAGGCATGCAAGGTGGCTTTTTCTCAATTCTCCATTCGTCATTCTCCATTCCTTCCGGTTGCAGAATGCAACTGGGGGGTTAAGATCCCACCGCCTTCCAATCTGCGTCATCTGCGAAATCTGCGGATCTTCCTGTCCATCCTCTGCGGCCCT
>CAZEEJ010000072.1:0-21450 GCA_964511155.1 uncultured Planctomycetales bacterium | reverse complement strand
CCTCTGCGGTTCAAACCTCTTCGTTCTACCGCAGAGGTCGCCGAGGAACGCAGAGCCGAGCCCCCCGACACACCAGCCCGGCTGGTTTATAATCAGTAATGTCCCCTTTTACCTTTCATTTCCTGCCGGATCCAACTGAACAAGCCGGAACTGCAGGTCCGAGATAGGCTCCCCTTCATCCGGGACTAAGCCAGTGAGCGCCGCCCGAACATCCTGCCAAACCTGGCGATAGCGCCGATACTTCGCCGGCTGTGACTTCAGAACCTCCGCTCGATCACGGCCGCGCAATGATTCCAGACCGTATGACGTTGCGACATGATTGGAGCTCCCCTCGACCAACTCATGCCAAGATCCCATCTCTAGGCGTCGGCCCCGATCGGCAATCGCGAGGACTGTGAAATCGGAGTCGGGGCCAAAGTTGGGGTGGTTGAGTTCAGGCCTGTCGAATACGCCCTTGTTGCGCAACTCCTTTAGAATGTTCTCTAATCGATAAGGATCCAGGTCGCCATTGAAATAGGGGGGGCCGCCACGCAAATCATCTTCAGACCATATGATGCGACCGCTTCTCCATGCGACCATGATGATGTTCAGCGCATCGCGCGGCACTGGGCGACTGTCGGGACCAACGAGGGTCCCCATGTGTCTCACGTATACCGCGACCACCGGAATGTTTGGCTCACCGTCAATAACTGGCATGCATACGCCAGTATCTCGCGTCGCTTCGCAAGCAAGCGCGATGGCACAGATCGCGGGCCACAAAAGGAGCAAGATTCTAACGCGGGCGTGTATCGGAGTGTCCGCTTGGGTCATGGGCTGTCCTTTGAGCAATCGGCACTTCTGTGTGAGGCCACCTGGGGCATTCATTTCGTAACCTTACAACCGGGAATACGCGGGATTTGGGTCTTTTCCCTGTCCTTGATCCAACGATCGACCTCCTGCTCACACACAGTACTATTGGGAGCGTTGCTGCAATCCTTTCTTCGGCGCTTCAAGCAAGCAAGCTCGACGTTGTAGGCCTTGCACTCCTCCTTGTTCGGATCCTTGAACCACCTCCATTGGGGCCGGTAACTGCACCCAGGCCAACACCTTACGTCATCGAAATGATCCTCTTCATGTTCTGTGATGCAATCAATCACAATATCCACACCGACATCTCTGTTGGCATCACCGGTATGGTTTACCCAGGCGCAAGCAACTTTCTTGCCGTCGCAGCAAATGACCCCTCCAGCGCTGGGACGTCCTCCAGAGATGTGATCTCCTCGCGCCTTGGCATCCCGGCAACACTGGCCTGCATCGGGGAGCGTGGGGGGTGGAGGCGGGCATGGCGGTAAAGATGGATGGCCACATGGGAACCCCACTCGTAAACCGTGCGGGTCGTAGGTGTTCACGGCGCGGTTCTTAACAAAACTACACACGTTCTTCCCACCGGCCTCCTGAATCGGATCCCTGCTCATCCACCTGCCCAGCCGCGGCGAGTAGTGGCGGTATCCCCAGTAGCCGAGGCCGGTGGTGGTGTCGAACCACTTGGTGGAGAAGCGGAAGGGGTTGCCTACGGTGTCTGTCTGGGCGATCAGTTGTCCGTACGGGTCGTATTCATACTTGGCAGCGGGAGTAGTACCGACCGTCGGCCCGGTAGCGTCATAGCTTACCAGTTGGCCGACGTTGCCGTTGCCGTCGTAGAAGTACCAGTGGCGCAGGGGGTCGCCTTCGGACTGCGGGGCTTCAACGGCGAGGAGGCCGCCGATGCCGCCGGCACCGTGGATGCCGGCGGTCGCGCCGTCCGAGGAACCGCGCGGGCTGAAGCCCGCGGCTCCTTGGCCCGCCAACCCGGACAGATCCAGGCCCCAGGTGTATTTGTGGGTGATGGCGTTGTCGTCGGTGCCGTCGAGGACCAGGACGACGTTCCACTCGTCGTAGACGAAGCGTTGGTCGACGTCCGGGGTGGCTTTCCAGTCGCCGGCGCCGCCGTTGAGGGTTTCGTCCCAGGCGAACACGCGCTTCTGCACCTGCCGGCTCATGGTCCATTGACCTCACGTGCGGTCAAGAATCGCCTCGGCACTGGCAACCCCTCCAGCTATCTCCAACGTACCCCGAACGAGGGGTGCTGGTCAAGGGTGATTCTCGGACATTCTCGGATTCCGGTGTCTGTCGAACGACCGGCCCCCGTCCTGCCGTGCCGGGGGGCGGGGGGGGGGCGATCGCCATGCCGCGAGTCGGTGACCGGCTGGACGGCCTGGTGGCCCATCCTCGGTAGCGGCCGTCGAGCCGTGGCGGCCGACGGCTGGCCCATCCCCGCCGCGGCGGGAGTGGGCTCGCGATGATCGGCGGGGGAGTATCGCCCTGTTCCGCGGGCAGCCATTCTCCCTGGGGAGTCTCGCCCGCGTGGGTATCATCGTGAGCCCACGCATCGCGTGGCGATGGATGGGCCACCCATCCAAGTTGTCACGGCCCCAGAGCGGTGGGGGGGCTGCACGGCGGCTTTACGGCCGGGGGGCGAGGACTATAATGGCTGCCAGGACGTGCGGCATGGACGGCCGCGACATGAGCGGCCCGGGTCGGGGAACGACAGCGGCTTGGCGCGGTCGAGGTGAGCGGCCTTGGTGCAGGCCTCCTGAGCGGATGGAGAAGACGAAGACGATGCGACATTGGATCGGAAGGGCGATCGTCGTGCTGGCTCTCAGCGGCTCCGCGCTGGCGCAGGTGTACGAGGAGCCGGCGGCCGGTACGATGAACGAGCGCTCCACGACGTGGGAATGGCTCTACGCCGGCGTGTTCCTCGTCGGCTGCCTGGTCGTGGCCTTCAAGCCCGCCAAGCGGGCGAACATGAGGTAGCCCCCCTGGGCCGGGTGCCCGGAGGTTTGCGCATGATCTCGAAACGTATGTTGATCGGGGCCTTGGTGCTGCTGAACGCGGTTCTGCTGACCGCCGTGTTCCTGGTCGCCCACACCCCACCGATGGCCATCGCCCAGGAACCCGGCGAAGACGCGGCGGCGGCTCCCGCCCCGGCGGGGGGGCTGGGCGATACGATCGTGATCGCGGCCCAGGCCGACGCGGGCAACGACGTGATCTACCTCTTCGACAGCCGGAACATGGTGCTGCACGCCTTCCGCTCCCCGTTCCCGCGGATGGGCGGGCAGACGGTGGACATCGCCTACGTCGGCTGGCGCGACCTGAGCGGCGAGTTCCAGAGACCGGAGGGCCGACGACGATGAGCGAGCAACACACGGTCACGACCAGGGACTTCGCCATCGGCGTGCTGAGCGTCACGGCGGTGGTGCTGCTGGCGGCCTTTCTCATCGTGCAGGCCGTCCTGCCGCAACAGGCCCTGGCCTTCGGCCAGACCGGCACCGTCGGCCGTTTTCAACTGGCCACCGCCCAACTGGACAACTCCACCGAGCTCCTGGTGATCTTCGATACCGACACCAAGCAGATGAACGTCTACGCCTACGACGTCAAGCTCGGGCAGATCGTGCTCATCCGCCAGTTGGACGTGGAGCGGCTGACGACCCGGGCGACCGAGCGCTCTACCAGAGGGCGCCGACCGTAGTCCCAACGGCGCATCGCCGTCTTGTTCGTACTCGAAGGTTCCTTGTCGTGGCATTCCGCGACCCGTCGATCCTCATGCCGTTCGCGTGGGCGGCGGTAGGGGGGCCGGCAGGACGCGCCCGGCCCATGACACAAGCAGGATCACAAGACCATGATCGCAGAAACGATAATGACCCTCGCCGACCAGGTCGTCGGTGGGACCCCGCTCGCCAGAGACCAGGCCCAGTGGCTCGTCACCCATGCCGACCGCGCCCACCTGCACGACCTCTTCCGCGGCGCGACCCGCATCCGGGAGCATTTTCTCGGCCGCCGCGTCCGCTGCTGCAGCATCGTGGCCAGCAAGGTAGGGCGGTGCAGTGAGAACTGCGCGTTCTGCAGCCAGTCGGCCCACTACGACACGCACGTACAGGGGCTGACCGTGCTGAGCCCGGAGCAGGTCCTGGAGGCGGCGCGCGAGGCTGCGGAAAACGGTGCGGACTCCTTCGGCATCGTCAACAGCGGGCTTGGGCCGACCGACCGCGAGGTCGAGCAGTGGGGGGAGGTCGCCGCTCAGATCCGCCGGACCACGTCCGTCCGGGCGTGCGCTTCGCTCGGTGTCCTCAGCGAAGGGCAGGCCCAACGTCTCGTCGAACTCGGGCTGCAACGGTACAACCACAACCTGCAGACCTCGCGGCGGCACTTCCCGCGGATCATCACCACGCACGACTACGACGACCGGCTGGCCACGTTGCGGCATGTCAAGGCCGCCGGCATGAGCCTGTGCAGCGGGGCCCTGTTCGGCATGGGCGAGGACTGGGCGGACCGCCTGGACCTGGCCTTCGAACTCCGCGAAGTCGACCCCGACGTCGTCCCGCTGAACTTCCTCATCCCCATCGACGGCACGCCCCTGGCCGGTAGCGAACCGCTCGAGGCCATGGAATGCCTCAAGATCATTGCCATTTATCGCTTCCTGCTGCCCGACAAGGAGATCAAGATCGCCGGCGGGCGCGAGACGCACCTGCGCGACCTGCAAAGCTGGATCTTCCAGGCCGGCGCCGACAGCTTCCTCATCGGCAACTACCTGACCACCTGCGGCCGGGCCGGGGACGCGGATCGGCAAATGGTTCGCGATCTGGGCCTGGAACTCGTCGAATACCAGCCGCCGGCCGATGAACCCGCTCCGCGAGCGGGTAACCGCCCGGCCGTGAGACTGCCCATCCTGCAACAGGCGTAGGCCATGCCCGACCGCGTACTCGTCACGGGAGTCGGCATCATCTCGCCCGCCGGCTGTGGCGCCGAAGCGACCTGGTCCGCCCTGTTGGCCGGCTGCCGGGCGGTAGGGCGGTTAGACCCGGCCGCGGACCGATTCCCGCCGCACCGCCCCTGGCCGGCAGCACCCGTCCGGAGTTTCCAGCCATCCGCTCAGCGTTCCGGCCCCACGGATCGGGTCTGCCAGTTTGCGCTGGCTGCTGCCGAAGAGGCCCTGCGGGATGCCGGATTGCCGTTGCCGATAGGGGGGCGGGCTCGCGTTTCCTTCGGGACCAGCAAAGGCGGAGTGCTGTCCTTTGCCGCCTGGGCCGACACCTTCGCCGCCGGTGACCGCTCCGTTCCTGTACCCTTGGCCAACGTCCTGCCCGATGGTCCCGCGAATCAAGTGGCGCGGCTTTGCGGCATCACCGGCGGTGTCCACGCCACCGTCGCGGCGTGTTCCACGGGCACGCTGGCGGTCATCCGGGCGGCCGACTGGATCGCCGACGGCCAGGCGGATCTGGTCATTTGCGGCAGCAGCGACGCCTGTCTGCACCCCCTGTGGTTTGCGTGCTTCGAGCGGATGGGCGTCCTGGCCGCGGAGCACGCATCGTTAGGCGCCGCCTACGGTTGCAGGCCATTTGACCGCACGCGGACGGGATTCGCCGTCGGCGAGGGCGCCGCCGTGCTGATCCTAGAATCTCAAGCCCACGCCCGCCAACGAAACGCTCGCCCGCTGGCCGCGCTGACCGGCTGGGCAACCGGCACGGATCCGGCCGGGCTCACCGCCATGGATTCGGCCGGCGAATCCTTGCGGCAGGTGCTCGCGTCGGCGTGTGGCCGGGCCGGAGTTCACCCGGCGGATATCGCGTGCGTGCACGCGCACGGCACCGGCACCCGGCCAAACGACCTCATTGAGGGCCGGGTCATCCGGCGTTTTCTGAACGCAACCGCCCCGCGGGTGCCCGTGGTTTCGATCAAGGGCGCCATCGGCCATCTGCTGGGCGCGGCCGGCGCGGTTGAATTGGCCGTGGCGGTCCAGGTTTGCCGGACGCGCCGCAGCCCGGGCAACGTTACGCTGCTGGAGGCCGATCCAGAGTTCGAGGATCTGTGCTTGCCGGGTGAGGCGTTCGACGTCGGCCCCGGGGCCGTGGTCAAACTGTCGCTGGGTTTTGGCGGGCACTTGGCGGCGGTCGTCGTGGAGTCGGTGGGCTGATTGTGGTGTCGGCACCCGGGATTGGCGGCCCCAAGTCGGGATCCGACCGCGAGCGCAACATAATACACCTTATCGGACGTTATGGTAGGGCGGTTGAAAACCGGTTTTGTGGGGTCGGCTCGCCGCTCACACGGCGGGTTCATCGCTGACAGGCGCGCTCCAAGGCCAATGCGACCAGGATCGTTCGCCGCCCTGCCGGGGTGAGGACGTACAGATCGCGGACCTTAGGCCCGAGGAGGCCTGCGGTGCGCAACTCGCGAAGATGATGATACAACGGCCCGGCTTTGAGTCCCGTGGTTTTGGCAAGGAGTTTGTGCGTCGCCTCGCCGGCCAGGAGCTTGGTGAGGATGGCCAGGCGTTGGGGATGGGCCAAGGCGGCGAGGAGTCGGGCGAGCCGTTGCGGGCGCGTTCCGCGGGTGATTTGCCGGGCGACGGCCAACTGGTGTTGGAGGCCGGGGAACGGGTGTTCGCGCCGGTTCGGGGGTTTGGCGACGAGGCCGGCGAGCGCGATTTGGCGTCGATCGGCCGGGCCGGCAAAACCGGCATCCGTTCGGATGGTCAGTTCAACGGCGAGTCCGGCCTTGGGGGCGGGTCTGGGGCGGGCGGGTTTGCGTTGGGTGGTTTTCCTTCGCTGGGTCGCGGGCATGGGGGCCTCCGAGTTGTAAATACCGTATTACATAACAACGTTATTACATTATAACATATTAAGTAATGAAAGGCAAGGGGTTTTTGCCCACAGATCACACAGATGAACGCAGATGGAAGAGAAGCCGTGTTGCATTCATCTGCGTCAATCGGAGTGATCTGTGGGCACTATCTTCGTGGTTCAATTCATGTGCACCACGAAGAGCACGAAGAACACGAAGAGATTGCATTACTCGACAACGAGGTGGCACTCCAAACCAGGATAAGATCCGCAGATTGCGCAGATGACGCAGATCGGATTGGAAGATCGAAATTGCCCCGTCTTCATCTGCGTAATCTGCGCAATCTGCGGATCTATCAGCATGGAATAATCTTCGACGCCGTGGCGCATTCATCTGCGTCAATCTGGGTGATCTGTGGGCTCACTCTTTTCGGGCATCGGGCGGGCCGCGGCGGCGGGGTTGCGGGGGGCTGCGGGGCGGAGTATGGTCACGGTTTGCGGTCCCCCCAGGGGACGCGTGCGACGATCCCCCCCCTTTCGGAGGATGCCCTACCGTGCCACGTACCCCCAGGCGAAACACTTCCGCGAAACGAAGGAACGCTCGCGTTAATCGGCCGAACATGCCCCCGAAACCGCAGGACCTTCCCGGGATTCAGCAGCGAGGTCCCGCGACCCCGCAGGGCATTCCGGAAAAGATCCTGCAACACGTCACCTCCGGCGGCTATCGACCGCAGCAGCCGCGCCGTTTGGCCGACGCCATGGGTGTTGGCAAGCCGGAGTACCCGGCATTCCGGGCGGCAGTCAAGGAGCTGATGAAAGCCGGCCGGATCGTCCAGGGCGGCGGCGACTGCATTATGCTGCCGGACGCCAAAGACCGGATTGTGGGCAGTTTTCGCGGTCACGCCCGGGGTTTCGGCTTTGTGGTGCCGGACGCCCAAACGGAGCACGGGGACCTGTTCATTCCGCCGAAAGCGACGCTGCACGCGATGACCGGCGACAAGGTGGTGGCGCGGATCACCCGCCGCCGTCAGGCCGAAGGGCAAGCGCGGGTCGAGGGCGAGGTGATCGAGATTCTGGAGCGGGGCGACCGGCGATTCGTGGGTGTGCTGTTCAAGGAGGGGCGCGGCTGGCTGGTCCGGCCGGAGGGTCACGTTCTCCTGCAACCGATCGTGATCCCGGACGCCCGGTCGAGCCGGGCCGGGGAAGGCGATCAGGTGGTAGTCGAACTGACGGAGTACCCGGCGGCGGAGCAGCCGGCGCGCGGGGTGATCGTCGAGGTGCTCGGCCGGCACGGCGACCCGGGTATCGACACGCTGAGCATCATCCGGCAGCACGGCTTCCCGGAAGCGTTCAGCGACGCGGTCCTTGACGAAGCGCGGGAAACGGTAGCACGATACGATCTGGAGGAGGAACTTCGCCGGCGTGAGGACCTGCGTAACGAAGTGGTCATCACCATCGACCCGGACGACGCGAAGGACTACGACGACGCCATTTCGGTACGCCCCACCGGCCGAGGCGGCTTCGAGCTGGGCGTGCACATCGCCGACGTGTCGCGGATGGTGCCGGTGGGCGGCCCGTTGGACAGGGAAGCGGCCTTGCGCGGCAACAGCATCTACCTGCCGCGGCACGTGATCCCCATGCTGCCGGAAGTCCTCAGCAACGGGCTATGCAGCCTGCAGGAAGGCGAGCCCCGGCTGGCCAAGAGTGCGTTCATCACCTACGACGGCCAGGGAAATCGGCAGCGCACGCGTTTTGCGAACACGGTCATCCAATCCGCCCGGCGGCTGACCTACCGGGAGGCGGATGCCATTCTGGCCGGAAAGACGGACGGTTATGCACCCGAGGCGGTCGCCCTGCTCAAACGGATGGATCGGCTGGCCCGGCGGATTCAGAAGCGTCGGCACGCGGCGGGCATGATCGTGCTGGACCTCCCGGAGGTGGAACTCGTCCTGGACGATGACGGAAACGTGCGGGAGGTGGAGCCGGCGGAGTCGGGGTTTCCGCACACGATCATCGAAATGTTCATGGTGGAAGCGAACGAGGTGGTTGCGGAGCTGTTTGCCCGGGCGGGCGTTCCCCATCTGCGGCGGACCCATGCCGACCCCCCTACCGACGCCCAGAAGAAGCTGGCAACGTTCCTGCGGGTGCTGAAGCGGTCGGTGCGGCCGCCGATGAAACGTGCGGACCTGCTGGCGCTGCTGGCGGAGGTGAAGGGGCGGCCGGAGTCGTTTGCCGTCAACCTGGCGGTGTTGCGTTCGATGTCGCGGGCGGAGTACACGACGCGCATGATCGGACACTTTGCACTGGCCAGCGAGCATTACACGCACTTCACCTCGCCGATCCGGCGGTATCCCGACCTGGTGATCCATCGTCTTCTGGAGCTGCACCTGAGCGGGCGTTTGAGCGGCGGCCGTGGCCGCAAGCAGGCGCCCGGCAAGGACAGCCTGGCTGAGATTGGCAAGCACTGCACGTACAGCGAGCAGCGGGCGGAGGCGGCGGAGCGGGAGCTGCGGCTGATCAAGATCCTTCGCCTGCTGGAGTCGCGTTTGGGCGACGTTGAGGAAGGCGTCGTCACGGGTGTGTCCGGGGTCGGTCTGTTCGTTCAGTTACGCCGCTACTTGGTCGATGGGCTGATCCGGTTTCGCGATCTGCCGGACGACTGGTGGGATATCGACACGGCCGGCGGCTGCGTGCGTGGCCAGCACAGCGGGCGGCGCATCGCGATCGGCGACGTGGCCCGGGTGCAGATTGCGGCGGTGAACGTGCCGACGCGCGAGTTGGTCCTCTCGCTGATCGAGGATGCGGCCAAGCGGTTTGACAAGCGCAAGAAGCGCCGATAACGTGCCGTCCTGGCAGTGTTTACCCCCGGAGCTGCATTCCGCAACGCGGGGAAAGTGAGAAGTGAGAAGTGAGAGTTGAGAGTTGAGAAAGACACCGCTTCACAGTTTCCACGTCCAGCGCGGGGCACGGATGGTCGATTTTGCCGGGTGGGAGATGCCGCTGCTGTACACCGGCATCGTGGAGGAGCACCTGCACACGCGCCGGGCGGGAACGGTGTTCGATGTCTCGCACATGGGACGGATCGTGTTTACAGGCCCCGAGGCCGAGCCGCTGTTGCAGCGGGTTTGTACCCGCCAACTGGGCACGGCCGAGGTCGGCCAGTCGTGCTACAGTCACGTCTGCAACGAAGACGGCGGCATCCTCGATGACGTGATCGTCTCGCGCTACGAGGACCGCTGGCTCATGGTGTGCAACGCGTCGAACCGCGAGCGCATCCTCGCCTGGCTGCGGCAACACGCGCCCCAGAAGGGCGTGCAAATCGACGACGTCACTGAGGCCACGTTGATGGTGGCGATTCAGGGGCCGATCGCGTTCGAGACGCTCAGCCGCAAATTGCCGTTCACGATCACGGGGCTGAAGCGCTATCGCTTCCTGTCGGGCAGCTATTTCGGCACACGGTACACGGTCTTCCGCAGCGGATACACGGGCGAGGATGGGGTTGAGCTGATTCTGCCGGCGAGCGTTGCCCCCCTGCTCACGAGCCTGCTGGGCGGAAAGAGCAACGGCGAGTCGGGCCTGCAACCGGCGGGGCTGGGTGCTCGGGACACGCTGCGTATAGAGGCCGGGATGCCGCTTTACGGCCACGAGTTGCACGAGACGACCGATTCGCTTTCGGCCGGGCTAGCGTGGTGCGTGGACTTGAGCAAGGACTTCATCGGCAGCGCGCGGCTGCGGGAGATCGCGGCGAACGGGCCGGCCCGGCGTCTGGTGGGTCTTGAGTTGGAGGGTCGCCGCATCGCTCGCCAGGGCACCCAGGTCGTGGAGAATACCCATCCAGTCGGCGAGGTCACCAGCGGCACGTTTTCGCCCACGCTGCAGCGGAGCATCGCGATGGCGTATGTGCGTGCTGATCTGGCCGAGCCCGGTTCGAGCGTCGCCGTGGATCTGGGGGGGCGTCAGGTGAAGGCCGCCGTCGTCGCCCTGCCGTTTTATCGCCGCAAGAGCACGTGAAATCTGGAGTTTCTCGACGAGACAAGGAGAGTTGAAGCCGTGAGCACCCTTCCCGCGGATCGCAAGTACAGCCGGACGCACGAGTGGTTCCTGCCAGCGGGCGAGCTGGTCACGATCGGGATCACGAAGTTCGCCGCGGACGAGTTGACCGACATCACGTTCGTGGATCTGCCGGCGGTGGGCGTGCAGGTACGGGCCGGCGAGGCCTTCGGCGAGATCGAGTCCGTGAAGGCGACCAGTGAACTGTGGTCGGCGATCGGCGGTGAGGTCGTCGAGGTCAACGCGGCGCTGACCGACGATCCGGGACTGGTGAACACGGATTCGTTCGGTGAAGGCTGGATGCTGCGCGTTCGCACGGACGATCCCTCGCCCTTGGATCAGTTGATGGATGCGGGTGCGTATGCGGTGATGTTGGAGGGGAGTTAGCTTCCTAATGGATTACCTTCAACTGACGGAACAGGATGTGCGGCGAATGCTCGCGGTCGTGGGTTGCGAGCGGGTGGAGGATCTGTTCCGCGACATTCCCGCGGGGAGTCGATTGGATCGTCCGCTGGCCCTGCCGGGGCCGCTGTCGGAGATGGACCTGCTGGCGGACCTGCAACGGCTGGCGGGGGCCAACCACGGGGTTGACCGTCTGACCTGTTTCCTCGGCGGCGGGATGTACGATCATTTCATCCCGACGGTGGTGAACGAGCTGGCTTCGCAGAGCGAGTTTGTCACCGCCTACACCCCCTACCAGGCCGAGGCCTCGCAGGGCTCGCTGCAGGCGTTTTACGAGTACCAGACGCTGGTTTGCCAGTTAACGGGCCTGGATGTATCGAACGCCTCGCTCTATGAAGGGGCTACGGCGGCCGCGGAGGCGGTGCTCATGGCCCGAGCGGCCACCGGGCGAACGCAGGTTGTGGTTTCGGCGGCGGTCCATCCGCACACGCGTGAGACGCTGGCGACGTACCTGGCCGCCCTACCGATGGAGATCGTAACGGTCGCGGCTCCGGCGGGAGTGACCGAGCCGGATGCGCTCCGGGCGTGCGTGGGAAGCCAGACGGCGGCGGTGCTGCTTCAAACGCCCAATGTCTTCGGGAGTACCGAACGCCTGGACCTGCTAAGCGCGATCGGGCACGAATGCGGGGTCCTGGTGATCGCGTCGGTGGATCCGGTGAGTTGCGGTCTGCTCAAGACGCCGGGCAGCCTGGGGGCGGACATTGCCGTGGGAGATACGCAGTCTCTTGGCATCCCGCTTTCACTGGGCGGCCCTTCGGCGGGTTTCATGGCCTGCCGGCGGGAGCAGATGCGGCGGATGCCCGGCCGACTTGTGGGGGCGACCACCGACCGCAGCGGTCGCCGGGCGTTCTGCCTGACGCTGCAGACCCGTGAGCAGCACATCCGCCGCGAGCGGGCCACGAGCAATATCTGCACCAACCAGGGGCTGTGCGCCCTCCGCGTGGCCATCCACCTGAGCGCGTTGGGCAAGAACGGGCTGGCTCGGGTCGCCCGGCTATGCCTGGACAAGGCCCATTATGCCGCCGAACGCATCGCCGGTCTGGCGGGCTTCGAGTTGCGGTTCGAGGCCCCGTTTTTCAAGGAGTTCGTGGTCCGGACGACCAAGGATGTGGCCGCGGTCCTGAAGCACGCACGGAGCCGGGGGATACTGGCCGGCGTGCCGATGGGGTCGTGGTATCCGGAGCTTTCCGATTGTCTGCTGGTGGCGGTCACGGAGAAGCGGACGCGCACGGAAATCGACGAGTTGGTGACGGCCCTGGATGAGGCGTAGGCACTGACGTGGGCTACGATGTTGACTTTATTCGGCTTCCTGCGGCGGACCGGCTGAGTTGTCCGGTCGAGGCCAGAGCCGCGCGGGCGATGGTCAAGGGCGCTTTGCCGATCGAGCGTCCGGAGGAGGTGCGCACCGCCCTGCTCGGTTTGCCGGGCGCCAAACCCGGTCCGGCGGAGGCGATCGACTACCTCGGACAGGGCCTCAGCTACGCCAAGCTGTACGTGCGAGCGACGGCCATCCACGTGGACAATAACCTGAACAGCAAAGAGCTATTGAAGATCTACAGCCACCTGCTGGGCGCCCTGCCGGATCTGCTGATCCTGGATCTGCAGAACGGGCGGTTGCACGACGCGGCGAGCTATGCCGAGTGGTGGTCGCGACCTTTGTGAGGATGATGCGGCTGATGGTGAACGCGACGGACAAAGCTTCAGGTTCCGGGCTCGTACCGCCGGAAAAGCTCATCTTCGAGTTGAGCCATCCCGGGCTGACCGCGGTTTCGCTGCCCGAGACGGACGTGCCCGCCGCGGCGCCGAAGCAGATGCCGCCGGCGGAGCTGCTTGCGGAAACCGTCCCCCCCCTGCCGGAGGTGGGCGAGCTGGACCTGGTGCGGCATTTCACGCGGCTGGCACACCGGCTGTTCAGTGTGGACGGGAACTTCTACCCGCTGGGGTCGTGTACGATGAAGTACAACCCCAAGGTGAACGAGCGGGCGGCGGCCCTGCCCGGGCTCGCTCAACTGCACCCGCTCCAGCCGGACGCCGACGTGCAGGGCATCCTCGAGTTGCTGTACCACACGCGGGTGTTTTTGGCGGAGATCGCGGGCCTGGCGGAGGTGACGCTGCAACCCTGCGCCGGGGCGCACGGCGAGATGACCGGCGTGATGATCATCAACGCCTACCATCGCGACCGCGGCGAAGACCGCCCGAAGATCCTGACGCCGGACTCAGCCCACGGCACAAACCCGGCCACGTGTGCGATGTGCGGGCGGCACACGTTGACGGTGGCATCCGGTCCGGACGGCCGGGTGGACATGGCCGATCTGCGGGCCAAGGTCGATTCCAGCACCGCCGCCCTGATGATCACCAATCCGAACACAGTCGGGCTGTTCGATCCGCAGATTGTGGAGATGGCCCGCATGCTGCACGACGCCGGTGCGCTCCTGTACCTGGACGGCGCGAATATGAACGCCATTCTGGGGATCGCTCGGCCGGGCGACTTCGGGGTGGACGTGATGCACTTCAACGTGCACAAGACGTTCAGCACGCCGCATGGCTGTGGCGGGCCGGGGGCGGGGCCGGTGGCCGTTGCCGAGCATCTGCGGCCGTTCCTGCCGGGTCCCCAGGTGGTGCGGCGCGACGATGGGTCCTACGCATGGGCCTCGCCGGGTCCGCTGTCCATCGGCCGGGTGCGGTCGTTCTATGGGCAGATCGGGGTACTGATCCGCACGTATACGTACCTCCGTGCGTTGGGCGCGGCCGGTTTGCGGCAGGTGAGTGAGAAGGCGGTGCTATCCGCCAACTACCTCGCCGCCCTGCTGAAGGACCACTACCGGATGCCGTTCTCTCCGCCCTTCGCCCACGAGTTCATCATGGTGCCGGAGTTCCAGGAGCATGGCGTGACCGAGCTGGACGTGGCCAAGCGGCTGATCGACTACTCGATTCATCCGCCGACCATGAGTTGGCCCGTTGCTCACTGCCTGATGATCGAGCCGACGGAATGCGAATCGCTGGCCACACTCGATGCGTTCGCGGCTGCGATGATCGCGATTGCCGAGGAGGCCAGGGCGACACCGGAGACGCTGCACCATGCCCCGCACACCATGCCGGTCCAGCGGCTGGACGAGGTGACCGCGGCTCGCAAGCCGGACCTGCGCTGGTCTCCGCCGGGCGAATCGGCCGCGAAGGGGTAGGGCGTAACTCGCCATCCGCGGGCGAAATGACCAATGGCGAAGCACCAATGACCAATGAAATCCGAATGAACGAATGACGAAGATCCTCCCCCGCAGCCGAAGTTCTGGTTTCGGACTTGGGCATTGATTGGTCATTGGGTCTTGGGCATTCGCCATTGGGCACCAGGAGCTGGTCGGCAGGCGAAGTACTCCCCAAAGAACAGACCGATTCGCCTGCCGCACACTCGCTTGATCTCGATGAAGGCCAGGAACACATTGAGGCTTGGAAACCTGCGATGGCTGATCGACCCGCCGCTTGACGGCGTGACCAACATGGCCCGCGACGAGGCCCTGCTGCAGCTTGTCGGGCGGGGCGAGTCGCCGCCGACGCTGCGGTTCTACGGGTGGACCCCCCCTACCGTTTCGCTGGGCTACTTTCAGGCGTTCGCGGACTTCGAGGGGATCACGCCACCGGCAGGCGAACTGGCCGTCGTGCGCAGGCAGACGGGCGGCGGAGCCATCCTGCACGACGCCGAGTTGACCTACGCCCTCGTTCTGCCGCACGGCCATCCGCTCATCGGTGCGGGTGGCGCGAACGGCCTCTACAACCATGTGCACGGTGCGGCGGCCGATCTGCTCCGCCGCCACGGCGTGCCGGTCGCCAGGGGGCCGGTGGGCGGAGGCGGGTGTTCGCACGGCGGGCCGTTCTTCTGCTTTGAGCGGCACAGTTGCTTCGATCTGCTGGCCGACGGCCGAAAACTCATGGGCAGCGCCCAGCGACGAACCGGCCAAGCCGTCCTGCAGCATGGCTCGCTGGTGATCGAACGACGGTTTGAGCAACAGACCTGTGCCGCGGTGCACGACTACGCCGCGGTGGACATGGGAAGCCATCTGCCGCGACTGGCCGAAGCCATCGCGACCCCCCTACCCGCCGCGCAAGGCAGCTTCTCGGCCGCCGAGCTTGCGTTGGCCGAGCAACTGCGGGCCAAGTACGCCGACCCCGCCTGGACGAAGCGCCGCTGAGCGAAAAGCACGGAGCCGCTCAGCAATAACTTCTACGCTCTCGACGCGAAGCGGCAAGCCGGATCGTGTGCTTCGCTCCCGGATCGTGCAGGTTATTCTTGCGCGAAACCTAATAGGCGGTATAAATACTGATGCCTTCGAAGTAGTGGTTGACGATATCCTGGTAGGAATAGCCGCGAATGGCCATGCCGAGGGCGCCGATCTGGCACATACCGGCCCCGTGGCCCCACCCGGCGCCGGTGAGGGTCACCGTGCGGGGCAAACCGGCCTCATCCCGCTCGATGTCCACCTTGAACGCGCTGCTGTAGAGGAACTTCTCATGCAATACGTCGCGGATACGGTGCTGGTCGGCAATCTTGACGAACCGCGTCTGCCGCATGGGGTCGAGGTACTGCAAGTCAATCTCGATGGCCCGTCCGGAGACCCCCCGCCGACTGACCCGCAGGTCGACGAGCGTCGTCATGGCCGCGACCTTGGCGGGGTCCAGCCGGGCGAAGTACTTGTCGCGCAAGACCTGTTCGAGGTCCTCGCGATCGTAGCGTAGCTTCCAGCGGAAATACCGGCCGGCCTCGTCGACCTTGCCGAGGTAGCGCAGGATGTCGTTTTCGGAGACCACCGCGGGGCTGCAGAAGACGTCCGTGCCGGTGAGCCAGTCGCCGGAAAGGTACTCGTCGAGCTTGTCGTCGGTCACGGGGAAAAACCGATGGGTGGGCGACTCGGGCGGGGCATCGACTACCGCCTTGAGCCCTGATTTGGACACCGACCAGACGTTCTCGGGCGTTTCGCTGATGCCGCCGCAGCTCTTGGAGTAGTTGGCGTCGATGATTTCCCGCCGGCCGTCCACGAGGACCTGCCCGCGTGTGCTGGTCACCGCTTCCAGTGCCCGGTCCGTGAGGTGTGTCGTGCCATGGTAGCGCTGGCAGTCGTCGTCATTGCAGCGGTGGATCGGCAGGCCGGGGTGCTTGTTCTCCGTGAGCGCCAGCACCCACGAGCGGGCGACGACGACCTGGCTCTTCAGGAATTCGAGCGGGCAGTCACCACTCATCTCCGCGGTGAGCACACCGGCCAGATAGTGCTCCAACGGGACCTCGTTGACCACCAACAGCAGTCCGTCGTGGACGCGCGCCTCGAGGGGCCCGGCCAAGGCCGGGTGCATGCGTTTTTGCCAGTGGAAGCCGCGGCCGGTCACCACGCCCCGGACCTGCACGCCCGCCCCGCGGACCAGCGGTTGGTCATCCCGCGGGGCGAGACGCAGCACCGACGCCGGCCCGAATCGCTGGTCGCCAACGACGGCGATCACGCGCTCACCCTCGACGCTCACCTCGAGCGTGGTCGAGTGCACGGTCGGGCCGGCCATGTCGTCCAGCCCCAGCAGGTACGGGTCGGCGGGCATGGTCAGCCGCACCTGCTGCATATCGTCCTCGGGCAGGACGACACCCACGCGGATCGTCGGCTCCCGACGTGCATCCATGTCCCAGACTGAGAGATCGCAGCAGTCGCTCATTCGCAGCAGGTCCCATGTTGTGGCGGTCAGTAGGAGATGACCACGTCAGCCTGACCCACACCGCCGGGCAAGGTGATGATACCGCCCCCCGGATCAAAGGTCGAGAGACGCTGCCCGTTGAGCGTGACGGCGGCGATCGGCCCGGGTACGCGTACGTGGAGGCGGATCACCCGGGGCGGATTCCGCCCCGGGGCGGCCAAGCGGACCAGGACGCGGCGTGGGTCGGCCTCGGACCGGGTCTCGATGTCCATGGGGCCGAACCAGGTTGCGGCTCCCCGGACGGTGATGCGTTGTCCGGGCTCCAGCCAAGCCGTCGGCACCCCCGCGAGCAGGTCCAGTTCGTCGCCGCGTTCCCCCACCAGCAGGTGCCGCAGCCAGACGATGAAGGCCGACTCATCCGGCGACTTGTAGAACGGTCCCTGCCCGATGCCGTAGGCCTCGATCGGATGCTCGGTGAACGTCCGCACGTCCGCGTAGACGTTGGCGGCCAGGCTGTTCCAGAACGCCCGCAGAGCGTGCTTGGGCTGCTGACGCTGCAGGTAGATCAGCGGGTTTGGCAGGAGGTTGGACTGCAGGGTGATGCCGCCCCAACTGAACCACTGCCGGTCGAAGTCGGCGAGTGCCCGCCCGCGATCCGGGCCGATGAACACGTTGTCCTCCGTGTCTCGCAGGATCCACTCGGCCTCGGGGGAACCCGGTTCGTAGATGCCGCAGTCGATCAGGTGCACCGGGCCGTAGAGTGCATCGCGAATCCAGCCCAGATCCCGATTGCGCAGTCGGCTGCGCGTGGGCTGGTGCGGCACGTGCGTACCGTCCCGCAGAGCGACCACGGGACTGCGGACCATGGCCTCCCTGCACGAGGCCCGCAGCCGGCGGTCGAACTCCGCCGCGTCCAGCGCGATGCGGGCGGCGTCGGGGTCGCTGATCTCCGCCAGCGATTCCGCGGTCATCCTCATGCCCCGGGCCGCGTAGGCGTTCACGGCGAACCACCAGAGCCACTCGGGCGGATCCTCGAGGTGGCCCGGCGGCAGCAATCCCTCGCCCCACAGTCGATCATCCCGCCCGAGCGTGTTCGCCTCCGTTTCCGTGTGCCGCTCGCGGGTGATGAAGTCACAGGCGGCGATCAGCTTGTCCGCCACCTGCATCAGCCAGCGACGGTCGCGGGTAAACCGGTAATGCTCGTTGAGCATCCACAGGGCGAAGCCGTGGTCGAGATTGTAGTTGAACTGCTGGTAGTCCTCGTGACGGCTCGGCAAGCCGTGCAGCACGCCCCCGGCATTGGTGAACCGCCCGTGCAGTCCGCGGCTTGACTGGCCCTCCAGAATCGCCGCCAGGTACCGCTCCGCCAAGCCGTGCAGCCCGCGAATCTCTAGCGAACGGATTTGATGACACGACTCGTTGATGCACACCCCGTAACCGTACGCCGCCGCCGGCAACACCGAGAGGCCCGTGAAGGGGTCACGGTCCGCGGTCATGAGGATGTGCGTCAACTGGGCCTTGTAGAAGTCGTTGAGCAGCTCGTCGGGCACCTCGATGGTCGCCGCGGAGGCCACCAGCCGCTGCCAGCGGGCCGTCTCGTGGGCCAGAACCTTGTCGAAGCCCAGGTCCGCAAGCTGCTGCAATTCCTCCCTCCCGGCCAGCGTGGTGAACGGCACACGCCATTCGAGAACGGCCGGCTGGCCAGGCTGCAGTGCGCATCGCCAAGCCACCTCATGGGCCGGGGCGTCCGCGATCGGCCGTACGAGCACCTCGCCCTGCTCCGCTCGCACATGAAACCGATGCCGCGGCTGGTCATAGGACTTGACGCCGCCTTCATGCGTCAGCCCTTCCGCAAGGAGGTGGCCGCCGTCGAGCACGAGTTGTTCGCCCGGCTCAGGCCAGAGCCGCACACTCGCCGTGGCCGGCCCCGCACCGGACACCGTCGCCACCAGCCGCGACAGTAACACCACCGTTTCGTCGCCCCGAAGCGGCGCGGGATCACCCGCCAGAAAGGTCGCGACGCACGTCTGCTCGTATCGCACCCCGGCATGTTGCCACTCGTTGATCACAATCGGCAGGTGCCCGTCCAGTAGCCGCTGCCGCACCGCCCCTTCCGCGGCGTGATCGAACGCCGGTTCGCCACTGCCCAGCCTCACCTTCCACCGGTCCGCGGGCCAGTGCAACCGGTCGCTGTCGTCAGCCTGGACCTTGAGGGCACTGCGATCGAGATAGATGCTGCCGTCATAAAACACGGCCACTTCCTGCCGCGTCTCTGGCGGCGCGAGCGGCAGGTACAGCGGCACCGGACGCTGGGCGGTTTTCCGCAATTCGGGGATCTCCCGGCGAGCGCGCTCGAAGGTCTGTTCCGGCTCGCCGGCCACACGATCGAAAATACTCATGCCCGGCCGCAGGTTCGCTTCCAAATCTTTCTGGCTGCCTACGTGGGCGATCACCACGCCCCAGGCCGGCACCCGGATCAGGCCCCGCGCGACCGCCTCGGCGGGAAGGAACGACAGGCCGTTCAACGCATCATCCCGGTCGCGCAGCGTAATGATCGTGCGGTTGGGCGATTCCAGGTCGTCGGCATGGAACCGCACCCGCAGACGATCCGACGGGCCATCCAGCGTCGCGCTTCGCGCCGTCGTGCGATCGTCGGCGTTGACCAGGTACCCGTTCAGAGCGGTCACATCCAGCGGGGGCTTGAGCCGGGCCCGCGAATCAAACCGGATCTCGAACGCCGCCTCGGCAGGTTTCGCCGGCCCGTAGGCCCGCAGATACCGGACGGCGGGCAAGTCCTCGCCTCGCTTACCGAGCAGGAAGCGCAGACGATAGGTGCGGCGAAAACGCACCGCCGGAGCGCCGTCACCCGGCCGCTCCTCGCTGTAGGGGACGAACGCGAAGCCGACGTCACGATCACCCGCCCACCACTCGGCCTTGGCCGTCACCCACCGACCGTGGAATGGGTCATCGAGCGGAGCCCAGCCCCCTTGGTGGGCATGCGGCCAATGTCGCTGGAAATACTGGACCACGATCTGCTCGCGGTCGGCAATGGCATGCCGGAACTCGATCTCCACCTCGGCCACATCGCGAGGCTCATCCCACTCCAGCCCGATCATTGACTGGCCGTCGTCGCCCTCCCAGACTCGCCAACCATCCTCGCCCCGTTCGAGCTGTTGGGCCGCCAGTGTTTCCGGAGTATCGCCCGCGTATCTGACCACGCGAGCGAAGTCCGCCAAATTGATGGATCGGTCCGCGGCGGCCAAGCCCATCGCCGCTGCTCCTGCCAGCAACAACATATTCACAACGGACTCTCCGTCGATGGTTACGTCTGAGGCGTGCCGCGGGTCATCCACTGATACTGCCGCTCGATGGTGTCGTGCGGCCGGTATGCGCGAACATGATCGCTCACCTTTCGGCCAAGCACCTCAATGCGCTGGAGGTCGCCCTGTCCCATGCCGGCCCGGGCGCAAAAGGCCAGGTAGCCAACCTTGGCAAAGTCGAAACCCATCAGCTCGACGCCGATCCGGTCGGCCGCGACGAAATCCGCACTGGCAACCGCTACGCGGTGATCAACGGCGGAGCCGGCCACGGGGCCGTTGTGCTCCATGCCGGCATACCCGTCGATGACGGACAGGTGGGGCCTGAGGATCTTGCTGAGCGAGAAAAGGTTGTAATGGATGGCCTCGTTCTCCGGCCCACCGTGAATAACCGGCTTATCGCTTGCGCCCTTGCTGCCGCCGCCCCATCGAAAGCCCTTATCCTTGATGGCGGCTCCGACGACGGTGTTCTTGAGCGAGAGGGTGCAAACCGCTCGGTCGTGCGTCTTAAGGATCGCCGCGGAAATAACGTACAGGTCGGGGTCGAGCAGCAGGCTGGCAATGCGCACGGGCTGCGGCTGGTGCCGATGATCGCTGACATGCCGTATTTCAGTAGGCATCTCGTCGAAGTTGACGAAGCGCACGTCGTAACGCTTGGCCAGGGCATGGTAGCCGTAATGGTCGAACGCATCGGTGACTTGCGCGCCGGCCGGCGAGTCACCGATGAGGATCTCATCCTTGACGATGGGTTTGAGGAACTCGAGGATGCCTTCAATGCACTCGACGTGCGTGGCCGCCAATTGATTGTTGGCCACGACCAGGTTGGGCTTGATCATCACCCGTTTCTTTCGGGCGATGCCCTGGCGGATCTCGCCCTCAATGAGCTTGAGGGCCTGGAACACGTTGTCCGCCCGTGAGTCGCCTGTGGTCAGCGCGGCCCGGCTCACGGCATCAGCGGCTACTCCACCGGGCGGGTTCGGTGCTTGCCCGAACCCGCGTGCGGACAGGTGCAGGGCCGCCCATCCCGCGGCGGCGCCGCGCACGGCCTGATGCAGAAACCGCCGCCTCGACAGATGACCATCGCAACGCATGGCACACCTCGTTGGATACCCTTCCTCAGTCCTCTGGGCCAGCCATGATACCGCGAAGCCCGCGCGATTGCACCACCAGTGAGCGTAAAACCGCGATAAGTGGGCGCAAGGCAGAGCCCCGGACCCGAAGGTCCGGGGCTCTGCACGGTTCTCGCGATCAACATCTTCCACGAAGGCCGTCGATGCGAAGCCGCAAGCGGCCCTCACCGTCAACCTTCAGCCATTGGC
>CAZEEJ010000071.1:0-24983 GCA_964511155.1 uncultured Planctomycetales bacterium | reverse complement strand
TGCCGAACAGGTGCCCGAACCGCTGGTAGTAGGGTTCGAGCGTGATCTCGATGACCTTCTCCGTCACGCCGGGGTAGATGAGATCGACGTAGCAGCGGTTGCCGTGCCAGGGGCTGTTCCCCGCCCGGACGACGCGGCAGATCAGGTAACGGCCTTGCGGCTGGGCCTGGCCGGCCTGGAGCTGCGCGCTGACGTTCTCGTACCCCGCGTCGGTCAGACGGTACACGGCGACCACATCCGCCGACCAGGCCGGCGGCTCGGCAACCTCCTGCATGGCCAACCCGCGCCCTCGGGATTCGGGCATCTTCTCCGGCACCCAGCCGCCGGCAAAGCCCGACGGGTAGCTGTTCTCGTCGTAGATCCACACGCGCATGCCCAGCCGCTTGCCCTCCGCGAGCGTAAGCGTCCAGAGCCGGTACCACTCCTCGGACAGGTAGGGGGTCATCAGCCCGGGCCGCGGGTGCACCCAGACCTGCCGCACGTTCTGCTCCGCCAGGTCACGTAGCGTGCCGGTGATCTGTTCGTCGGTCAGCATGTCGTTCCAGACCCACAGCGGGCCGCTGCTGTACTCGGCGGGCGGATCGGCAAACAACTGGCGCACCGTAGAGGATGCCGACGGACCGGTCTGGCAGCCGGCCGCCAGGACCACCATCAGCAGCATCAGGCACAACAGCAGAACAAAGTAGTGATGTTGCATGAGTTTTCTTCCCTTCTGCGAGACTCAATCTCCGACTCGGTGGCCCGGACCCTCTGGACCCGCCCGGCGGCCCAGGTTCTCCCAACTCCGGGGAAGCGATGGATTGTCCCGCGAGCAGGCCATTTCGTCCAGCAGAAGGGGACCGAGGGGACCAGGATGGGTGCGGGACATCTGGTGCATGACAGCTTGGGCGGCCTGTTGGATGCGACTGGTGAGAATGGTTCCGTACCACGACCGTACAGAGCCGCGACCGTCAGGGAGCGGACCTCGTGTGCGTGGCGTCCTCGCAAAACGTCCGCTCCCTTACGGTCGCGGTACGGAGTTGAGCACCTGCCGGGTGGCCCAGATCCTCCGGACCTGGGGAACCGATTGCGGCCGGGTGGCCCAGACCCTCCGGACCTGGGGAAGCGATTGCGGCAACCGAACGAGTGCCATGAAGGAATGAGCGTTCGCACTGCGAATTAATTGCTCCCCCACCTCCAGAGGAGGTGGGCCACCCGCCCAGCGAGCCGCCGGGCTTGTCCCGGCGCTTTGCGAGAGGACGCCGGGTATGCCGCGGCGCGCCGGACCGGCTCGGCCCTCGCCCGAAGGAGATCATGCATCGGGAAACCATGCACGAATCAACTGGGCGACAGGAGCCTTGATCAACTCCACCACGGCCGCGCTGCTGGCCTTTTGCAGGCCGTCGCGCAGGCCGCTCTCGAGTGCGTTGCATCCGGTCAGTCCCAGTAGCAGGCCGCTCAAAGCCACCACGATTCTCCAGTAGGATTTGCTCAGCACGTCACAACCTCCTTCGCGATGAGATCCGTGCGCCCGGTTTCTGCCTCGTGCGGACCTTCCGCGTTGACTCTCGACCAGCAGCGCAAGGCGGTTCTCGGACCATCTGAAATCACTTGAAAAGCTTGAATGTCACCTGCACGTAGAACAAGTCGCTATCCTTGGACGTTCCGGTGTTTCGCACAAAGGGTCCCGGAAAGAAGTGGGCATAACCGGTTTCGACATTGATGCGCGGGTCGATCTCATAGCGCAATCGCAGCTCGATCTCCTGGCCTACAAAGTCTCCGCTTTCTCCCTGGCGATCCCGCCTTCCCGGAGTGACCCAAGCGTCGCTGTCGCTGGCCAGCCAGTAGGCCCCGTAGGCGGCATCCGCGCGAAGTTGTTTGAGCGGCTGAAACTCGATCCGCATCTTGGGGTTGATCACGTTCTGCCAGCTCCAGTAATCCAGCATGGAGCGGTAATGGTTCGGGGCAAACATGCGGTCAAATCGATCACTGGTATTATCGTTCGGGTTCCGGTCGCCGCTGCCGTACGAAGTCGAGAAACTCACCCGGGGTTTCCACTCATGTTTGAAGGTGTATCCGAGCTCGCCGTAGGCTGCGAAGGCGCAATGGTTGCGCGGGCCGTCATCTCCAAACTGAAATGCGATGTCCGTGTCGTAATCAAAACCCGTGTCGGCGATCGGGCCGAATGCGTGCAAGCCCATCGTGTGAATCTCGCGGTCGAGGCTGGTGGGCCCCTTGCGATCCTCATCGAGGACAAAGTAGTAGGGCTGCAGGGTGACGTACTGATCCCATTTGCGCCAAGCCCCCGTCGCACCAAGGAGCCAGCGTTCGTCGTCTCCATGGTCGAAGCTGCGCATAAACCGCTCGACCGGCTGCACGGCGATGACATTGAGCTCCCAGTCGGAGGTGGCCTCGCCAATGCGGATGCGGAAGCCATCGAACGGTTGCTGTACGTTTCTCCACCTCTGCAGACCGATGACCTTTCGGTCGATGAGGTCCAGGGTCATACGCCCAGCCTGGAATCGCAGAGGCTGGCGCGGCCCGAAGGCATCCTTGAAGTAGAGTTCGCCGAATGCCTGCAGGATCTCGGCGTGATTGATATCGTTGGTGCTGTCGGGAAACTGACTGCCAAACTGACGGGCGTCCATAAACTCAAAACCGAACCGGAACGGATCCAGAATCTCGCGAATCCCGACATACCCGCGCGTACGCAACAGAAACTGCGTGTCCCGCTGAGGTTGGGGGCGACGATAGTCGTCGTCACGATACTCCCAACGGGTACGATGTTCCAGGCCGAAGTCCAGCCAGTTCAGGTCCTCCGTCCCGGGCAAGCCGGTCGTGCTCAAGGTACGCACGTAATCAGGGGGCTCGGGCGCCAGGCGAGCGCCAAAGGCCTTCGAGGTAAATGGTTTGCGTGGCGGCTTGGCCGCTTCACTCTCGGCCGGTTGGCTCTCCGCCGGCTGGCTTGCAGATGCGGTTGTCGGAGTAGCGCTCTCTGCCGCCAGCGCCGGCTGCCACATGATTGAGATCAATGCGGCGGCGGTTGCAGCGGATCGGATCAATCTGTGATGCGAGTCTTTGGTCGGAATCATGTCCCTGAATGCCTCCCTGATAGCGCTTTGTCACTGCGTACGGACATCACGTACTGGTGAAGACCCGGATGTGGCGTGGGCGGACATAGACGTTGCTGCCGACCTGGAGATTCATCGTGCCGAAACGCTCCTGAGACAGTTCGGCGGTCAGGCTCTGGCCGGTGGCGGTAAGCAGTTCGAGCCGGACGACCGGCCCCGCGGAGTGGACCCGAACCACTTCGGCAGTCACCGAGGGCAGGCCGTTCGTCTTGGTGTCGATGGTCACGTCGTACGGCCGAATGAACACGCGGGCGTCGCCCTCGATCTGTTGCCGTTCGTGTGGAAACGGCAGCTCCAGCGAGTCGAACTGCACCGTGCCCGCGTCGACACGACAATGAAACGCGTTGACCTCGCCGAGGAACTTCATGACGAACTCGGTCTGCGGGTGGTGGAATACCTCGTCGGGCGTGCCGATCTGCTCGATTCGACCCTCGTTCATCACCACTACCTGGTCGGCGACCTCGAGGGCCTCGTCCTGATCGTGGGTGACGAATACGCTGGTGACGTGCAGCTCATCGTGCAGGCGGCGCAGCCAGGCGCGCAGCTCCTTGCGCACCTTGGCGTCGAGGGCCCCGAACGGTTCATCGAGCAGCAGGACCTTGGGCTCGACGGCCAGGGCCCGGGCCAGGGCGACGCGTTGACGCTGACCGCCGGAAAGCTGGCTCGGGTAGCGGCTGGCCATGCCGTCGAGCTGGACCAGGGCGAGCAGCCGGTGGACGCGATCGTGGATTTCCCTTCTGGTCGGGCGGGATCGGCGCGGTCGGACCCGTAGCCCGAAAGCCACGTTCTCGAAGACGCTCATGTGGCGGAACAGCGCATAGTGCTGAAACACGAAGCCGACCTGGCGGCGCCGGACGGGCCGTGTGGCCACGTCCTCATTCAGAAAGTAGATCGATCCGCTGCCTTCGTCGGCCTGCTCAAGTCCCGCGATAATTCGCAGGAGCGTCGTCTTTCCCGAGCCGGACGGCCCCAGCAGGGCCACCAGTTGGCCGGTAGGCACGTTGAGGCTGACACCGTTGAGCGCCCTGAACGTGCCGAACGTCTTGCTGATGTTCTGGACTTCAATGCTCATGCGTGGTTGTCTCCCGCAGATTCGCGCTCGGCCGCGGCATGGTCGCGGGCGGTCTTCCATTCGACAAACGATTTGACCACCAGGGTCACCACGGCCAGGAAGGCCAGCAGCGACGCCACCGCGAACGCGGCGGCGAACTGGTAGTCGTTGTAGAGGATCTCGATGTGCAGCGGCATGGTGTTGGTCTGCCCCCGGATGTGCCCGGAGACGACCGATACCGCGCCGAACTCGCCCATCGCCCGGGCGTTGCACAAGATCACGCCGTAAACCAGCCCCCACTTGATGTTCGGCAAGGTCACCCGCCGGAAGATTTGCCATCCGCTGGCGCCCAGCGTCAGGGCGGACTGCTCCTCCTCCGTGCCCTGGGCCTGCATCAGCGGGATCAACTCGCGGGCCACGAACGGGAACGTGACGAACAGCGTCGCCAGGACGATGCCGGGCGTGGCGAAGATGATGCGGAGGTCATGCTCCTGGAGCCACGGCCCGAACCATCCCCGGGCACCGAACAGCAGCACGAAGATGAGCCCGGCGATGACCGGCGAGATGGCAAAGGGCAGGTCGATCATGGTGGTCAGCAGGTTCTTGCCCTTGAACTCGAACTTGGCGATCGCCCAAGCGGCGGCCACGCCGAAAACCGTGTTGAGCGGCACGGCGATGGCGGCGGTGATCAGCGTCAGGCGGATCGCCGAGCGGGCGTCGGGCTCGGTAAAGGCGGCCAGATACGCGCCGATGCCCTGCCCGAAGGCGTACACGAACACCAGCACCAGCGGCAGAAACAGGAATACGGCCAGAAACCCCATGGCCGTGCCGATCAGCAACCACCGCGTCAGGGCGGACTCGGTCGTCGTGATGACGCCTCGCCCCGACGCGGCTCTCGTGCGCAGTGCGATCCCGGCGGTCATGGGCACGCTCCTCACCTCTGATACCGTCGGCTCCACCACTGCAACAGGTTGATCACCAGCAGCAGCACAAAGGCCACGATCAGCATCACCACGCCAATGCCCGTCGCCCCGACGTAGTCGAACTGCTCGAGCTTAATGATGATCAGCAGCGGGGCGATCTCGGTTTTCATGGGCATGTTGCCGGCTATGAAGTAGACCGAACCGAACTCGCCCACCGCGCGGGCGAAGGCCAGGGCGAACCCGGTGAGCAGCGTGGGCAGAATGGTGGGCAGAATGACCCGGTAGAAGGTCTGCCACCGCGTCGCCCCCAGGCTGGCCGAGGCCTCCTCGATCTCATGGTCGAGATCCTCCAGCGCCGGCTGTACGGTGCGAACCACGAACGGCAGCCCGATGAGCGTCAACGCGATGACGATACCCGGCCAGGCGTACGCGACCTGGATGCCCAGGGGCTCGAGCCAGCGCCCGATCCAGCCGGTGCGGGCGTACAGCGTCGTCAGGGCGATGCCGGAAACCGCCGTCGGCAGGGCAAAAGGCAGATCGACGATCGCGTCGACGAATCGCTTGCCCGGGAAGCTGTACCGCACCAGCACCCACGCCACCACCAGCCCGAACACCGCGTTCAGAACGGCCGCGATCAGCGACGCCCCGAAGCTCAGCCGGTACGAGGCCAGCACCCGGGGATCGACGACCGCCTTGTTCCAGAACTCCGCCAACGTCATGCGCGTGCCGGTGAACAGCACCAGCCCGGCCAGCGGTATCAGCACCAGCAGGGCGAGATACAGCAGGGTGAACCCCATGCTCAGTCCGAACCCGGGCAGGACGGATCGTTGTTTCCAGGTGATGCCGCCACTCACTTGCCGGCCCCATAGATCTGGTCAAAGGTGCCGCCGTCGGCAAAATGCACCCGATTGGCCTGGGCCCAGCCGCCGAACACCTCGTCGATGGTGAACATCTCCAGGTTCGGAAACTGATGGGCGTATTGGGCCTGGGCCTCGGGTGAGACTGGGCGATAGAAGTTCTTGCCCGCCAGATCCTGGCCCACCGGCGAGTAGAGATACTCCAGATACGCCTGCGCAACTGCGCGGGTGCCCTTGCGATCGACGTTCTTGTCGACCAGGGCCACGGTCGGCTCCGCCTTGATGGCCACGGGGGGCACCACCAGTTCGACACCGGCGGCGTCCAGCTCCCGGCTGCCCAGCAGGGCCTCATTCTCCCAGTTGATCAGCACGTCCCCGATTCGCCGTTGGATGAACGTATTGGTTGAACCACGAGCACCGCGGTCCAGCACCGGGACGTTCTTGTAGACCCTGGCCACGAAGGCCTTGGCCTCCTGCTGGGCCGCGGCCACGGCCTCGTCCTGCGGCCCGGCTTTGAGTTTGGTCACGAAGTCCGGCCCCAATTCCCTTCGCAGGGCGAATCCCCAGATGGCCAGGTAGTTCCACCGGGCCACGCCGGACGTCTTGGGATTCGGCGTGATCACCTGCACGTCCTCCCGGGCCAGATCCGACCAGTCCTTGATCTTTTTGGGGTTGCCCTTACGCACCAGGAATGCCAGCGTGGACGAGTACGGCGCACTGTTGTGCGGCAGCCGGCCCTGCCAATCTTTGGGCAACAGATCGCCGTGCTCAGCCAGAGCGTCAATATCGAAAGCGAGGGCCAGCGTCACCACGTCGGCTTCCAAACCGTCGATCACCGCCCGCGCCTGACTGCCCGAGCCGCCGTGCGACTGCTGAATGGTCACCGTCTGCCCGGTCTTGTCCTTCCAGTGTTGGGCGAAGGCCGCGTTGAACTCGCGGTAGAGCTCCCGCGTCGGGTCGTATGAGACGTTGAGGAGCGTAACGGCCTGCCCCCCCGCGTCCGCCGGGCTCTTGTCGCACCCCGTCCCCTGCCCAAGCATCCCCAGGACGGCTCCGTACGCGACCACGATGCTGACTCTTGCCATGACTCCCATGCGGGTCAAACCTCTCAGATGTCGGTCCTGGACCAGGCTGCAGAATCTCCGCTCCCGGTCTTCCCCAGGCGTTGGCAAGCGGTGTACCGCGGCGTGGGAAGCCACTTGGCGACCATAAAAACGCGGATGGCACCCGCCGGGCCGGCCTTCATCAGGATATTCCGTTGTATCTGCTTGAATAAGTAACGCATGATGTTAGAATATCCGTTGATAGAAACGGAGTATCTGTGATGCCTGGACACCTGCGGATTATTGTGGACGTGTGGCGGGAGGCCTGCCGGCACATTGAGATCAGCCGGTCGGCGGAGGCGATTGCTCAGCGGTTGGCGGCGTCTATGCCGGTGGGGCACTTACTGGTTCGGCGGGTCGATCTGGAGCATCTGTGCGTCGACACGGTAGCGGTAGGGGCGGGGTCGGCAGCGGGCGCCGCGACAATACCGGCCCGGACCCCCTGCTCGGCGGCACAGCTCAACAGCCTGACGGCCTGGGAGTCGCGCGGGGCGATCATCACGCGGGATGATCCCGCGTGGGGCGAGGTCCGGGAGCTGCTGCTGTCGCGGGAGGTGCATGGCGACTGTCTCATCGGGCCGCTGATGACGGGAGAGGGGTACGGCGGCGGTGCGCTCATCATCTTGGCCGAAGCCCACGCCCGCTTTGATGGCGGACACGTCAAGTTGTTCGAAGCGCTGCTCGAGCCGTTTTCCGTCGCTCTGGAGAACGATCGGCGGTTGCACGAGCTGGCCTCGCTGCGCGAGGCGGCCGAGGCGGAGGCCCGGGCCTTGCTCGCCCGGATGGGGCGAAAGCAGTTGCAGGAGGTCGTAGTCGGCTCGGAGGCGGGGTTGAAGAGCGTGCTGGAGCGGGTGGAGGTGGTCTGTGCGTCCGACGTTCCCGTACTCCTGTTGGGCGAGACCGGGACGGGCAAGGAGGTGGTTGCCCGCGCCATTCACTCTCGCTCGCCACGCAGGGACAAGCCTTTCATTCGGGTGAACTGCGGGGCCATTCCCGGCGAGTTGATCGACTCGCAGCTCTTCGGGCACGAGCGCGGCAGCTTCACCGGGGCGGTGGATACGCACCGGGGATGGTTTGAACGCGCCGACACGGGCACACTCCTGTTGGATGAGATCGGCGAACTGCCCCCGGCCGCTCAGGTGAGACTCCTGCGGGTACTGCAGGATGGCTACGTCGAACGCGTCGGCGGAAGGCAATCCATTCACCTCGACGTGCGTATCGTGGCCGCGACGCACCGTGACTTGGCCGCCATGGTCAGACAGGGAACATTTCGTGAAGACCTGTGGTACAGGCTGGCGGTCTTCCCGATCCCCATTCCGCCGTTACGGGCAAGGCCCGAGGACGTGGCTCCGCTGGCGTGCCACTTCGCGGAGAAGGCCGCGACGCGTTTCGGACTGCCGCTGGTCATGCCCACGCCGGAGGATCTGCGCTTGCTTCGGGAATACACGTGGCCGGGCAATGTGCGCGAGCTGGGCACGGTCATCGACCGGGCCGCGCTGCTGGGCAACGGTGCCCGGCTGGAAGTCGCCAAGGCCCTGGGAGCCGTGCCGTCGATCAAGGAGTTGACCCCGGCAGCAGTCTCAGCTCCATGGACGTGGCCGGCCGCGGTACATACTGCGTCGCCGACACCGTCAGCCGAGGTCGGATCCCCGCCCGACGGCCGGGGCAGCACGGCACTCAATGAAGTGATGCGCCGGCACATCGAGCAGGTGCTGACGGAAACCTGCGGGCGCGTCGAAGGCCCGTTCGGCGCGGCCCGCCGGCTCGGGATCAACCCGCACACGCTTCGCTATCGCATGAGAAAGCTGGGCATCGCCTGGAAGCGGTTTCGGCCGCCAGCGCCGCGACCGTAGCGGCCGACGTGTGTTTCGCCCAACACAAACGGCCCCGCCCCGTTGTCCCGGCGATCTACACATGGTTGCAGCCAAGGTGAACCACGGATGAAGACGGTCTTCGATCCTGAAGCCGCAGGCGCTTTCGCGCAGGCGCTTTCGCGCAGGCGCTGCGACCATGAGCCCATCGCTGAACACAGTCCCTATTGACCTTCCGGATTCACCGTCTCGCCATACTTGGTGCGATACGTGTCGTGCATGGCGGCGATATGGCCGGCCATCGTGGCGCGTTCGGCGACATAGCGCCCGGGAAAAGCCCTTTCCAACCGCCGGGCCACGTCTTCGACATAGCCCAGATAAAGCCGAGGCAAGTGCCGCGCGTGCTGCATGGCCATGAGCGCTTGCATACGTTCCAGGACGGGATTCCAGGCCACGCCTTTGTCGTACAGCAACATGCCCGGATACAGCTCGACGAGGTCGCGCAGGACGGCGCGCTGTTCGGCGGTTTGGCTGACGCGCAGAATCGCCTGGCCGATGGATCGGGCCGGATCGTAATCCAGAGGATTCCAGGCATAGTCGGCACAGGTGAGCAGGGGAATGCGATTCGCCTCGACTTCCGTGCACATCGGATTGGACATGTAGCCGTAACACACTTCACCCAGATCGGGATCGCGTCCCGTCAGGGGGCCCAGGTGCATGGTCGGCCGGGCGTCGTTGACGGGGTAATTGTCCCAGATGATCAGGCGATGGCGAATGCGGTTCTTGTAGGATTCGGCACCGCGCCGGCTGATGCCGGCCTTGACGGCGGAGTCGCCCGTCCAGAAGGCGAAAACATCGGGATGGAGCTGTTCGGCCAAGATGTCGAGGTAGGCGGCGGCGGCGGGGTCCTGCCCGTCGCCCCAATAAAAACAGGGGCAGATGATGAGGTTGGCCTTCGGGTCGCGTGCCCGCAACCGTTCCAGGAACGCATTGGCGACCCGCGCCTGGCCGGCCGCGTCGATACCCGTGGTGATGTCGTCGAACGTCAGGCCGAACCAGCGCACCCCCAGGGACTGCATCCAGTCGTAATGCTGCCAAAGCGCGTTCAGGTCGTCCGCGTTGGTGTAATCGATCGGCCGTTCGGAGCCGAAGATGGGATTGACGCTCAGACAGAACTCGATCCCGTTCTCCTGGCACGCGCGTACGACCTGCTCGTACGCTTTCTTTTTCTGTTCGGGCAGCGGCTCCCACCAGCGGTTGCGCCCCGGCGCATCCCAGTGGACATTCTCGATGTCGCACATGGATCCTGGGCAGATCATGAGGAAGTTCATCTTGCCCTGGACCAGCGTATCGATCGTCGCCAGGTACCGGTCCGCCGTCCAGTTCCAGCCTTTCGTGCCGCGCAAGGTGAAGCCCGGCGACTCGCCTTCGGGCAAAGGCTCGGGGAAGGGCATTTCCTCGTCTGGAATAGAAACGGAGAACTCATCGAGCAGTGAAGGCGCGTCCGGAAGCTCTCTGCGGGATGCGGAGACGCCGCACTGCACGAGGGTGAACCACGGCGGCATGCCGATGGGCCCCTCTGGAACCAGATTGGTGATACGAATGCGGTTCTCGCCGACGCGCACTGCCTCCGCTGGTATTTCGTAGACGCGCCACGCAAAGCCGTCGTTGGGAAACTCGTTGGGGCCGGCGAAGAGCACCACGTCGTTGAGGGCGATCTCGATCGGACAAGGCGAAGGCATCAAGTCGTGATCGCGACCGAGAAGATGAAGGAAGAGCGGCTGACCGACTTCGTGCCCAATGCGAAACTGGGCCGTCATGACCGACACATCGCCCGCCGCGCCGTCGCTTCCGGGTTGTCGCGCGTAGATGTAGTTCAGATCGGAGCGGCCATAGTTCGTGCTGCCGAAGAGGTGTCGTCCTCCGCCGGCGAAGTCCGTGCCGGCCATCCGGGCAATAGGCCTTGCCGCTGCGGCGGCGCGGCCGCGGGGGAGGAGAGTTTTCAGGAAGATATCCTTGAACTGCACCGTCATGGGCTCGCCCGATCGCAGTTGCAGTGCAAGGATTCCCTTGAGGTCGAAGTGTCCGTCTTCCTGGTCGATCAGCTCGGAACATGTCACCCCGTTCATCCGCAGGATGACATGCTGCCCTCTGGCGGTGATGTGATAGTCGTTCCATTCTCCGGCCGGTTTCATGGTGCAGGCTTCGCCGAGCTGGGTGGCCTCGCGGTGTCCGGAGGCATCGATGACCGTCTTTGTGCCGTTGGCGGTGAGCAACTCGGGACCCTGGCGCGTGTGCAGTTCGTCGCAGACGCCGCCGAGATAGGAACCGCTTTGATAGATGTCCGCCTGGTAGCCGATCGCCAGGCCATCCGGCCGGATCACGCTGCGGAACTGAACGCCCGAGTTGCAGCCATTCCCGGTGACGCGGAATTTGAGCTTCAGTTCAAAGTCCGCCACCTCGCCTCCCTGCCATACGATGAACTGGTTCGACCGGCAGGGATGTTCGGCGGTCGACTGCCCGGTGATGGCTTCGTCGCGCACCGACCAGTAGCTCATGTCCAGTGCCTTCCAGCCCTCCAGCGACGTGCCGTCAAAAAGCGAACGGAACTCGGCGGCGTTCGCGCTGCCGGCCAGCAACACGACGAGGGCAATGACCAAACGATGACGCTTCATGGGAACTCTTTCACTTGCGCCGCCCCGGGCGGCCTGGTGCCTGTCTCGCGCCCGATACGGTACACCGGGTGGTCTCGCATGGCCCGCATCGGCCGGTTCTCGCCATGGTCAATCTACCGCTTGGCCGGCCCCGGCAGCAAGCTCGCCAGGCAGATGCTACGCTCGATCAGGATCAGGATAACGACCAGACGAGGCGGGGGAGCGGCGGCGTGGCCAGGGCCTTCGAGCCTGCAAGGCTCGTTCCATCAGCCCCGGCCGAAGGCCTGGGAACCCGATCGCGCCACCGCCGTCGGTCATGAAAGGGCCGTTCAGCCTGTCCAGCAACGACGAAATGGCGTCTGATCCCATTTCTGGTTCGCGTTCGATATGTCTCCGCGCGTTCGAAATCGCTTACGTCGCTTGCGGGGACGGTTTGCGGCGGTGGTAGATGATGCGATGCGCGTGCCGGCCGAGGATGGCGGAGATCAGGTCCGTGCCCCGGGCGTCGATCAGGCCGAACAACACGCCGACCATGGCGATGCTGGCCCCAACAATGAAACCGCCCAGGTGCGCCCAGTGGGCCACGCCGTCCTCCGCATTGAGCAGCGTGGCGACCACGTCGAAGGCGATATAGAAGAGCACCACCAGCCAACCGGGCCAGGCGAAGAGCTTCTGGTGCAGGCGGAAGCCCCATAACAGCCCGAGCCGAAGCCAGATCACCATGTGCGTCTTGTGAATGGGGAAGAGCACGAAGTACATCCCCGCCAGGCCCATGATCGCCCCGGAGGCTCCCAGATTGGGATGCAATGGTTCATCAGCGCTGGCGGCCATCTGAAACGCGGCGGCCCCGATGCCCAGGATGGGATAGATAATCGCGGTGGCAATGTTGCCAATCAGGCCGTTGACCCGCGAACCCAGCACGATGAGAAACAGCAGATTTCCCGCCAGATGGATCAAGCCACCGTGCAGCAGAAGATGGGTCAGGAGCTGGTAAGAGTGAAACCGGGCCAGGCCGAACTCCTCCGGCGTGAGGTTCGCGACGAGTGCGGCCGCTTCCTCCTCCGTCAACTCGGGTTCCTCCGGGGAAGCGTTCTCCGCCAGCGGCTCGGCCGGCGGGTCGGCGTACTCGTCCTCGTACTCGTCGGTGAAGTCGAGGACGTACTCCGAGGGGTTGAACTGCCCCGTCCAGAGCATGAGCTTGACCGAACTGTCCGGATTGAACCAGCCCAGGTAGATCACCGAGAAGAACCAGAAGCTCACCACCGTGGTGAGAATGGCGATCGCTCGGATGGTGTACGGCTTGGCGGTCCCGAAGGCTTCGGAGGCCACGGGGTAGATGCCAAAACGGATGATCCAGCTCACCGCGCTGACCACGCGTTCGGCGGTGGCGGCGACCTCGTCCAGGTTGTGGTCCATGGTGGTCAGCAAGGCCCGCCCCGTCTTCAGGTCGATGCCGCACGCGACGCAGATCCGCACCCGCGAAGGATACTGCTTGCCGCAGGAGGGGCAGACGGGGCCGTCGGCCTTGTCGTCCGCGCCCGCTTCCACCGCCCGGCCGGAGACCCTATCTCTTTCACTGGGCAGCTCCACCGTCTCGCCGTCGTCCAGGTCGGCCAGTCCGAGCAGACCGTCATCGAACGCCTCGGGGGCGGCCGAAGCGACGGAAGCGGACGCCGCCGGCGAGGAGGCACGCCCCGCGGAACTCGACGGGCGGTGCGATGCGGCGGCGGTGTTGGTGACGTCGAAGGCGTCCACGAACTTGAACTCGCAATCGCCGATGCGTACGAAGTCGCCGTCGGTCAGCAGTCGGGCGTCCTCGATCCGCTCGTCGTTGACGTGGATGCCGTTAATGCTGCCGGCGTCTTCGATCCACCAGCCGTCGTCGTCGTGCAGGAGGCGACCATGCCGGCGGGAGACCCGCGGATCGAGCAAACGCAGGTCCTGATCCTCCATCTTGCCGACGTTGATGGGGCCGGGGCCGGCCAGGAAGTACTGTGTGCCGGGCGACAGGGGGCCACCGATGAGCCGCAGGCAGACGGACTGATGGGCCTGCGTGGCCGGCGTCCCCGGCGCAACCAGGCGAACGCGCTCCTTGCAGCGCGGACAGCGGCCTTTGCCCCCCGCCTGGGCGGCCGGTACTTCCAGACGCTTACCGCAAGAGCATCGAATAGCGATCATGGCATTCCTGGCCTGCAAGGGGTCTCGAATCAGCCGCACCTTGGTCCGCCCGGGTCGGCGCTTCCAGGGTCGGCGCCTCCAGAGACCAGTGTACTACATGCGGCCACGGTTGGCGATGGGAAATCCCGGCACGGTGCCCGCGGCGGCCGTGCCAGAATCCGCGACCGCGTAGCTGTCCAGCCGCGGAGCGGCGGGGGTGGGGGGGGCTTGACCTACCTGTTGGGTCAGGCCGAGCAACTGCTCTGGAACCACGAAAACAGGTGGCTGTCCCACCTTTCCTAGTTCGCCCAACGCACACTTATACGAACCCGCTTGGGCCACGGCTTCTCTCCGAGAAGCGGCATAGGCACATATGGCGAGCCCATGAGCCAGGTTTCAGGATCCCCGTGCGGAGTGTACTTTACGGTCTCTGTATGCTCTTGGTTGAGGTCGGCAAAAACCACCAATCCCTCCGTTGAGGGCCGCCGGGGGAGCGGCTGAGACAGGGCTGCCCCATACTCCACCACGACCCATATGGGATCAGGGCGTGGATCTGGGACCGAAATCTTTGGCAGATATAGCTCGAAGATGACACGGTCGATATCAGTCCGCCATCGATACTTGTTCTCGGTTTCCTTGTCGAACTGGAGTTCACGCCACTCGGTCATGACAATCTCCTGGAGGTTGAAGACGTACATAAGAGGTGAGCAGGGAAAGCACCGGGGAAAGGAGATGAGTCCAATTATTGATCTCGCGGAGTCATGTCGCCGCGGCGACCGCCCTTGGAACGTCCACGGGCCACATGAGCGCAGTATACCTCCTGGTCCCGGCCTGTTCAAGATGGGAATGAAGAATTGACGGGCGGCCGGGTCCAAGGCCGGCGGCCAGTGCCCGAACTTAGGCAAAATGTGGACCCACACCGCGGGAGGTGTGCGGCATCGTTGGAAATGCTCAACCCTGAGAAGCCTTCAAGCCCTTGAGCCAGCCACGTTCGGAGCTTCGAGCCCGATATGCATAGGACCTTCGAGTGTGATATACGCAGGATCTTCGAGCCTGAAAGGCTCGTTCTGTCAGCCCAGGCCGAAGGCCTGGGAACGAGATCAGGCCACGAAGGTCGGTCCTGAAGGGACCGTTCATGCCGTTGCCGCTGTTGGCGTCGCTTGCATTGTCTTTCGGTGCGAAATGAACGAGCCTTACAGGCTCGCCGTACGGTGAGGCGACCGTGTCCCCAGGTCTTCGGCCTGGGCTGTCTGAACGACCCCGTTGGGGTCGAAGCTGCCATCGCTCTGCTCAAATCCGTAGGCGAATCTTCCGCTTGCGCTCCCGACTTGCCTTTGTCATGCGATCAGGCTTGTGATGGGGTACCCTTCCTGTGACCATTCGCGATTGCTCGAAGCATGCAGCCGCCACAAGGCACAAAAAGTTCAAGAGCACGCTGTGCGCACCGATCTCCTCGTTCCTTTTGCGTCTTCTGAGCCTTTTCGCGGCAATCCCCCTTCAGTTTCCGTGAACGGCTGTGCTCTTCGTGGTGCACATGAATTGAACCACGACGTACACGAAGAGCACGAAGGTAGGAAGTGGCCTGGAAGCCGGCTCGGCCGCTCTGTGACGAGGACGGATAGGAAGGAGGAGGGGACGAGAGGAGAAAGATTAGGGTCAGGATTAGGATCAGGACTACGGAGGAGGAGGGGGGCTCAGTCGTCGACGAGGGTAAGCAGTTCGCCGGTAGCGTACGGAGCGGAGGTCGAAGGCGGGGCGGCGTCATCGGCGGCGGCGTGCGATTGCGGCCTGGTGGGGAGAATGTGCTTGGCGATGACGTGGCTGACGAAAGGCATACTGGTCGCGTCGGTGTGGGAGCCGGTCCAGCCGAGTTGCTCGAAGCGGGAGTTCCAGCGGATGTTGTGGATGCGATCGCTGCCGGTCGCCGGCTTCAAGCCGACGATACCTGCCGAGTCCACGCCGAGTTTGCCGTCGATGGTTCCGAGTGTGCGTACCGGGCCCTGGAGCACCATGTCGCTTTCGGAATGGTAGACGTAGACCTCGCCGGATAGGTGGCGCAGCGCCTCCGCCATGTCGTAGGTGCTGGAGAGGCTGGAGCCGAGGAGGACGAGGTTGTGGACCTTGGCGGGCAGGGACGTGGTCTCGCAGGCCCAGACGGCAACGCCGGTGCCGGCCGAGAGGGCGATGATGTTCACCTGCTGGTCCGGATGGGCTTCGAGGTAGCGCGTGATCTCCCGGCCAAGTTCTCGGCCCTTGAGTCGGGCAATGGGGCGCCCGACGGTCTGGTCGAGTGCCGGGTTGAACGTGGGTGACCAGCGGAAGTTCAGGATCTGCCCCTGATAGCCGGCCCGTCTCAGGCCCGCCCGTACGTCGGCCACGCCGAAGCCCCAGTTACCGGCCCCATCGACGTAGTAGGTGCGCCCGTGTTGGTCGGCGAGATCCACCGCCCCCCAGCCGGCGCAGCCGCTGATGGTGATGAGTGTCGCGACGCCCGCGACCAAGAGGAAAGCGCTGTACCGTGGCGGCCACTCCCCGACTTCGGCGAGCTCAGCCGAGCCGTGGCGGCCGAGATGCCAACCGCCGGCAGAGCCGCGACCGTGAGGGAGCGGAGATCGCGCACGCCGCTCCCTTACGGTCGCGGCTCTGAATCGCGATCGCCCGCGGCGGCCGGGCAGGCTGCGGTAGCCGTGCTTCCCGGCGCACTGCTCACAGAGCAGTGGCACACCGCTGCCGATCCCTGATCCGCGATTTCTGCCGCGGGACGCGAAACCCCGCGCTGGCGCTTGGGGCTCGTTACCGATCCCCGATCCCCGATTCCCGATCCCCGATCCCTGATCCCCGATCCCTGATGCCTGACAAGGTGTGTTCATCGTGGGTGACCGCCGATAATGCTACGGGCCCCAATGCCATCAAACGTGCGGCGTTGGCGTGTGCCGCCGTGGTCCGAACCGTCAGTTTAGGTGATCGGTTGGGTGCGTCAAGCACTTTGCCTTTGGGCGGGGTGGTACGTGGCCGATTGACCGTCTTCCGGGAGAATCTTAATATCGGTCTGGCGGGAGGAGTGTGGGGGCCATGATGAGCGGGTGCAATGTGCGGGTCAAAATCTGCGGTATCACCGCGGTCGAGGATGCGTTGGCGGCGGCGGAGGCCGGTGCGGACGCTATTGGACTGAACTTCGTCGGGGGGCCGCGGCAAGTGGCAGCCGGTCCGGCGGCGGACATCCTGACGGCCCTGCCGCCTTGGGTGACACCGGTTGCCCTGGTGCGGCTGGAGCGCGGGCAGATGCCGGATACGCTGCTCGAGCTGCTCGGGCAATTCTGGGTCTCGCATGTGCAGCTTTACGGGGCGGTGGCGCGCGAGGATTTGGAGGTGCTCGTGCGCGACGGCTTCAAGCCCATGCCGGCGGTGGCGGTGGCCGACGAGCGTTTCGTCGGGCGCGTCTCCGGGTGGTTACCGGCGACCGCTACGGGCCGGCCGGCGGCCATCGTGCTCGACGCCTACGATCCGGTACGGGAGGGCGGCACCGGCGCTTCCTTCCGGTGGGAATGGATACCCGCGGCGCGGCAGGCGGGGAAGCTGGATCTCTGGCCGCCGATCATCCTGGCCGGCGGACTCAGCCCCGACAACGTGGCGGAGGCCGTGCGGGTTGTCCGCCCATACGGGGTTGATGTGTCCAGTGGCGTCGAGGTGGAGGGCGCCCCGGGGCGTAAGGATCCCGCCCGGATGCGTGCCTTCGTGCGTCTGGCCCGGGCGGCGGCCGCGGGGGCGTCCGCATGAAGGTGCGTCCCGAGCCTCGGGTATTACCGGGGTTCCACCGGTGTGATTCCAGTTCCTTCGCGCATACCATGCGTGCGACTGGTGTGCATGTTGGTCCCGTGTCACGGCGCTTGGGCGGTGCGGCAGGGTGGGCCGGGCTGGTCCTGGTCATCGTGAGCGGATGCCTGGGGCCATGGCGGCCCGGCACGGAGCAGGTTGCTCCCCACGAGCCGGCCGAGACGGTGGTGACCCCGGCAACGTGCCTCGAAGCGATCCGTGCCGGCCGGTGGGTGTATGAGCGACGGGAACTGACCCCGGGAGCAGATACCGCCGCCAGCGACTACATCCGCGTGATTCGTGACGGTCGGATGCTTGAAGTGTCCGAGGAGGTGGCCGAGTTCCCACACGAGGCGTTCGCGGAACGGCCCTCCGCGTCTCAACCGACGGAGTGGATGGGGGTGAGCGAACACGGCGGGAAGCGCCGCCCTTGGGTGGGATTGCGGATCGAAGCGGCTGAACCGGTGGACCCTTTCCCCGCAGCATTGATCGACGGAAACCCCGTCACGACAACGACGTCGGTGGCCTACGCGGCGCGGACCGGCCCGCTTCTGGGCCGCGGCACACTGACGCACCGGGCTGAGCTTGAAGGCTTCGAGGACGTGGTCTGTCCCGCGGGGCGGTTCGAGCGGTGCCTGCGTCTTCGCGTGAATCTGACGGTCCGGTTTCCGCTCACGCCGATCATGGACTGGACCACTTACGTCTGGCTGCATCCGGAGGCCGGCGAGGTTCGGCGCGTGCAACGCTCCGCGGGCTGGTTCTGGCTTTTCTGGTTCGGCAGCGCGCACGAGTACCTGCTGAAGTCGTACGAGCTGCTGCCGCACGAGCCGGTCACCGCCGACTCGCCGGTGCACTGGTCAACGCTCCTGGTGGTCATGGACCGCACGTTTCCGCATCCGCGAGTCGCGGCCCTGTCAGTGGAGATGGCCGCCAGCCGGCCGGCGCCATGACGTCCGGTCACCGGCTGCGTATGATGGATGGTGGCTATGGCAGGCGGTGTGGTACTTTTCGGCGGCAGCTTCAACCCGATCCACCACGGGCACTTGATCGCCGCGCGGGCGGTGGCCGAGCAACTCGCGGCGGGGCGCGTGATCCTCGTGCCCTCGGCTTGGCCGCCGCACAAGCGGGATGACCAACTGGCTTCGGCGGCCCACCGGCTGGTCATGGCTCGGCTCGCCGTGCAGGGGGAAGCCGCCTTCGAGGTCAGCGACATGGAGGTGCTCAGGTCGGGGCCGAGCTACACCGTGCTGACCGTGGAGGCCTTTCGCGGGGAGCTCTCGTCCGAGCAGCCGCTCTACTGGATGATTGGCGGTGACAGCCTGCCTGAACTCCATAGCTGGTACCGGGTCCGCGAGCTGGTGGAACTGTGCCGGATCGTCACCGCGGTCCGCCCGGGCTTCGACGCAGGCGACCTGTCCGGCCTGCAACCATTACTTTCCGTAGAGCAGGTCGCCAGGTTGCGGGCGGACGTGCTGACCACCCCGCAGATCGACATCTCCGCGACGGACGTGCGCCGCCGCGTGGCCGAGGGACGTTCGATCCGCTACCTCGTGCCCGAGCCGGTGCGTAGCTACATCGCGCAGCACGGCCTGTATCGGTCGCCGCCTTGACCGTTTCAACCGCTTCGGCTATTTTACGGATCTGTGCTTTGTTCCGGGGCGTGTGCCCGAGTGGCCAAAGGGGACGGGCTGTAAACCCGTTGGCTAACGCCTTCGTTGGTTCGAATCCAACCGCGCCCAGTAAGGTTCAGGTGCCGATCGCAGGCTGGTGCGATCGGTGCCGGCCGGATTTCACTGATCAGGCAGATGCAGAGGGACGTGAGCATTCAGAATAGGGCGGGGCCTGACGTGGACCGGCCCGGGCTCTCGATGCCGGTCTGTCAGACCCCGCTGGCGCTTCTGTATGCCCCTTGTCCGGACCGTGGGTGACGCAAGGCCTTCCGCGTCCCTGGCGGCCCGCATGGGCTGATTATCGCTGCCGACGGTGGGAGAATCCCGCGACGCCGCTATTGTCCGCCGCACCAAGTGGCCGGGCCAAGGGGCCGCAGGTCGTGAGGAGTGATTTCGTGGCGATCGAGTTGATCATTTTCGACTGGGGCGGCACGTTGGCGGAGGTGGCCCGCCAGCCGGAGGCCCTGCATCGCGGGGCGTGTGCGGTGGGACGCATTCTGACCGGGGAGAGTGACGAGGCCGTTGCGGCCGAGTTGGCCATGCGCGCGATCAGCGCGGAAGCCGCGGCGGCGGCGGACCCCGAGCACCGCGAGGTGGATCTCCGCGAGTTGCTGGCGGAGTGGGCGTTGGCACGCGGGCTGCACGGGTCGAATGGCGACCGGCTCGACGCCGCGGTCCGGGCCATCGGCAAGCACTGGGTCGGGGGGGCGCTGGAGCCCGTGCCGGGGGCGTGCGAAGCCCTGACGCTGCTGCGGCAACGCGGCTACCGGATGGGCCTGCTGAGCAACTGCTCGATTCCGCCGGTCTTCTGTGCGCAGGAACTGGAGCGGCAGGGTTTCGCCGCCATGATGGACTTCACCGTCTTTTCCAGCGGCGTGGGTTATCGCAAGCCTTCCCCCATCATTTACGACGCGGCTTTGCGAGCAGCGTTTCCCGCCGGTCGTCCGGCGGATCTGTCCGGCGTGCTCTTCGTGGGCGACTCGCCGTCCTGCGACGTGGCCGGCCCGGCCCGCCTGGGGATGAGGACGGCCATGGTCTCGGCGAAGCCGGGGTTGTGGTCCGAGGCCGACTATGCCGCGGCGCAACCCGATCTGCGGCTGGCGACCGTGGCCGACCTGCCCGCGGCGATGGAGGCGTTGGGGTGACAGCTTCGTAGCGGCCGCCCCCCGTGGCGGCCGGAGCCCATGGCGCTCTCGCTTCCCAACGGCCGCCACGGGGGCGACCGCTACAAAGCGCCGCTCCCGCGAGAAGCTGCGAAGCCGCAAGCGGCCTGCCGACAAGCGGTCTGACGGGGGGGGGCGAGTGCGCATGGAAAGGCCCCGGAACGCAGGTTCCGAGGCCTTCGCGTATCGCTTCGTGGGGGTCGGGTGTTGGACCTACTCGACCCGCGACCAAGTGAGTCGGCCGGGCCGGTCCATCAGCCAGAACGCGTCCCAGTCATCGTTGAGCTGCTTCCAGTCATTCTCGGCGATCCGACGATGCCGCTCCTGACGTTCTCGTGAGGTGATGGCGACACCATCCCCACATCCGACGGCCAGACTCAACAGGCCCAGGAGCACCGTTGCGAGCAACAAGCGTTTCATGATCGTGGACCTCGGTTTCTCGGGGTCTGGCCGGCGACGGACACGCCCGGCGTCGGCGTTCATTATCACGGCCCGGATTCTAAGGTGCCTGCTGTGTGCCGTCAAATCCCCGTCACGAGCCCCGGTCCGGCGGGACGCGTGGGGCAAACGGCAAGCCGGCCGGTGGATTCCGGGGCACCTTCTCCGGCCCCGCCCGTCACGGCGCCCACTGCAGGTTCAGTTTGCGACGAGAGGCGGCACAGTCCCGCAGGTACAGGTTGATCAGGCTTTGGTATGGGATGCCGGTCTCCTCAGCCATCCGCTTGAAGTAGTCGATCACATCCTGGCCCATCCTGAGTGTCACCTGCCGCTTCAGCTTCGCTGCAAAAGGATTCGGGCGGGCTTTCATCTTTGACAGATTGTATTCCGCTTTCATGTTCGACATATTTACATTGTATTGACATGGGACGGAGCTGTCCAGCCCTCTTGCCCCAAACCGGTGGCTTCTGTCCTGTGCGGGCGCGCCCGTGACAGTTTACGCGGCCCCTCAACGGGAACGCCAACCCCAGGTCTGAACCTGAAACGGGCCCGGGGGTAATCTGGTGCGGCCGGGCCGCTGACTTCATGATTCCAAAGCCGTATAATGCGAACTGATGGAGGCTCAGCCGCGGAGATGCATCCAGGGGGGCAGCCGGGGCGGCATTCTTTTTACGCGAAGCGGGCAAAGATGATGCGTGCAATCTGCACCCTCTGGCTTGCGGCGGCGGCCTCGTCGGCGGTCGCGTCTCCGTCGCTCAGCGACCTCACCGGCCCGTGGATCCTGGTGGTCGACGATCACCCGATCGCGTCCAAGGCCCAGGTCGTCCGCACCTACCATCCGTTCGAGAAGCACCCGGCCAATCCGGTGCTCCCCGGTGACCAGCCGTGGGAGCACGATCTCGTCTACGTCTACGGCACCTCGCTTCCCGACGAGTCCGGGCAGGGCTACCGGCTCTGGTACCACGGCCTGCCCGCCGCCCACGAAACCCAGGTCTACCGTCTGCTCTACGCGACGAGCGACGATGGCATCCAGTGGAACAAGCCCGCGTTGGGCATTGTCGACTGGTTCGGTTCGACCGCCAACAACATCTTTCTGAACCGCACCACCCGCGACCACATCCCGTCCGTGATCCACACGCCCTGGGATCCCGACCCGCAGAAACGGTATCGCATGATCAACTGGGACAGCGTCATCAACGCCTACCTGGGGGCCTACTCCGCCGACGGCATCCACTGGACGGACTCGCCGGCCAATCCGTTCCTCCACAGCGGCGGGGACGTCGGCCAGTTCGTATGGGACCCGCACACCCAGCGCTACCTCGGTTACCTGAAGGTCAACCCCGACGTTCGTGGAATGCGCCGCCGCGCCGTGGGCTTCACCGCGACCACCGACTTCGAGTCCTGGTCCAACCCCACGCTCATCCTGGCCCCCGACGATTTCGACGATCGCTGGGCGTTCAGCGTCTTCGGACCCCAGCGGACGCATTTCTACGGCATGTCCGCCTTCCCCTACGAGTCGATGTACCTCGGCTTCCTGTGGATCTTCCGTGCAACCGATTCGGAGGGGTACAACAATGGGCCGATCTTCATTGAGTTGGTTACCAGCCATGACGGGGTCAACTGGCTTCGCCAGGAGGGCGACCGCCCGCCGATCCTGGAACTGGGACCGGCCCACAGTTGGGACGACGGCATGCTGTTCACCACCAACCACCCCATCGTCGAGGGGGATACGATCCGCCTCTACTACGGCGGCTGTGACGGCCTGCATGCCGGGCCCATCAGTTCGTGGACCGCGGGCGTCGGCCTGGCGACCCTGCGGAAGGACGGCTTCGCCTCGCTCGATGCCGGCCCGACACCCGGCACCGTGACCACGAAACGCCTGGCCAACGCCCAAGGGCCGCTTCGCGTCAACGCCAACGCGACCGGCGGTTCATTGATCGTCGAAGTGCTCGACGAGGCCGGTGAGGTCATCCCCGGCTACGCCGCCGACGATTGCCTTGCGCTGCAAACGGACGCCCTGGACACGACCATCGCCTGGCAGAGCCATACCGAACTGCCGGCCGGCTCTGCGGCGATCCGGTTGCGTTTCATCCTGCAGGACGCCTCGCTCTACTCGTTCATGGCCGGCGATGACGTGAGCCTGCTCGATGAGCAGGGCACCGTGACGCTGGAGAGTGTTTACACCTGCGAAGGCTATACGGGCACCACGGCCGCCGACCAGCGCTGGCTGGACGGTGCCCAGACGATCACCTTCCAGGGAGCCACCTGGGTCGAGACCGATTCCGGGCATGCGCGGTTCGGTGAGCACGCCGTCCGACTGTCCGACCCCGCCGCCACGGCCGGTTGGCTGGACATTGCCGGCACCACGGATCTCTCGACGCAGTTTACGCTGGCCGCCTTCGTCAAGAGCGCCAACAATGAACAAGCCCGGCTGTTCAGCAACGATGACAGCAACGGGAACGTCGGCACCGCTGAGCTGGTCTTCAGCTTCGATCCGACCGGTGCCAGCCTCCCCGGCCTGCGTCTGATCTGCAAAGGCATCGCCGTCAATTCGCAGGCCGTCCTGTTCGACGACGGCGCGTATCACCACTTGGCCGCCACGTACCACCAGGGCCACGTCGCGCTCTACCTCGATGGCAGCCTCGTGGGCCAGGGACGGGTCGGGGGAGGGGCGCCGATTCTCCTGGCTCGCGACCTGCGCGTCGGGCGCGACATGCTTGTAGATGGCTGGCATACCGGGCGACAGCTCGTCGGCTGGGTCGACGACGTGTTCGTTCTCCAGCGGGCGCTCGCGCCGCAGGAAGTGGCTCACCTCGCCCAGATCGGTGCCGCCTCCTTTTTCGGTATCGGCGCAGTCCCCGGCGATTTCAACGACGATGGGCTCGTCGACGGGCTCGATTGTGAGATGCTGCGCGACGCGCTCCGCTCGAGCGTGGGCGACCCCGGCTTCATCGCTACCGCCGATCACGATGGCGACCGTCGACTCGCCTGCGCCGACACGGATGCCTGGATGGCGGCCTACCGTGCGCACGTGGGCGACCCCGACACGCCGGACCCCTGCGACCTGATGGCCCCGGCTGACAGCGACAACGATGGCGTCCGCGATTTGTGCGACTTCTGTCCCGGCACGGTGGCCGGGGCCTCGGTGGACGCATACGGTTGCCCGCCGATCATCCCCGGCGACCTGGACGGCGACGGGGACGTGGACATGACTGACTTCGGAATCCTCCAAACCTGCCTGACGGGGTCGCAGGTTCTGGTGACCAACCCGGCGTGCAAGCCGGCCGACCTGAACCGCGATCGGCGCGTGGACTATCGCGACATGGTCATCCTGCTGGGTTGTGCCAGCGGAGCGGACGTTTTCGCCGACCCTTGCTGCGGCAGCGCCTGCGACTGACTGTGGGGAGCCAAACGGATGGAGACGCGCGAGTTGTCAGAAACAGGTGTGGCGTTGTCGGATTCGGTGAAGTCCAGACGGATTGTCGTGGTGGGCGGCGGGATCGCCGGTCTGGCGGCCGCGCATCGCCTTGTCGAGCGGTCGGCGGATGGGCCGGCGTCGCTTGACCTGACGGTGCTCGAGGGGCGGGGGCGACTGGGCGGCAGCATTGTCACCCATCGCCGCGACGGCTTCCTCATTGAAGGCGGCCCGGATTCGTTCATCACTCAGAAGCCCTGGGCGATGGCCTTGTGCCGGCGGCTGGGCATCACCGACCAAGTCATCCCGACGAACCCCGACCGGCGGCGGGTGTACGTGGTGCGCCGCGGCCGGCTGTACCCGATCCCGGAAGGCTTCCTGTTGCTGGCCCCCACGCGGATCTGGCCGTTCGTGGTGAGCCGCCTGTTTTCCTGGCCCGGTAAGCTCCGCATGGGCCTGGATCTGGTTCTGCGGGCCCGGCGGCGGGCGCCCGGCGAGGACGAAAGCCTGGCGGATTTCGTTCGCCGGCGATTCGGGCGCGAGGCCCTCGAACGCATCGCTCAACCTCTCGTGGGAGGGATCTACACCGCCGACCCGGAATCCCTCAGTTTGCGGGCCACCATGCCGCGCTTCCTCGAGCTGGAGGACCGCTACCGCAGCGTGATCCTGGGTATGCGTCGGGCGAGGGCCGCGGCTCCGAAGACCGGCGGCGACAGCGGAGCCCGGTACAGCATGTTCGTCTCGATGGCCGGCGGCATGGACACCTTCACGGATGCTCTGACCGCCCGGCTGCCGGCCGAGGCGCTGCATACCGGCGC
>CAZEEJ010000070.1:0-25028 GCA_964511155.1 uncultured Planctomycetales bacterium | reverse complement strand
TACGAAAGCGCGTGGGCCGGCGGGACGTTGCCGGGTATTATGAGGGGCGCGTCTACCTTTGATCCTCTGCAGTGGTACGCATCCTACCCGCGCGAAGTGATCGCCCGGCCAGGCTACCCGGCCCGCGCCGCCTTCAAGAGTTCCCTCATGTTTGCGCTCTACGGGCGACGCCTTCTGCAGGAGCTTAACCAGATCACCACGTATGCGGATATCGGAGGATGCTTCGGTTTCGGCGCCAATTCAATGGCCTTTCACATATCCCGGAAGCAAGGGGCCGCCCCGAAGACCGTGGTCTTCGAAATCTCGGCCGACTTCATACATGTTGGTAGAATGCTTTTTCCAGACATCGAGTTCGTTGAGGGGGAGTTCGGCCACTGTGACGAGGCCCCCGTCGTTTTTGACCTGGTGACGCTATTTGACGTCGTCGAGCACGTTGTCGATCCCGGCCCGTTTCTCCACAGGGTTGCAGCACGAAGCAGATATGCAATGCTCATCACCCCCATGGAGACTTCGGGTGAGTGGCGGGGCAATCGGCCACCCGCCCGCCAGGGTGCCAATCATGAGGACGGCCACGTTAATTTCTTCCATCCTGCCGCATACGAGGCGCTGCTGAAGGCCAGTTCCCTTGAGATTGTCGACGCCCGCGTGATCCGGACAATCGTCCCTTCGGGCGCCTGGATGGCTCTCTGCCCCGAGCAGCGGAAGCCCGTCGGCCTGCTTGATCTTCTCAGGCGGCCAAGAAAGCTGCTGCGAAGCCTGGGACGCCCCAAGGATCTTATGCGGATGATACTGGAATGTCCCCTCGTTCCGGATGGCATTGCGCGCAAGGCGCTCGGCGGAGGCAACCACATCTGCCTTTGTCGGTCGCGATTGCTCAACTCGTAGAGCTTACGAAACAAACCCGCCATGTCCTGTGAATCACCCGTTGCCGCCGACCCGACGCATGCAGTCAACAACATGCAGCGCCACATGCTGGAACAGGTCGTCAAGGGCGGTTACTGCATTGGTTGCGGTGCATGCAGCCAGAGGCCGGGCAATGGCCCCATTCGTCTGGAGCTGAACGAGTATGGGATGTTCCAGGCATCTCTCGGCGAGACCACGGCAGACGCTTCTCCACCGGATCCATCGCCCTTGACCTGCTGTCCGTTCGCGGACGATGCGGTCAATGAGGACACTCTGGGACACGAGCTTTTTGGTAGCGTGGGACAGCGCGACCGCCACCTGGGATACGTTCAGGCCACGTACGCGGGCCATGTGATCGAAACAGGATATCGCCAACGCGGAAGCTCAGGCGGCACGGGGAGCTGGATTCTTGCCACGCTGCTGACGGAAGGGCTCGTTGACGCGGTGGTGCATGTGCGGCCTCGAGAACCGACGGCTGAAGATCGACGTCTTTCCGCCTATGCCGTATCACGGACCCTCGAGGACGTCAGAAGCGGCGCCAAATCGCAGTACTACCCTGTCGAGATGTCGGGCGTTCTTCAGCTTATTCGGAACACCCCCGGCCGCTACGCCGTCGTGGGCATTCCCTGCTTCCTCAAGGCTATCCGTTTGTTAATGCGTACCGAGCCCGTGTTCCGGGAGCGCGTGCACTACTGCATTGGCCTGTTCTGCGGTCACCTGAAGAGCACGGCGTTCGCCGAAAGCATGGCCTGGCAGTGTGGCATTGCGCCGGGCAACCTGACGCGGATTGACTTCCGCGTCAAGCAGGAGAACCGTCCGGCGGATGAGTATGCCGTTGAGGCCGTGGGGACGGTGCATGGCGAGCCGATAGCGATAACACGACCTGCGCGGCAGCTTTTCGGACAGAATTGGGGCTGGGGACTATTCAAGTACAAGGCCTGCGATTACTGCGATGATGTCGTTGCCGAGCTTGCGGACCTCTCCATTGGTGATGCCTGGCTGCCCGAGTATGCTCAAGACTGGCAGGGCACCAACGTGCTGATCGTCCGGTCTACCAGACTGCACATCTTGCTGCAGGAAGGGATGCGCAACGGGCAGTTGGCCTTGCAGCCCATCGCTCCGGAGGCCGTCGTGCGCTCGCAGGAGGGGGGTTTTCGGCACCGACGAAAGGGACTCGCCTACCGGCTGGCGCTGGCCAATGAGGCTGGGCAATGGGCACCGCGGAAACGTGTCCAGCCCGATTTACATGTGGGGAGCTCATGGTTCCGGCGGGTGCAGGATCTTCGCATGCAGCTTGCTTCCACCAGCCATACCGCCTTCCGCATGGGCAAGGAGGCTCACAGCCACAAGGTATTCGAGGCGATCCTGGCTCCACTGGTCAAAAAGTATACGTCGCTGTACCGACGCGGATGGAGGGACGAGGTGTTTCGGCGATATCGATCTGTCCTCGGGGCGTTGAAACAACGCTTCATGGGCGCTGTCAAGTGAATAGACACCCGCAAGTTCGATAGATCACCGAGCATGAGACGCGGATTTCACGTCGGTTTTGTGGGGCACGGAGGCTGCTATAACCGCGGCTGTGAAGCCATCCTTCGCTCGACAGTTTCAATTCTGAAAGAGGTCGAGCTCGACTGTCGGTATACACTCTGGTCTCTTGACGCCCAGCGCGATGCACATGAGCTTGTCGGCGAGTCACTACAGGTGCACAGCGTTGGCGACCGCTCGTCGCTCGTGGATAACCTCCTGGGCCGGTTGCAGCACAGCCGTGTTTTGCCAGCCAAGCTCGCTGCCCGGGGCCTCGCCAGCCTGGAACGCGCGCGGGCGGACTGGCCTGATGTTATTCTCTCGATCGGCGGCGACAACTGCTCCCTCGACTACGGCCCTCCGTGGGACTTCCTTGACGCCTGCCGGTTTTGGATGCGAAGACGGGTGCCGGTGGTCATTTGGGGCGCCTCCATCGGCCCATTTACGGGCAACGCGGAGTGGGAGGAACGAATGAAACGCTTCCTGCCCAAGGTTGCGTTGATCACCGCACGCGAGAGTGCCACGGTCGAATACCTGGCATCGATCGGCGTGCGAGACAATGTTGCGAGAGTCTGGGATCCCGCTTTCGCTCTGGAACAGGAGCAATGCTCGTCCATCGCGCCCGCCTTCTTCGACCATGACCGTATTCTCGGATTTAACGTCAGTGCTCTCGTCGCCAAGTGGTTTCCCCAAGGCGGCCTTGGCCTCATGCTGGATCAGCTAGCCCTGTTTCTGCGGCACGTTCTATCCCGGGGAACTCGCATCCTCCTTGTGCCCCATGTGACAAGGCAGTCCGGGCCACTCGCGGAGAATGACGGGGAGATTCTGAGCCGCCTTCTGACTGCCATGGGCGGGCCTTCTCGGGACCTGGCGATTCTACGGCCGGGAACTCCCTGCCGACAGATCAAGTGGGCGATCTCCCGCTGCCGATGGTTCATCGGCGCCCGTACGCACGCGACGATCGCCGCGGTGTCCAGCGGCGTGCCAACTCTCGCGATAGCCTACAGCCAAAAGGCTCGCGGTATCTGGAAGGACATATTCGGTCACGAACAATACCTACTGCCCATTGCTGACCTCTCCGCTGCTTCCATGGCCGACGCGTTCGAAAGACTGCTTCGCCATGAGGAAGCAATCCGGGCCGTTCTGAAGGGCAAACACAGTCAAATGCTTGCGGGTGCGCGTCTTAATGGTCATCATCTGCACGCCCTGCTCACCGGCTCATCGCCGCCTTCGGTGTAACCTGGCATCGAGCACGCTTCATATACCTCTGAAGCCGACCCGCAGCCACTCTATCATGCGCAGAACACCTGCCACGCCGGCCCAGCCGCTCGTCAGTGTGGTCGTCGCCGCGTACAACGCGCAACGCTACTTGGCCGCGGCCATGCAAAGCATTCTTGAGCAGGATTACGGGCGACTTGAGCTTATCCTGGTCGACGACGGCTCATCCGACCGTACGCTGGGCATTGCCCGGCGGTTTGGCCGACTCGATTCGCGCGTCAAGGTGCTGTCCCAGACAAACCAAGGCTGCTCTGCAGCGCGCAACTCGGCGATTCAGGCCGCTACCGGCCTGTACGTGGCTATCATGGATGCCGACGACATCTCGACCCGTGATCGTCTGGCCACCCAGGTTCGATACCTGGACGAGCACCCCGACTGCGTATCGGTAGGTTCCGCGTACACCATGGCCTGCCCTGAGGGAGTACCCTGGTGGGATGAGCATCCGCCCCTCGAGCATGCCGCGATCGTACAGGGACTTCTCCGTGGTCTCGGTGGATCAATGATGAATGCGACGACCCTGATGCGCACGGAGGCCCTTGCGGACATCGGGGGCTACAATCCGCGATATAGCTATGGTGAGGACGTCGATCTTTTTCTTCGCCTCGCCTTGCGGGGGCGATTGGCCAATCTGCCGTCGGTGCACCTTCTATACCGTCAGCATCTGAAGAGCGCTGTCTACACATGCAACGAGCAGCAGCAGATACTCATGAAGGAGATCATCACGCGTGCTCATGCGGCGCATGGCCTTCCGCTGCCTGATCCCTTCCCTCCGGTCACCGCCGCCCGCCCGCCCGACCCGGCCCTCTGGTACCGCAAGTGCGCGGCCAACGCGCTTCGACACGGAGAACGCCTGATCTCCGCGCGCCATCTCCTTCGAGCGATGCGTCATTCGCCCGCGGATCTGGAGAACTTCCGGTTTCTGCGCAGGTTTGTTCGAGCACCGCATGCCTGATTGCCCAGTTGTTTCGGTGCTGATGCCCGTTTACAACGCCGATCGCTACCTGACGGCGGCCTTGGAGAGCGTACTCACGCAGACGTTCGCGGATTTCGAATGCATTTGTGTTGACGACGGCTCGACGGATGGTTCACTGGACGTGCTACGGTCCTATGAGTGCCGGGATTTGCGGATCCGGGTCATCAGCCGACCAAACACCGGTATCGTCGGGGCGCTCAACGACGGTCTGGCGCTGGCCCGGACCGACCTGATTGCCCGTATGGACGCCGACGACGTGTCGAAACCGGAGCGTTTCGCCCGGCAGGTCGCATTCATGGAAGATCACCTGGACTGTGTCGTCGTGGGTACGCAGGTTGAGTTCATCGACGCAGACGGGGACGTTCTCGGGCCCATGCAGCCCCCCCCACCGCCGGCCCATGAGCTGATCGACGCGGAGCTTTTGCGCGGCAACGGCTGGGCCCTGCTGCATCCCACCACCATGATGCGCCGCGAGGCGGTGCTGAAGGTCGGCGCCTATCGGCCGCATACTCAATGGGTGGAGGACGTCGATCTCTTTCTTCGGATGGCCGAGGTCGGACGGCTGGCTAACCTGCCGGAGATCCTGTTCAGCTACCGCCAGCTACCGAGCAGCGTGTGCCTGACAAGGCGGGACCGGCAGATTCAACTGCTCAGCGGCGTATTGGGTGAGGCCATGAGCCGGAGGGGCCTCGAGCAGTCAAACCTCCAGGTGGCTCATGCCCTGCAGCCGGTGGGTCTGGCGGACTGCGAACGCTACTGGGCCCGGATCGCGTTGGCCAACGGCAACCTGGCAACCGCCAGGAAGCACGCCTGGCGGGCCGTGCGCCACAAACCGTTTTCCAGAAAGACCTGGAGGATCCTCCGCCGGACCTCCCGTTCGGCCAGTTCTTCGCCCTTCTGGAAACTCGTCGGCTATTGGGATTAGGGCGTAACTCGCCTCACGCGGGGCAAAATGGGGACAGGCACCGCTGGAGCGATCTGTCCCGGGCCCTGAATTTGCTCCGCATCCGAGGATACTTGCTTCTTCAGGCATCGCTGGGGGGGAGCCAGTCCCCATTTCGCCCCGACGTCACCATCCTCGCGTACGCGGCCGGCGCGTTACGCCCTTGGGATTGAGCGTGCGTATACTGCTGATCACGAACAACAACGTCCCGGGGCTGGGCTCCCGAGGCGGAGGGTTTCAAAGAACGGACCTGATCTGCCGGGCGCTGGAGCGGGTCGGCGAGGTGCATCTGTTGGCCATCACGGAAGCATTCCCACCGGCTCCGGAATGCTTGAAGTCCCTGGAGGGCCGGTGTGTGCTCGCGGGGCATTTTGAGCATCCTGCCCCGACGTCGTCGTCGCCGCGCGGGCCGCTTGGCCGCCTGGCGGCCCAACTTCGTGAATACACCCCCGATCCAGCCATCGCCAGGTGCATCCGTGAGTACGTCGCGCAACACGCGATCGAGGCCATCGTCGTTCGCTACCTGCGCACGCTGCGGAAGGCTGGCGTACACCTGATCCACGGCACACCCGTGATTCTGGACGTTGACGATCTTGACGCAGACCGACTGGAAAGCGAGGCCAGCTTTCGACACGGCGGTCGCCTTCGGTTCGCATCCATCACCGCGCTGCGCATCCGTCACCTGAAGCGCCTCATGAGCAAAACGCTGCGCATCTGCCGTCACGCATGGTTCGCCAGCGACGCCGACCGGATCAAGGTCAACGCCGCCCATTCCTCCGTGCTGCCCAACATCCCCTACCCGGCGGCACTGGGCAACACGGCCCCACCCGCCACTTCCGACCCGAGCAGTCGCGTCATCCTGGTGGTGGCCAACCTGAGCGGGGCCCCCAACCGCCACGGCATCGACTGCTTCCTCGATCAGGTTTGGCCTCAGGTACGTGCGGCCGAGCCCGGGGCACGCCTTCAGATCGTAGGTTCCGAGCTTCAGCAGCGCAAAGCGGAACAGTGGTCGGCCTGTCCCGGCGTCGAGGTGCGCGGTTTTGTCGAGGACTTGGCCTTGGCGTACCGGCAGGCAGCATTCAGCGTCGCGCCGATCTACTGGGGCGCGGGCACGAAGATCAAGACGTTGGAATCGCTCTGGTATGGCCGAACGTGCGTACTAACGCCGCACGCCCACTATGGGTTGGAGAAGACACTGCCCCACGGGGCGGCGGTGTTGCGAGGGGAGTCCTCACGCGAGCTGGCCGAGTGCTGCATTGCCCTGCTGAAAGATCCACGCCGCCGCGACAGCCTCGCAGAGACAGGCCAAGCGACCGTCCTGAACCATTACACCGTCGCGTGCTTCGAGCAGGTCGTGGCCGAGACGCTTGGGCAAGTCGGGGCCACGGCTGCCGCAGTGTTGCCGTGCGCGGCACCGGGATAATCGCTCCCCCAGGTCCGGAGGACCTGGGCCACCCGACGGCGAATGACCAAGCAAGCCCGAATGACAAACCAGGACCGCCGATTCTGACACCAAGGATCCATGGATACCGATAACCGCATCCAGGTAAGCGTCGTCATCCCGACCTACAATCGGGAAGGCCGGGTGACGCGGGCCATAGACAGCGTGCTAGCTCAGACCCGACCGGTGGACGAGATCATCGTGGTCGATGATGGTTCAACGGATCAGACCGCGAGCGTCGTGCGGGCATACGGCCCGCCGGTGCGTTACGTTCATCAGGAGAATGCCGGCCCCGCGGCGGCCCGCAATCGGGGCATCACCGAGGCCCGCGGGACGTGGATTACCTTCTTGGACTCGGACGATCGCTGGTGCCCGGACAAGATGGCCAACCAGATGGCGATCCTCGAACGGTACCCTCATCTGCGTTGGTGCAGCGGACCGGCCATCATGGTCGTCGGCGGGCGAGAACTCATCTGCCCCCTGGGCTGGCGCAATCGGCTTTCGCTGAGAGCTCATGGCTACTTCCCTTCTTACCTGAAGGTCAGAGAGCGAGGCTGCGACCAGATCGGGATTTGCTCCTTCATCGTGCACCGCGAGGTGCTGGACCGAGTCGGCATCCTCGACCTGCGGTTGGCCGCCCGGTCGCGCAGCTACGGAGAAGATGCTGAGCTGTGGACGCGGATCGCCTCGGTTTACCCGGCGATCGGCTGGAGCGAGGCACCGACCTTCTACTGGCACCACGATTCTCCCGACAGCCTCGAGGCTCAGCAGACCTACCACGTCTGGTGCATGATGTTCAACAAGGGTTGGGAGAACATGGGCAAGATCCCCGGTGCCGATCGCCGAGCTTTCGCCAGGCACATCCGCGGCCGCGTGCTGGTCTCGGCCCTCAAGCAGTTGGAAAGCGGCATCGAGGCGGTCCCGGCACAAGAGGTTCGCGAGTGCCGGGAGCTGGTCCGCCTCTCCTGGCTGAATGCTTCACTGCTCGGCGCGTTGGACATGCTGCCGAGGTCGCTGGGGCGCAAGGCGGCGCGCGTTCTGATGGACCTGCGGCGTCTGTGGCTTCGAACGGGCGGAAGTCGCCGGGCGTGGCAACCGCTCGAAACAGGTCACCCAGCGTCCCCACCGGTCACCGCCGCAGGCGAATCGAACCGCCGATAAACGCCGATAGAATGGAGAGATGATGGAAGAAGTGTCTGCCCACAGATCACACAGATGAACGCAGATGAATGTAATAGAGCCCCTCCTCGCATCTGCGTCAATCTGTGCGATCTGTGGGCCGATTCTCCTCGTGCTCTTGCTGGCCTTCGTGCTCCAATTCCCGCTCATCACGAAGACCATGGGCGGAACGCCCCTACCGTTTTTCACGATGCGTTGCCCCCGCTGAACTTCGCCCACCCATGCGAATCGCTATTCTGCTTGCCGGCTTCCCGCGGGTCTCGGAGACATTCATTCTCCACCAGATCACCGGGCTGGTGGCCCGGGGTCATGAGGTGGACATCTACGCCAATTCGGCGGGCGACCCGGGGACGGTGCACGGGGACGTGGCCCGGTGGGGCCTGTTAGAACGCACGCGGTATCGGCCGGGCTACCCGGACCGTGGGCTCCGTCGGGCCATCAAGGGTTTGCTGTTTGCCGCTCGTACATGGCGGAGCCCGGGCGCCGTCGGGCGGGCGTTGTTTGCGGAAGACTGCAAACCTGGCGACGGCATCACCGGCCGGTTGGCCACCCTGCTGCCGTTCGTTGGGCGAGGCTCGTACGATGTCATCCATTGCCATTACGGGGTAAACGGGCTGCGGGGCCTGTTTCTGAGAGAGACCGGTGTTGCTCATGGCCGAATGGCGACGACTTTCTACGGCCACGACGTCAATGGTTTCAGCCCGTCCGAAGGCCGGCGCGTCTACGCCAGGCTCTTCGCATCCGGCGAACTCTTCGTCGCGTTCAGCAGCTTTCTGGCGGGTAAACTCACGGCCCTGGGGTGCCCGCCGGAGCGGATCATCAGGATCCCGCTGGGACTTGACGTCCGGCGGTTCGCATTTCGCGAAGTCCGGCCGCAACCCGGCAAGCCGATACGGCTCATCACCGTAGGACGGTTGTCGGCCGAGAAAGGAATCGCCTATGCCATCGCGGCAATGGTAGAAATCCTGAGGGAGCACCCGAACGTCGTTTATGAGATCGTCGGCGACGGCCCGCTACGCGCGGAGTTGGAGCAGCAGATCGTCACTCTGGGCCTTGGCGACCACGTCCATCTTCTCGGCTGGAAGACCCAGGAGGAACTCCGGGGGCTGTATGCGAACGCCCATATCTTCGTGCTGCCCAGCGTACGCACAGCAATTCACGAGGAGACCCAAGGGCTGGTGCTGCAGGAAGCCCAGGCAATGGGCTTGCCGATCGTCGCGTCAAGAATTGGCGGCATCCCGGAAGGTATCCTGGACAGCGTGTCGGGGTTCCTGGTGCCGGAGCGCGACAGCGCGGCCCTGGCGGAGCGATTGAGCTACCTGATCACTCATGCCGAGCAGTGGCCGGCGATGGGCCGGGCCGGGCGATCGTTCGTCGAGAAGCATTTCGACATCGAGAATCTGAACGACCAGCTCGTCGCCGCCTACGAGCGGCTGCTCGACAATGCTTCCCAGGAACGGTGTGCCACTGCTCTGTGAGCAATGCGTCTGGGAACCTGCGACGAAGTAAACCGCTGCACCGGCGAGACGCCGGTGCCACACCATATCCGCGAAACGCCGGTGCCCCACCATGCCGGCGAAACGCCGGTGCCACACCGGTTTCGCCGGACGTTCCAACACCATGACTGTTTCCGTCGTCATTCCGACTTACAACCGGGCTGCGACGCTGCCGCGAGCGATCGACAGTGTTCTTGCCCAGACGCTGCCGCCCGATGAGATCGTGGTCGTGGACGACGGCTCGACCGACAATACCGCGGCGGTCCTCGCCCGCTATGGGGATCGCCTCAGGTGCGTGCGGCAAGCCAATGCCGGCGTCTCCGCGGCTCGCAACCGCGGCATCGAGGAGGCGACCGGCGAATGGATCGCTTTCCTCGATTCCGACGACGAATGGCTGCCGCATAAGCTGGCAGACCAGGTCGCGATCCTGCGCGGACATCCTGAACTCCGCTGGTGCGTCTGCCCCTCGATTCGGGTCACAGAGGCGCGGGACACAGCGATCCACCTCCATCGCGCCGATATCCGAGAGATTGCGGCTCAGGGATACCTGGGTTCCTTCTTCACCGTTCGCAGCAAGGGGCTGTTCTATACTCCGGGTGTCATGGTCCACCGCAGCGTCTTCTCACGAGTCGGCGTCTTCGACAGCAGTATCGCTTACCTAGAAGACTACGAACTCTGGTGCCGCATCGCCTTCCAGTACCCCGCCTTCGGCTGCTCGCTCCGGCCCGGCTTCCGCTGGTACACCCGATCCACCGACAGCCTGTGCCAATCGCCGGACAAGCACCAGGACATGCTGCGGGTCATTGTCAGCGTGGTTCGACACACGGAGCGTGCCAATGAATCGGTCCGGCGTGCCGTGCGGCGCTGGGCGGCGTCACGGGCATTCAAGTATTACCTGCAGTTTGCCTCCGGCCGACGGGCCGTCAGCGACGAGGAACTCGCCCAATGGCAGGCCGTGTGCCCGCCAGGGCGACCCACCCGGTGGCTCTGCGGTCTGCTTCGAGCCTTGCCGCGGCGCGTGGCTCGCGGAGTGGATACCTTGATTCGTGAGCTGGCCGCCCCTTTGGGAGTGTTCTGCTAACCCAGTCGGCCTTGCGCCGTATTCATGAGCATCATGTACCTTTCGGGAACCACCGCTGGACTGCAGCACGCGATGCCGTACCCGAACACACGAATACACAATGAGCTTTCACAGCCTGCATTTTGTTGTCTTTTTCATTGCGGTGTTCTTGCTTGTCGGCATTCTGCGCAACCGCATCCGAGGCCGCAACCTGCTCCTCGTGTGTGCCAGCTACTATTTCTACGGTTGCTGGGACTGGCGATTCCTGTTCCTGCTGCTGATCTCCACAATCGTAGACTACGCCTGTGGATTGCTCCTGGACACGGCCCAGACGTCCCGCAGCCGTCGCCTGATCCTGACGGTCAGTCTGCTCACCAACCTGGGCATTCTTGGCTTCTTCAAGTACTATAACTTCTTCATCGATAGTGCCATGGAGGGCCTGCGGTCCCTTGGCTTCAGCCCACATGCATACACGCTCGCGGTCATCCTTCCCGTGGGGATCAGCTTCTACACGTTTCAGACCCTCGGGTACACGATTGATCGCTACCGCGGCGTCCTGCCTCCGGAGCGCAGCTTCCTGGCGTTCGCACTCTATGTATCGTTCTTTCCACAACTGGTCGCGGGCCCCATTGAACGGGCAGCGCAACTGCTTCCCCAGTTTGGCAGACCAAGTATCATCACGTGGGACCGGGTTTACACCGGCTTCTATCTCATCTGTTGGGGGCTGTTCAAGAAGGTGGTGCTGGCCGACAATGTCGCCGACGTGGCGGACGCCGTTTTTGCGGATGCGGCCCCCTCGGGACCCGCCGTCGCCGTCGGAGTCTACGCCTTTGCCATCCAGATCTACTGCGATTTCTCCGGATACACCGACATTGCGCGGGGCGCTGCCCGTTGCATGGGATTTGACCTGATGGTCAACTTCAACCACCCCTACTTCGCCGTGAGTCCGAGCGACTTTTGGCGTCGCTGGCACATCAGCCTGAGTACCTGGCTACGCGATTACCTCTACATTCCTTTGGGCGGAAACCGTCACGGATCGATCCGGACCTACGTGAATCTGATGGCCACAATGCTGCTGGGCGGCCTGTGGCACGGAGCGGCCTGGACATTCGTGGCCTGGGGAGCCTTTCATGGATTCCTGTTGTGCTCCTTCCGCGCCCTGCAGTCACGGACAGGGACGCCCATAGAGCCCGCGTCAATGACCAGCTTCAGGCCCGGGCATGCTGTGCGGATGGTCCTGTTCTTCCATTTGGTCTGTTTCGGATGGCTGCTCTTTCGGGCGGAGTCGCTGGCGCAAGCCGGCCGGATGCTCACCGCTCTTGTCACCGACCACAGCCTCCTCGGCACTGCCGTGGGTCTTGAAGGTTTTGTCACCCTCGCGGCTTGTACCGGCACTTTGCTAGCTGTCCAGATGCTGCAGCTTCGCAAGCAGGATCATATGGCGGTTCTCTCTCTGCCCGCCCCGATCCGGTCGGCGGTGTATTTCCTGGCCATGCTGGCGTTTGTGCTCTTCGGTAAGTTCGACTCCAGTGCGTTCATCTACTTCCAGTTCTAACCGTGGTGTTCAAAGCAGGCGTCTCCCCTGGGCCTTCGTGCTGGCCCTGGTGGGCCTGGCTGCCGTGGAGGTGACTTGGCGCGTCGGCGATTTCAACGCCCCAATGCCCTACCGCCTCGGCATGCAGGAGTATCGCGCCGTGGCGCATCACGTATCCGCTTTTGGGCCTGCAGACGTAGCATTCATTGGTTCCAGCCGGACACGCGAGGCTATTTATGTGCCCGAGGTGAAGGCCTTTCTTCAATCGCACGGCCATCCCGAGATCGCGGTCGCCAATTACGCCTGCGCGGGGTCGACCGCTCACGAGGTAGAGAGTTTCGTTCGCCACCTGCTGCGCCAGGAGGACAGGCCACGCCTGCTGCTCTATGGCATGTCGCCCCGGCAATTCCTTGAGACGGGCGAGCCGCTTAACCGGGCCGCGGTATTCTGGACTCTGTCGGATTGGCGAGAGGAGTTCGCACGCGGCGGATGGCCGCTGGTTCAGTATCTGCCAAGCACGTTCGATAATGAGCTGCAGAGCCTCTCTGTCATGTACGGCCGCCGGCATGTCCTGCGCAGCGCGATATGGCATGCACTGGGACGCACAACCAGTCGTTGCGGACCCGCTCATGGTGAACCCTCCCTCTGGCACCAGCGCCAGCCGAACCGGTCGCTCATTACCGACCCCCCAAACGAAGCCGCGATACGCGCGCATCTTGCCGAACTCCTGCGGGGCAGGGACTATCAAGCCAACGCTGATCGGATGGCCTCGGTCCAGCGAGTAATGCTTGCTTGCCGACAGGCAGGGGTGCCGCTTGTATTAATCGAAATTCCGTTCGGCGACACGCTAAAGCGTCTTCAGCCCGGCGCCCTCGAGCGGTTCCATCAAACCATGAGCGAGCTACTCAGAGACACTGAGTGCGATTTTGCAACGGTGCAGGACCTGGGCGTGCTTCTGGGAGATGAATGTTTTCTGGACCCATTCCACCTCAACCGGGATGGGGCGTTGACGTATACGCGAGCGGTCTCCGAGCGCGTGATTCTTCCGAAACTAAGCGGTGCCGTGCAGGGCGGTCCGCGGAACGGAGCCCCTGATCCGCGAAGCCGTCTTGTGGCCGCGTCCAGCGGCAAGAGTTGAGCCTCACACAGGATCATTACGGGAAGGCCGATGAGGGATTTGAGAATATCTGTCGTCATCCCTGCGTGGAATGCGGAACCCTACATTGGGCGGACGTTGGACGGCATTCTGGCGCAGACGTACCCGGTCGAGGAGATCATCGTCAGTGACGACGCCTCCACGGACGGCACCAAGGACGTCGTCCAGGAATACGCCAGCAAGCACGGCGAGCGGGTCAAGTACATCTGGCACGAGCACGCGGGTTGCGGCGGATCGCGCAATATCGCCATTCGCCACGCGCAAGGCGAATGGATTGCCTTGCACGATGCCGACGACGCTTGGTTCCCGCACAAGATCGAGTCGCAGGTTCGTTTTCTCCAGCACAATCCGGATCTTAAATGGTGCAGCTGCAATCAGCATATCGAGTTCGAGGGACACATTGACGCCATGCGTTTGCCCCCAGAGCTGCAAGAGCGTCTCGAGCGGCTGGAGCCGATCCCCTTTTTCCGCAGCGCCCGGCACCTGCGGGTGTGTCCGTCGTCGTGGGTGTTCCATCGCTCGGTCTTTGACGCACTGGGATTGTTCGACGAAAGCCTGCCGCTCATGGAGGACCGCGACATGTGGTGGCGGGTGGCCTTGCGGTATCCGCTGGTCGGCTATTGTGCGGAGCCTTGCGCCAAGTACTACCGCCATTTGCCCGGGGCTATGACGGACTTCAGTGTCCGCGGTGCGGGTCGGGACGTGGAGGCGACGATTCTGCTACGGCATCTCGCGACCGCCAGGGAGATCGGCGGTGAGGTGGAACAGGACTTTCGCACATTCGGCAAACGGCTGGCGTACGACTACCTGTTTCGCGAAGCCGGCGGTCAGGCGACGATCCGGCCGGACCTGGTGGAAGGCCTGCGCGATGGTTTCGGACTGACGGCCAAGGAACGCTTTGTGCTGGCGGCCGTCAAGGCCCTGCCGCGCCGACTGGCGTACCGCGTGGTCAACCGATACAGGCTGTGAGCGAGGCAGCAGAACAGCGAGGCAGCAGAACAGTGAGGCAGCGAGAAAAGCCGCCGTGTGCCACTGCTCTGTGAGCAGTGCGCTTGGGAGGTTGCGATCGAAGGGACACCTGCACCGGCGGGACGCCGGTGCCACACCGCCCCAACCGGCGGGACGCGGCTCGACTGAGCTCGCCGAAGTCCGGTGCCACACCGCCCCAACCCGCGAGACGCCGGTGCCACACCGTCCCCACCGGCGAGATGCAGGTGCCACATCGCCCCAACCCACGAACGAGTGTGATTGGTCCTGAACCGACAGACTGTACAACCGGTGAGAATGTGAATCGTCCAAACATTGTTTTCGTCGTATTGGACTCCGCCCGGCCGGAGTGGCTGTCGTGTTGCGCATGCCCGCGCGAGACGTCGCCGAATATCGACCGGGTGGCCGAGCAGGCGATGGTCTTCGAGACGGTTATCAGCCCGTCATCGTGGACGTTCCCAGTCATGGCCTCCGTGTTCACCGGGATGCTGCCCGCCAAGCACGGCGGGCATGATCAGCACCTCATGCTGGACTCGCCCTACCCGACGATGGCGAAGATCTTCGCCCGGCATGGGTATGACACGGCCGCCTTCGCGGATATTCCCTACGTCGGCCCACTGACCAAACTCGACCGCGGATTCCGCACGATGTCCAATCTGCGCGGCAGCCAGGTGCGGCCCTGGAGCAGGCTGCTCAAGGGTGTTGGCAAGCTGCACCGCAGTGTAACCGGCCGGTATCACAAGACCGGCGAAACACCAGTGGTCATCGGTGAGGCCATGCACTGGCTGGCCCGAGACCGCGACCCTGGCAAGCCGTTCCTGCTCTACATCCATTCGGACGAAACGCATGCCCCGTTTCTGCCGCCCGGGCGCTACCGCAGACAGTTTACCGACCTGTCCGCCCGGCAGATGCATTCAACCAACAAGGACAAGCAGCGTTTTGTGGCCGGTCTGGAGACGATGACGGACAAGGAGCGACAGGATCTCTGGAAACTTGCCCTCGCAGAGGTGGCCTACTTCGACGAATGGCTCGGCCGGCTGTTCGATCTGCTCCGTCGCCAGGGACTCTTCGACGATACGGTCATCGTCGTCACCGCCGACCACGGCGAGAACATGGGCGAGCACGGCCTACTTCGGCACGCCATGTGCCTGTATGACACGCTGCTCCGGGTACCGCTCATCATCAAGCCTGCGGGCGGGGTCGGCAGGCAACAACGCATCTCTCCGATGGTACAGTTGATCGACCTCCTACCGACGCTGATGCGGATGGCGGTTATCCGCGAGCCTGAAGCGGAGGCGGAGTTCCAGGGCCGCGATATGCTGGCCCGCATTGAGCAGCAGGACTTCCCCCCGTTTGTGGTGTCGGAGCTCTACCCGCCAGCTAACGTGGCCATGTGGGAGAAGAAGGTGCCGCAGTTCGCGGAGCGATTCCGCAAGGAGTACTACCGCGTCCGCCGCTCGATACGTACCGGCACACACAAGTACATCTGGGCGTCGGCGGGAGGGCATGAACTGTACGACCTGCAGGCCGACCCAGCCGAAGAACGGAATCTGATCGAGCAGCACGGCGACCTTGCGGCTGAACTGCGCCGACAGCTCGATGCTTGGTTGGCCGCGTTTGCCCCCGCCCAGCTCATCGAGGGCGCTGCGGCTGCGCCCACCGGCGACGATACCGACGAGCAGGTGCTGTCCAGGCTACGGGATCTGGGATATATCGCCTAGCTCCTTGCGGCTGGAGGGCCGCCCGCACCGGCGAGACGCCGGTGCCACACCGGCGCTGCCACACCGGCTCCACGCCGGCCGCCACGGGGGCGGCCGGTGCGAAACAGTGCCGGCACTTTGGGAAGTTATCCTGCGGATCTGCTTTGTATCACTGTTTGCCTACCCCGTCCTCGCAGGGCAGCAGGATGAGTTCTTCGGCGGGGCGGAGGTCCAGCTCAGCCTTATCGCTCGCGGATTGGCGGCACGGGGCCACGCGGTGAGCTTCGTCACCGTGGACTACGGGCAGCCGGACGGCGTGGAACTGGATTCCATACGAGTCCACCGCGCCTATCACCCCGGTGCGGGCTTGCGCGTGGTCCGCTTTCTGCATCCTCGACTGACGAGCCTCTGGGCGGCCATGCGGCGTGCGGATGCCGACGTGTACGTGCAGCGGATGGGCGAAGCCACCACGGGCCTGGTCGCGGCCTTTTGCCGGCATGCCCGCAGAGGCTTCGTGTTCGGCGTGGCCAGTGAGAACGATTGCCGAGCCGACCTGCCGTACTGCAAGACACTGCACGCACGCCTGCTCTATCGCTATGGACTGCGCCGGGCGACCACCATTGTCGCTCAGACCGGCGTCCAGCAATCGTTGCTGCGGCGTAACTTCAATGTGGATTCGACCATCATTCGAAGCTGCGGGGCGGATCCTGGTTTCTCCGCTGCGCTTCACGTCGGTGAGGGCCATGCCCCCCCCCCACGCATGTTGTGGATCGGGCGCTTCGATTGGAACAAGCGACCCGAGATGCTCCTCGAGGCCGCCCGCCAATGCCCGGACGTGCACTTCGACGTGATTGGCGACAGCCAGGATGCGGCCAAGGCCCGCGAATTCAGCGTCCGGATGCGGGCCATCCCCAACGTCACCGCGCATGGCTGGCTGCCCTATCCGCGCATCGAGCCCTTCTACCGGCAGGTAGCGGCCTACGTCCTGACCAGCCGCGCGGAGGGATTCCCCAATACCTTCCTCGAAGCCTGGAGCCACGGCTTGCCGGTCATCACCACCTACGACCCTGACGGGATCGTCGAGCGACACGGTCTGGGCCTCGTGGTGCAGGATGCGGTGCAGCTCCGCGACGCCATCCGTCGGCTCCTCGGCAACGTCGCCGCGTGGCACCGCCTGTCCACAACCGTGCGCGAGTACTACCACCGGCAACATCGGCCTCAGCTTATCGCCGCAGATTACGAAGCGGTGTTGATGCAGGCGGTGAATCGCGCATGAAGCGCATCCTGTTCTTCCACCAGGGCCGCTTCGCGGATTTCGCCGGCTCGATCTACAAAGGCCTCCACCAACAGTTTCCGCAGGCGGAGATCCTGCGTTTCGACGTTCACGATCTGGTCAAGGGCCGCCCCGGTCTGATTGCCGGTAACCTGCTGGCCATGTTGCCTTCCTACGGCCTCGACCTCCTGACGCGCCGCCGCGATCTCGATGACGCCTTCTTCACAACGCGTTACATCTTCCGCCAGTTGAAGCGCATCTCGTTGGCCATCCACCGGCAATACCCAGCCGATTGCTCGTTCCAAATGCTCTCGATGCACGATCACAGCGCCCCCGGTGTGCCGCATTTCGTGTACACCGACCACAGTTACCAGACCCGCAAACAATATCCCGCGTACGGCATGTACATCTGGGCGTCTACGCGGCCCGACTGGCTGATACGCCTCGAAAGGACTATCTACGACGATGCGACCTGTATCTTCACGCAGAACAGGAACGTCGCCGAGACCCTCGTAGACAAGTATCGTGTCCCGACGGACAAGGTGATGTGGGTCCGATACGGCCCCAACCTCGACCAGACGCGGCTCAGTGCGTTGCCGGCGGACATAGAGCGGTATGCGTCCAAGACGGTGCTCTTCGTAGGCACACGGTGGGAGCGCAAAGGCGGCCCACAACTGCTCAAGGCGTTCGAGCGCGTGCATCAGGTCCACCCCGATGCCAGGCTGGTCATCGTGGGCAGCACGCCGCCCTGCTCGCACGACTACGTACAGATCGTGGGCAAACTGCCTCTCGACGAGTTGTTGACCTGGTACGCCCGATCGTCGGTCTTTTGCATGCCGAGCCTGCTAGAGCCTTCCGCATCCGTATACGTCGAGGCCCTGTCCGCCGGGCTACCCATCGTCGCCCTGCGGCTGGGCTCGGTGTGCGATCTGGTCAACGACGGCCAAGCGGGCTGCCTCGTGGAGCCCGGCGACGTCGAGGGGCTCGCCCGTGCACTCATCGAGCTGCTGGATGACCCCGCCCGCTGCCGGCAGATGGGCCGAGCCGGCCGGGATCTCGTGACTCGCGAATACACCTGGGACCGGACTTTCACTTTGATCGCACAACGCATGACCGCCGAGGTTCAAAACCCATGAGCCGAGCTTCCCTCTGCTTGGATAAGTTGTCCCGATTGACCGCCAACCCGGACTGGCGAAGCTTTCCTCGCCGACTGTATCAAGCAACTCAGCTCTGCGGCTACCGCGCCGGCCTGTACCGCATCCCTGAGCCGGCCGTATACCCAAGGTTCGACGGCGACCTGACCCTGCACCTTCTCCCCGGCGAGCATCCGACGAGGCGCCTCTGGTTCCGCGGCTACGTGGAGTACGACGAGGAGTTCTTCATTCGCAGCTTCGTCCGCCCCGGCATGGTGGTGATCGACGGCGGGGCCAACATCGGCCACATCACCCTGATCTGTGCCAAGCGGGTCGAGCCGGGGGGCAAGGTGCATTGCTTCGAGCCCTCCGCAGCCACTTACCAAGTGCTTTGCCGAAACATTCAAGTCAACGGCCTGGAGCGGACCATCGTTGCCAATCACCTGGCCCTGGCCAGGCAGAGCGGCGAGACCCTGCAATTCGTGGTTCCACGCGGGCGTTCGAACGCCGCACGCTTGGCCCATACCGCCGTTCCGACCCCGCCCACAGCGCCGGCGGACGACGAACTGGAGCCCGTCTCCACCATCGCGCTGGACGATTACGCCCAGCGCCACGACCTTGGGCGAGTAGACTTTCTGAAGCTGGACATCGAAGGTGCGGAGAGCATGGTGATCGAAGGCGGCCGCCACCTGCTTAAACGATTCCGCCCGACGGTCCTCTGTGAGTTCAACGGCCGGGCGCTCGCGCGCATGGGGTCGTCCGCGGCGGCACTTTGGGAACAATGGCAATCCGCTGGCTATGAGTTCTTCACGTACCACCACCGCTGCCGGGTCCTTCAGCCGAGCGTCTGCCCGGGTCCCCATGACCTCAAGACCTTCGTCGGCACCCGTGACATCGGCGCGCTGGCCCAACACATACAAGCGCGGGTGAGTCGGCACCCTTGAGCCGCGTGGGGTGGCACCGGCGTCCCGCCGGTGCCCGGCCGCCACAGGGGGCGGCCGCTACCGGGTGCAAGCCCTCGGGATACCGTGTCCGTTACTCCTTGCGGCAAGCAGGAACCCATCACATGATTCGAAGCCATTTGGAGCGTTCGCACCGCAAGTGCAAGGAACTCGGCAAGCGCCTTTACCCGCGGGAGGTGCGGGCGATTGCCCGTCTGGAACGGTTGGTTGTGGCCTTGGCCGGGCCCGGCTCCGCGATTCTGGACATCGGCTGCGGCCGGGAGGGCCGGCTGCTCCAGGATCTCGCTCCACACGTCGGTCACGCCTACGGGCTGGACTTCGAGGGCGAGGAACAGCTTTCGGCTCCCGGCTGCACGCTCATCCGCGGTGACGCCCATCACATCCCGCTGGCCGACGCGAGCCTGGACGTGGTCCTTATGCAGAACGCGGCTGAGCACTTTAACGAGCCGGTACTGGTTTTTCGGGAATGTGCCCGCGTACTCCGTCCGGGCGGCCACCTGATTGTCCTGACCGTCAACCAGTGGTTCCCGCCGATCGTTTTGGGACGGCTACTGCCGCACCGTCTTCGCCAGACGATCAACGCATTCCTCACGCATTCAGATGAGCGGGACACCTTCCCGGCCTATTACCGGGCGAATACCGCCGGGGCGCTGGCCTCGCTCGGGCAGGCGACAGGCCTGGCGCCGGTGACCATCGAGTACCTGTGCCACCCGCCGACCTACTTCAGCTTCTCGCCGTTGGCCTTCCGCGCCTGGGCGGCTCTTGACCAGTATATCCTGGCCCGCAAGACCTTCGCCGGCATCCGGCATATGCTGATGGGGTGCTTTGAGAAGAACCCGAACGCAGGGGAATTGAAAATGGAGAGTCGGAGATCGTAGCCGTTCACGAATCGAACCACAAGGACAGAAGACTATCTCACCATGACGCAGAACAATACATCTGACCAGCGTGTTCTGGCAGTCATTATTCCCGCATACTGCGAGGAGGCGACGATCCAGACGGTGATCGAGAAGGTCGATGCCCTCGACTGTGTCCGCGAGATCATCGTCGTCGACGACGGCTCGCCGGACGGCACCAGCCGCAAGGTCCAGGACTGCCGCCGGCCACGGGTGAAGCTGGTCCGCCTCGACCGCAACTCGGGCAAGACCGCCGCGGTCAAGCGCGGGCTGCAGGAAGTCACCAGTCCGCTGTGCATTATTCAGGACGCGGACCTCGAATACGACCCGGCCGAGATTCCGTTCGTCATCGAGCCTATTTTAGAGGACCGGGCCGATGTGGTCTACGGAAGTCGGTTCCTTGTCCGGCGAGCCTCGCGCGTGCTGTATTTCTACCACTACCTGGCCAACAAGGCCCTCACGTTCCTCTCGAACGTGCTCACCAACCTGAACATGACGGACATCGAGACCTGCTACAAGGCCTTCCGCACACCGCTCATTCAAGGCCTGCCGCTGACCAGCAAGGGCTTTGGCATGGAGGTCGAAATCACGGCCATGGTGTCTCGCACGTCGGCCCGTATTTATGAGGTGCCGATCTCCTACTACGGCCGCACGTACGAAGAGGGTAAAAAGATCGGGATGAAGGACGGCCTTCACGCCATCTGGTACATCCTGTTCTTCAACTTGACGGCCATCCATCGACGGCCCTACCGTGAGTACCTGCAAAAGGCCCGCGCGTGGCTTGGCCGACGGTAAACCGTGATACGGAGGCATCATCAGTGACCCTGTCTTCCCCGCCAGCGACGAACGCCTCTGCCCACGGCATCCGCAAGGTCAGCCTCTCCGTCGTGCTGCCCTGCTACAACGAGGAGGCAAACGTCGAACGCACCACGCGGGCCGCCCTCGCGGCGTGCCCGGCGGTCAGCGACGACTTCGAGGTCATTATCGTCAACGACGGCAGCGCCGACCGCACCGGCGAGTTGGCTGATCACCTGGCCAGTGAAGACCCTCGCATCCGCGTCGTGCACAACCGCCCCAATCAAGGCTACGGCGGCGCTCTGCAGGCCGGTTTCCGGGCGGCGACCAAAGACTGGGTCTTCTACACCGACGGCGACGGCCAGTTCGACTTCGCGGAGCTGCCGCTGGTCATCGCCCTGCTCGACCGGTACGACATCGTTAGCGCCTACCGCCTCAACCGCCAGGACCCGGCCATCCGCCGCCTCAACGGCTGGGGCTGGACGCGAGTCTGCAACCTGCTGCTGGGTACCCGGTTGCGAGACATCGACTGCGCCTTCAAAGTCTACCCCCGCCGCCTCTTCGACGAAATCGAGATGTGGTCACGTGGAGCACTGATCGACGCCGAGGTGCTCGCCAAGGCGACCCGGCTCGGCTACCGCATCGGCCAGATCGGCGTCCACCATCTGCCGCGCCTGGCGGGCACACAGACCGGAGGCAACATCCGGGTCATCCTGCGGGCATTCGTCGAGCTGTGGCGACTGCGGAGCCGGATTCGGCAACATACGCCCACTGCGGCGCCGCAAGCGTGATGACTCCAACTCACCGATGCGGAATAACGAGCCGCGGGCTTTAGCCCGCGCGGTGCTTGTACGTAGGCAACCGCTCCTCTCGGCCAGGGAGCCGCGCGGGCCAAAGCCCGCGGCTCTTTCGAGTTGCGATCACCAGCGTCTGCAAATCGGTCAGTGTGGAATGAGTACCGTGCCCGCGACCTCGACCTCGGTGACCGCACCCCTGCCCAGGCTCCGCCCGCTCCCGCTCCAATGCCGGGCCATGTTCGCGATTTGCAGCGACCTGGACGAAACGCCCGATCGCCAGGTGTACTGGGAAATCGCCCGGTTTCTCAACTCCACACAACGGACCGCGATGGGCGACGGGCTGGGCCTCGAAGTCGGCAACACGATCTACTTCGACATGCCGCCGGGCCAGTTCGCCTACTGGAACACCGACGACGCCGGCCGGCAGATGGCCCGTGCACTGATTCGCAGTGGGCACATCGACTGCCTGCATTCCTTCGGCGACCTGGCCACCACCCGCGACCACGCCCGGCGAGCGCTCGATGAGTTGAGCGGCCACGGCTGCCGGCTCGAGTGCTGGGTAGATCACGCCACCGCACCGACCAACTTCGGGGCGGACATCATGCGGGGCAGCGGTGACCTGCCGGGCAGCCCGGTCTACCACGCCGACCTGACCTGCGACTTCGGCGTTCGCTACGTCTGGCGCGGCCGGGTCACCAGCGTCATCGGGCAGGATCGCCCCCCTTCATGGCGGGGGATCTTCACCGTTCGTCATCCGGCCGCATCGACTCGCACCATAGCCAAGGAGTTTGCCAAGCACGCGCTCGCCCGCCTCGGCAACAGCAAGTACGCCATGCACGGTCCCAACGAAGTCCTCCGCCCTGTCGCCTTGCGCGACGGCCGCCCCGTGCACGAGTTCATCCGCTGCAATCCCTACTGGGGCCGCGTCGATGGCGCCGACACCGCGGCCGGGTTGGCAGACGCGCTCACGCCCCGCTTCCTCGACCGGCTCATGCGTCGGCAGGGCGTCTGCATCCTGTACACCCACCTGGGCAAGATCCGCGAAGCGGCCAAGCCGTTCGATGAACCAACCGCGAGGGCTCTGCGGCACCTCGCCGAGGTGGCCCACCGCGGTGATATTCTGGTTACTACAACCCGCCGAGCGCTCGGGTTTTGCATGGCCATGCGGTACACCCGCTTCAGATCAGACAACGCTGACGGTTGCTGCACCATCCACATCGCGGCGGTCGGCGAAGCAACAGGCCTCGCCCCGTCCGACCTGGACGGCCTGACGTTCTACGTGGACGATCCCGGCCGGACCCGCGTGTTCATCGACGACACCGAAGTGCTCGGGCTGCTCCATCATCCGCCTGACTCGACCGGCCGGCCCAGCGTTTCGCTGCCTTGGCCACGACTCTCGTTTCCCGACCTGTGACCATGCTCCAGAACAGCCCGCGCCCTCTGGTATCCCAGCCAGTCTCGGGACCGGTTGAATCTCCGCCGGCCGAGCGCGTCAACGTCTTGCTCCTCATCAGCACGCTCGAATACGGCGGCGCCCAGCGCCAAGTGATCGAGCTGGCCAACCATTTGGACCCCCAAACATTCAACGTCCACGTGTGCAGTTTGCTGGATCATGTGCCCCTGGCCGACCAGTTGCGCGACCGCGAGCACCGGCTGCACGTGATCCGCAAGTACCATAAGCTCGACTTTACCGTGGTCCCCCGGCTCGCCCTGCTGGCACGCGGCCTCCACGTGCACGTCCTGCACAGTTTCCTGTTCGACGCGGACATTGCCGCCCGGCTGGCGGGCTGCCTCGCTCGCACGCCCGTAGTCGTCAACTCGGAACGCAACACCGACTACCGCTTCAAACACCGCCATCTGGCGGCCTACGCGGTCACCAGACGCGGCGTCAGTCTCGTGGTGGCGAACTCGAACGCCGGCGCCGACTTCAACAGCCGCCGCCTGCACATGGATCGTTCCCGCTACCGCGTCGTACACAACGGCGTTGATCTCGCCCGATTCCGGCCGCAGCCGGAGGTGGCCTCGGCGGTACGTCGGGAACTCGGCATCGACCCCGCAGAGCCGGTCGTTGGCATGTTCGCCAGCTTCAAGCAACAGAAGAACCATGCCCTGTTCTTCCAGGCGGCTGCCCGCATCCTCAAGGTGTTGCCGCAAGCGCGGTTCCTCCTCGTTGGCGACATGCTCCACGGAGCGATGAATCGGTCGGACGTCTACAAGGAACAGATGAGCCGGCTGATGGACGACCTCGGCATTCGCAATCGGTGCCTGCTGCTCGGCAATCGCCGCGATGTCGAGCGCCTCTACCCCGTCTGCGATATCACCGTGTTGTCGTCGCTCTACGAGGGCACGCCGAACGTCCTGCTGGAGTCGATGGCCTGCGGCATCCCCGTGGTCGCCACAAACGTAGCGGACAACGCCTACGTCGTGCCCGACGGCCGCTGCGGCTACGTCGTCGAACTCCATGACGAGGCTGCCCTGGCGGACCGAATCACGCAGCTCCTGACCGACGCCGACCTGCGCACTACCATGGGCCGCCAGGCACGCCTATGGGTCGAGCAGGAGTTCGCGATCCCTGTCATGGTGGCCAAGATGGGCCGAGTTTACCAGGACGCCCTGGCCGCAACCGGCGACTGAGCCGGACCGAGTGAACTTGTTCGTGGAGGACCGAACGAACTTGTTCGTGGATAGCGTAGAGATGGCCGATCGCCTTCATGACTCACGGGTAGCCGTCGCCATCGGCCGGACCGAGTACCCCAAGGTTGCCCCCTACTGTCCCGATGAGCGGTATCCAGAGTACCCGTTCGGCATCGTTCAGACCGACCCGAACCCGGCCTACGCCCTGGTCCGCGAAAGTCTCCGACTACTGGACCTCGACAAGGATGCTTTTGACACTGCCCGCTGGAACCCCTTTCGCGACCTGATTCAACCCGGCCACACGGTCGTGCTGAAACCCAACCTGGTCCGCGAACGGCGCGAGACCCTCCCCGGCCTCAACGAC
>CAZEEJ010000069.1:19721-25968 GCA_964511155.1 uncultured Planctomycetales bacterium | reverse complement strand
CAGTCCTCGCGCCGCCCGATCGTTGTCTGCCCTGGGTCCAGGTGGAAGGCCCGTGGTTCCCCAGTGTCTCTGAACATGACCAAGGTGACGTCCATAACGCCTCGCTGCATCAACGGAGAGGTCAGCTGCGGTGTACCACAGACGGTGCGCCAGCCGGGCTGATCGGGCATCCGCGGATGCCCCGGGTTGCCCTTCTCGCGACACCCTCTCGACTGCCGACGAGTCTAATGCCTGCCGACCCGGGTCGCAAGCCGGCCGGAGGCCGGGCGCCCGGGCGGGGTCCGTGACAGGATTGGCGGACAGCCGGCTCGCTGGGGAGCGCCCCCGACTCGCTCGACGCATGCAGGGCTTGCGGGTAACGCCGGGTGACGAAGTTTCGTATAATCGTCGTTCGGGCCACGGCGGCGGCCCGACGAGGGCTCCATATGGCGGCAAGCATCATCGACGGCAGACTGGTCGCCGACCGCATCCGCGCGGAAGTGTGCACCCAGGTCGAGACCTTCGCCACTCAGGGACGACGGCTCAAGCTGGCCGCACTGCTCGTCGGCGAGCCGCCGGCCAGCCTCGTCTACGCCCGCTCCCAGGCCCGTCAATGCGAGGCCGTGGGCATCGACTATCAGCTCATCAGCCTGCCCGTCGAGTGCGACGCGAACTGCCTCACGCGGCACATCGACGAGCTGAACCGCGATCCCACGGTGACCGGTATCATGCTCAACCTGCCGTTGCCGCCCTGGATCGACACGCCCGCCATGCAGTATCAGATCGACCCCTACAAGGACGTTGAGGGGGTCAATCCGGCCAACATCGGGCTGGTATTCTATGGGCAGCCGATCATTGCCCCGTGTACCGCCCTGGCGGTGGTCGAGCTGTTGAAGGAAACGAAGGTTATTCTGCGCGGCATCCACGCCGTGGTGGTGGGGCAGGGGGCGATCGTCGGGCGGCCGATCGGCGTCTTTCTCATCCAGGGCGAGGCGACGCTCACCGCGTGCAACGAGTACACGACCGACCTCGAGCGGCACACCCGCTCCGCCGACCTGCTCATCGTTGCCGCCGGCCGCCCGGGCCTCATCACGGGCGATTATGTCAAACCGGGCGCCGTGGTGATCGACGTGGGCATCAACCGCGTGAAGACGACCGACCCCACCGGTGCCGAGATCGTCAAGACGGTCGGGGATGTGGACTTCGCCTCCGTCTCCCCGGTGGCCGCCGCCATCAGTCCCGTTCCCGGCGGTGTCGGGCCGGTGACCGTGAACATGCTCCTGCGTAACACCGTCGAGGCCGCCCGCAAGCAACTCGTCCGCCGCGCCTGACCGGGGAATACAACCGGCACGGAACCATGCGCGGAGCAGCCGCCCCCCTTCGTCGCCAGGCTTGATCCCCGCGAAGAGGCAAGCCGGTAGCGAGATTCGCTCGCTGCCTTGCTACCTCTCCACTATCAGGACCGAGTGAACCTCTTCACGGCGGGACCGAGTGAACTTGTTCGTGGCGGGACCGAGCGAACTTGTTCGTGGCTGCAGCTTGCCAAGCAAGGCGGCACGGACCATGATGACGGCATGGGACACGCTACGTTCCATGGACGGCCCCCCAGCCCGCGGATCCGCTTCGTGGTTCTGCCACTCTTGGCCGCCGGATTCCTCAACGTCGGTTGGGCCGCGGAGAGCCAGCCGGCGCCCAGAGACGAGGCAGCCACCCGCCCTGCGGCGACCAGTCCCGCTTCGGGGCGGCCCGCCGTGGTCGATTTCCAGCCCGGTATTCGGATCGACTGGGCTCGCCCGCAGGTCGAGGTCCGGGCCACGGTCATTCTCCGAGAGGGCTTCCTGGAACTCCTCGCCTGCTCCCCCCGCATCCGCGAGCACGAAAGCATTGTGCGGATCGAGGCCCGTCCGACTCACCTGTTCATGGCTCTGGGGTTGATCGGGCTGACGCCGGGGCGACCCGCCTGGTACGAGCCCGACACCGGCCGGTCCGGACCGGCCACGGGTGACTCCGTGGAGATCGACGTTCGCTATGCCGCACCGGATGGCCTCCGGACCGTGCCCCTGGAGGACTGGACCAGGCCCGTGGATGGGACCGACCCGGTCGACCGCCTGCCCTGGGTTTTTGCCGGCTCCATCCCGTCGCCGGATGGCGCGATTGCCGCCGACGTGGAAGGCACCGTCGTCGCCGTCGTCGATTTCAGTACCGCCCTCATCGCCCTGCCCGAGCACCATTCGGACCGCAATGAGGAGCTCTGGCTCGCGCCGCGCACGGAGGCGATCCCGCCGCTGGGTACGGAATGCGTGCTGGTGTTCCGGCCGGGCCCCGTACGCATCACCCTCGACGCCACCGGGCGGCTGACGGTCGGCGGCCAGCGCATGCCCCTCGGCGACTTGGCCGGCCGCCTCGGGCGACCTTTGGAGGGCGACCGGGCCGCCCGTCTGCACGTGCTCATCGACCCGCGGAGCCCGCGGTCGGACCAGCGGCAGTTGCTCAGCCACCTCGAGCGGCTGGGTTGGGTCGCCGAGCAGATGACCGTTGAACGGCGGGCCTTCACGGAGATCGTGGTTCACGATCCGGAGGCGTTGGCCGCGTGGCTGTTGCGCATGCGCGCTCATTCGCCGGCCACGCCGCCTGACGCCGCGACCACGACAACCGCCCCCGGGGATCCCCCGCACGACCGCTGACGGACCGAGTCAACTTGTTGATGGGCGTGCCCGGATGTTTGCCGCGGAGGGCAACAAGTTGCTTTGGTCCTGACGCAGGGCAACAAAGTGCGTTGGTCCCGGATCAGTCGGCACACCGCTTCGGGCCGTACAAGGGCATCCCCGGCAGGTTCTTGGTGACCTCTCCCTGTTCTACGACAAGCTGGCCGTTGACGATCACGTGGGTGATGCCCTCGGGGTACTGGTGGGGCTCCTCGAACGTGGCCCGGTCGGTCACGGTCTGCGGGTCGAAGATGGTGATGTCGGCCCAGTGTCCCTCGCGCAGAAGGCCGCGATCGTTGAAGCGGAACGCCAGGGCCGGCATGGCGGTCATCTTGCGGATCGCATCCTCCAGCGTGATCACGCCCCGCTGGCGGACATAACGGCCGAGCACGCGGCTGTTGGACCCGTAGCCGCGGGGGTGCGGCTGCCCGGAGCCGAAAACCCGGACGCCGCTGTCGGAACAGATCGCCACGAGCGGGTGGCGCATGATGTTTTCCACGTCGTTCTCGCTGAAGCTGTGATACACGCACGAGGCGCCGCCCTTGACGTAGATGTCGATGGCCGCCAGGTACTGCTCGCGCATGGTCACCTCGGGCAGTTCAGCCGCTTCGCCGGCCGCAGGGGCTCCCTCCGCCCGCTCCTGCTTGTGCTTCATGAGCTGCGTCACCTGCTTGAGATTCCGGCCGGCATACTCGGGATACGCCCGGCAGGCAGCGATGACCGCGAAGGACATGTCGCTGCGGTCCCGGCGGATCTCGTGCGTCTGCCGCATGTCCTCCAGCACGCGATCGAGCTGATCCGTATCCTGGAGGATCCGCCGCGCTTCGTCATCGCCATTCTCGCGGACCCACGACGGCAGCAGCGTGGCGATCGTCGTGCTCGAGGCGGTGTAGGGATACTGATCGAGCCACACCTCCTGCCCGGCCTCGCGTGCTTTGGCCACCTTCGCCAGCGTCACGTCGCTGCCGCCCATGACCTTGGCGACGTCCATGGCCATCTTGAAGTGCGAAATCTGCACGCGGCTGCCGGATTCGCGGCCGATCCGCAGCGCCTCGTCGATCGCCTCCAGGATCTCGTGCGCCTCGCTGCGCATGTGGGTGGCGTAGATCCCGTCGAACTCGGCCGCCACCTTCTGCAGCTCGATGATCTCCTCGGTGTCGCTGTAGGTGCCGGGGGTATAGATCAGGCCCGTGGAGAGGCCCACCGCGCCTTCGCACATCGCCCGGCGAACCATCGCTTTCGCCTCGCTCATCTGCTCGGCGGTCAACTCGCCCGCGCGATCCCCCTTCGCCCGGCGCAGGATCGAGTTGTGGCCGATCAGCGTCGCCACATTCAGCGCCACCCCCTCGTTTTTCAACCGGCTCAAATAGCCGGCCACGTCGGTCACGCTGCCGCCGCAGTTGCCCGTGACGATGGTCGTCACCCCGTTGCGGATGAAGTTCTCGGCCAGCGGATGCTGGTGCAGCGCCGAATCGGCGTGCGTATGCACGTCGATGAACCCGGGGGCCACGACCAGTCCGGCGGCGTCGATTTCCTTCGCCCCGGCGCCCTCCACGATCCGGCCGATGGTGGCGATCTTGCCGTTTCGTACGCCGACGTCGTCGTAGAACCAGGGATTGCCCGAGCCATCGATCACGCGGCCGTTGCGGATCACCAGGTCGTAGCGGGTGGTCGTTTCAACCGTGGCGGGATCACGGCGCCCGCTTTCATCGACTACGGTTGCATGCCGATGCGCGCACCCCGTGGTCAGCAGCAGCATCGTGACGGACAACGTCGTTCGCCAGAGTGGTAACATCATCATGCTCCCGGTGGCAGATTGGTTCGCAGCACGTCGCCCCGGCGATAGTATAGAGCGGTCGCGGCTTCTTCCGCCAGTTCTCGGTCGTCCATCAACAAGGTGACTCGGTCCGTCATCAACAAGTTGACTCGGTCCGCCACACGTTGACTCGGTCCATATTCACAAGGTGCCCCCCGCAAGTTGACCGCAGCGCTGCATTCCGCGACACTGGGAAACTGGGAAGGGCGTACTCGCTGCCCGCCCGGTTCCTGGAGCAAAATGGCGAATGCCCAAGGCCCAATGACCAATCAATGACCAAGCCCGAAACCCCAACTCCGGCTGCGGTTGGGGACGTTCGTCATTCGTCATTCGGACTTGATTGGTCATTGGTGCTTCGCCATTGGTCATTTCGCCCGCGGACGAAAAGCGAGCAATGGGAAGTCAGAAGTGAGAAGTCAGAAGTCAAAGATGCAAGCTTTTCTGCGTGGAGCGGTTCTCGCCGGGGTCGTGACGGTGCTGGGCGTGACGGGCTCGACCTGGTCCGCCGGTCCTTCCGCCGATGAGCGTTGGCCCGGCGATGCGGCACCGGTGATGGCCGCCTGGTTCTGGCGGGAATCCACCTTCGAGCCGGACGGATACAAGCCCTGGTTGGACATGATGGCCGACCATTCGGGGGTGACTCTGGCGGCCACCAGTCTCCGCGTTCCCGATCGCGAGGTGACTCAACCCGCCGTGCGCGAACAGATCAGAGCGGCGGCGGCGTATGGCGCGACCCGCGGTATCCAGATCGCCATGGACCTCGACGTGCGGCTCGCCCGGCAGGCCTTTCGAGAGGCTTACCCTGACGAGCTTCAGGAGATGCTTCGCCTTCGCGAGGTCGAGCTGGCCGACGCCGGCCAAGTCACCCTCGCCATTCCCAGCGAGCATCTGTCCGATCACTACACCCACCGGGCGACGCCCTACATCGCTCTGGCGGGGCGCCTGGTTCGCGTGTTCCGTTACCGGCGGGAGGCCGATGGCATCGTGCCCGAAACGGTCGAGGATCTCACCGGAAATTGCATGGTCGTTGCCGCGGAGGCCGGCCAAGTCACCGTGGCGATCCCCTGCGGTGAATCCACCCTGGGGCAGCACGCCTGCGTGATGGTCAGCTTTACCCACCTGACGCCGGACGTGTTCGCCCCTCACCTGCTGGCATTTCAACGTCAGATCATCGCGAGCTACGGCGATGCCGGCCTCGTCGGGGTCTGCAAGGATGAATGGGGGTTCCCGCCGTGCTACGACGGCAATCCGGCCCACGATGACTACTGGTATTCGAGGTTTCTGGCGAAGGCGTACGCCGAGCGCACCGGCGGCCGCGACCTGATCCGCGACGCGATGCTGATGACCTTCGGCGAACGCGGCCGGGAAGCCGAGCGGCAAGCGGCCATTAACCACTTCAACGACTTGTGCCGGCAACGCAACGGGGCCATCGAGCAGGACTTCTACGCGGCGGTCAAGGCGGTCTTCGGGCCCCGGGGAGTCGTGGCCACGCATCCCACCTGGTGGCCCTACCCGGATCGCCGCGAGTTCAAGAAGAACGGCCTCAACTGGTGGATCGCCCCGCGCGATTACGCCCAGACCGACGAAGCCACACCCTACTGCGTGCGAACTTCGCTGGCCAAGAAGTGGGGCGGCGGGGTCTGGTACAACATGTTCTACTCGCCAGAACGGGCGGAATACGAGGCGGAGGTCTGGGCGAGTGCCTTGGCCGGCGGCCGCATCGATTACCATCCCCTCTACCCGAGTT
>CAZEEJ010000069.1:18058-19711 GCA_964511155.1 uncultured Planctomycetales bacterium | reverse complement strand
ACCCCGCCGGCGGCGCGGGCTTCCCGTTCACCCTCACCCCCAGCCCGCTCGACTGCCCGGTCGCCGTGGTGTTCGGGCAGTCCTGTGCCATGAACTGGGCCGGCCCAGCCTATGACGACGTCGGCTTGGGGCTGTGTGACGGTCTGTGGCGGGCGGGATACCCGGCCGATCTGATCCCCAGCACGGAGATAGCGTCCGCGGCACTGTCCGTCGACGACGACGGGGCGGTTCGATACGGCCCTCAGCGTTACCGCGCCGTGGTCCTCTATCACCCGGAGTTCGAGCCGGCGGCCACGGCTGCGTTCTTCGGCAAGGCGGCCGGCGGCTCGACCGCGCTCTATCGGATGGGGCCATGGACGCGCGATTTCGAGGGGCGACGACTCGACGGGGAAGAAGCATTGCCCGCGACCATGACGGTTTTGCCGGACCTGGAGACGGCCGTTGCTCGGATCACCAGGCAGCTCGAGGATGCCGGCGTCGCGCCCCAGGCCCGGGCCACGCGGACGATCGACTTTGGCCATTGCCGCAGCGCGGCCCCCCCCGTGAATGGACAGAGTCGCCTGATCGACGGGACGCGGATCGTGGTGGCGGGTGCCGGGAACGTTGCCGGCGACCCGATCAGGGAGACGCTTACCGTGGATGGCCATTCGGTGACGGTAGAGGCCGTCGGTCTCCTCGCAGTCCGTTTCAGCGCCGCCGGCGGTCTGGAGGCCCTAGCGGCCGGCGGGCTCAGCCGACTGCATGCCGGCGACTTCAAGCTCGACCTGGAAGCGCCCACCGATCTGGCCATGTGGCGACACGCGGATGGCCGGTGGCAAGGCGTGTTGCAGGGTTGGCCAGGGCCTGTCCCTGCACCGCTCCTCGAACTCACCCGCGACTGGCGCAGACTGGCCGTTCCCATGCCGTGCGATTAAGCGATCACCCGGCGGTGCCTGATGCTCGCGCGGCTCACCGTTCACCCGCACGCGCCCGGCCGGTTTGAGTAAGGCGTCGGCGCTTCAATTCACCGCGCGCGACCGATAACGCCCTGATTTTTCCGCCGCGCACACCCTGCTCGTGGGTTTTTTACCCCGGAAGCGGAGAAAATGGCAAAAAACGCCCAATAAACAATTGCGTTTGTCCGATAGCTGTAGTAGAAAGATCTTCAGGTTCTCGGACGAGTCGCGGCGGGTGGGATCACTCGCCGAAACTCGGGTTGATCGCACTACTCCATCCGGCCGACGCCATGAAAAACAAACCTTCAGGGGTTGCCAAAACGCGAGCGGCAGGCGCCGAACAGCAGCAGCGGCGCATGCGGCGGACGTTGACGTGTTTGGTAGCTTCGATGACCGTCGGAGCGTTGGCCCTCGAGTGGATGCGACCCGATCGGTCCGAGGGGTCGCCCGCAGGCATTGCCCTGATGGCCCGGGGGGCCACCGCACACCGCTGGGACGCCATCCAGGTGAGCCCCTGTCCACGGGAACGCGACTGCTTGGCCGCCGGCCCCCATTTCCTGGTTAAGCGCGACGGCAACTGGGAAGAGACCAGCGCCTGGACGGATTCGGACACAGCCGAGCTTGGGGGCGTGGTGCTGATCGGGGTGGTGACCGGCGCGGATAACGCCGCGATGACCGCGGTGCAGGAATCCATGACCCGCAAGCTGATCCGCACGCT
>CAZEEJ010000069.1:10361-18048 GCA_964511155.1 uncultured Planctomycetales bacterium | reverse complement strand
TCCAGGAAGATTACGTCATCCCCGGGCGGAAGATTGTCTGGGCCGAGAACCTCGTCCGCCGGCTGCAGCCCCAATCCTGAGTCACCCTCGCACCACCGTTTCGTTTTCGTTTCGCCCCGTTGCTTCAGCGCATTGCTGGGGCGTGACGGAAAGTCGTCTCTCTCTAATCCATTGAGCTTAGGAATATCCTGCAATCCATCGGCCCAGCGAGCGTCAATACCGTATAAGTTGGGGCGGGTGCCGTGTTTACCCGGGCGATGGATCCGGCCGATGGATGGGGTAAATGTTCGAGGGCTCCCACGGATCGGTTGACGGCGAAACTCATGCCGTCTTACAATGGCGTTGAGTGAGATCTCATCTCCCCTTTGCGGTCTCCCCGTCGGTGGTTCGGCCGTCGGTGGCTGCGGCCTCCGGGGCTGTGTTCGGGAGTTGTTAGGTGGACTTGGCGATACCCGGTTACAGTATCTATGAACGGCTGGGCACGGGGGCCCGGTCGACGATCTGGCTGGTGGTCAACCAGCGGACCGGTGAGCAGCTTGCGCTCAAGCGGGTCGTGCGGCGAGCCAATGAGGACGGACGGTACATCAACCAGGCCCTGACGGACTTCGCGGTGTCCTCGCGCGTGAGCCACCCGGTCTTGCGCCGTAGCCACGAGCTCCGTCGGATCCGCCGCCTGCTGCAGATCCGGGAACTGCACATTGTGATGGAACTGGTCGAGGGGCGGACCCTCGAGGAGGCGGGGATGCTGCCCGTCTACGAGTTGCTGCGGATCTTCCGGCAGGTTGCCGAGGGGCTCGAGGCCCTGCACCAGTTCAACCACGTTCATGCCGACATCAAGCCCAACAACATCATGCTCGCCAACAACGGCGAGGTGAAGGTGATCGACTTCGGGCAGAGCTGCCCGATTGGACACGTCAAAAAGCGTATCCAGGGCACACCGGACTACATCGCGCCCGAGCAGGTGGAGAAGGGCGTGCCGTTGACCCAGCGGACGGACGTTTTCAACCTGGGGGCCACCTTGTATTGGGCGCTGACCGGCCGGGCGTATCCCACGGTCATGCCCAGCAAGAAGCGGCGGGGGGGCATCGACCTCGTCGGCCCGCGCGAGGCCCAGCCTCCCGAGGAGCTCAACCCCGAGGTTCCCGTCGCCCTCAGCAGGCTGGTCATGGACTGCTGCCGGTGCAATCCGAAGGATCGGCCGGCAGACATGCAGGAGGTCATCCGGCGGCTGGACGTGGTCCGGCATGTCCTCGACAAGAACGGCTTGGCGGTCTGTGGCATTCCCGGGGGCGGCGACAGGGCGGTCCAGGCGTGAGCCGCCCGCGTCCGTGTCCTCTCATGCATGCGTGCGTCCCGACGCGTTGAAATCACACCGGCCGGACGCCGGTGCCCCAGGAGTTTCAGAACGCGCGGTGAATGGAATCGGCCCACGGGCCTGTCTCAGATCAGCAGGATCCCATGACGCTCATCATCTCGGCCATCGACACGTTACGGCAGGCGGCGGACCTGAACCTCGAAGACCCCGTCCGCGAGGGGTCGATGCTGTGTTTCAGCGATTACGGCCAGGTGGTCATGACCGGCGACCTGCACGGGCATCGCCGCAATTTCGAGAAGCTGGTCCGCTATTGCCAACTCGAAACCACGCCGATCCGTCACGTGCTCCTGCACGAAATGATCCACGAGGAGCCCGAGCGGCTCGGAGAGCCGGATCGCTCCGTCGAATTGCTGCTCGATGCGGCCCGGTGGAAGACCTTCTTCCCCGAGCAGGTTCATTTTCTGCAGAGCAACCACGAACTGGCCCAGGTGCAGAACCACCAGATCACCAAAGGCGGCCGGGTCGTCACCGAGGACTTCGAGCGGGGCGTGGCGGAGGTCCTGGGCACCAGCCAGATCGATCCGGCGATCGACGCCATCGACGCCTTCATTTCTTCCTTCCCGCTGATGGGACGCACGCCCAACGGGATCCTGTTCGCCCACTCGCTGCCCGACTCCTACCTGCTCGACGAATGGGATCCGGACTGCGTGCGGGTGCCTGCTGAGGAGCTTGATCTGTCCGAGGGCGGTGCGGTCTACCAACTCGTGTGGGGTCGCCGACACACGCCCGAATTGCTCGACCGACTGGCGAAGACGTACAGTGTTGAGTTCTTCCTGCTGGGTCATCAGCCGCAGGAGTTCGGCTACGAGGTGCTGCACAACCGGCTCATCATCCTGGCCAGCGACCATAACCACGGCGTCTTTCTGCCGGTCGATTGCCGTCGCAAGTACACCGTCGGTGAATTGGTGGAACGCATCCGGCCGTTCGCCGGCGTGGTGTAGGGGGGGAAGGCTGAAGGCTAAAGGCTACAGGCTAAAGGCCGGGGGGGGGCGACGACTGAACGGGGGGGGGGAGGAAGGAGGGTTGTATGGCCGCGCGTTCTCCGGCGGTGGCCGGGCAATTCTACCCCGCGGATACGGGCGAGTGCCGCGAGCAGGTCGAGGCGTACCTGGCGTCCGCGACGGCATCTCTGCCTGCCGATGCCGCTACGTCTACGTCTACGTCCACGTCCGCGTCTGCCGCGGTCCGCGGCGGTGGAACGGGGGCCACTTCGTTCGTCGCGGGCATCATGCCCCATGCGGGCTGGGTATGCAGTGGGGCGGTGGCGGCCTACGTCGCGGCGGCCGCCCGAGCCGTCGAAGTTGACACGTTCGTGGTGTTCGGGGCGACCCACCGGGTCATGAGCGCCCGTGCGGCCATCTGGCATTCCGGGCCGTGGCAGACACCGCTCGGCGCGGTCGCGATCGATCGGGAACTGGCCGAGGCGGTATTGGAGGCCTCGCCTCTGGTGACGGACGACGAATCCGCCCACGTCCACGAGCACTCGATCGAGGTCGAGGTTCCGTTCCTGCAGGTGGTGCATCCGGAGGCGCGCTTGCTGCCCGTCCTGGTGATGCCCGTGAGCGGGGCCGTGCGGGTCGGGCAGGTGGTGGCCGAGCAGGCCCGGGCGCTGGGCCGCAAGGTTGTGTTCCTGGGCTCATCGGACCTCACGCACTACGGCCCGCGTTACGGGTTTACCCCCGAGGGCATCGGCCTCAAGGCCTTGCGCTGGGCCAAGGAAGTCAACGACCGCAGGATGCTCGATCTGTGCCTTCGCCTGGAGGCCGACCAGGTGGTGGGGGAGGCCGCCCGGCATTACAACGCTTGTGGAAGCGGCGCGATGGCGGCCACACTTGCCGCTGCCCGCCATTGCGGTGCGACCGCGGGTACCCTTCGCTGCCACACCACCAGTGCCGAGGTCCTGCGTGAGCAGTTCGGCGAAGTGGAGGACGCCGTCGGGTACGCCGCGGTGGTGTTCAATTCCCCCGCTGCCTGATACGCTGTTGTCCCAAGATGGATCTTGCCCCGCCACCGCTGACCGAGCGCGGCGCCCGAAGCGTGCTTCTCGCCCGGGTGCAGGCGAACATTCCGCTTTGCCGGGACCACTACCGGCTCGTGCTGACGGTACCGGCCTTTCCCGCGGCCAAGCCCGGGCAGTTCGTTCAGCTCCTCTGTGCTGACCCCGATGGCCCGCCGTGGGCCGGGGGCGTCTTCACGCGACGGCCGTTCAGCATCGGGGGGCTGCGGCGTCACAGCGACCGCTGCGAGCTGGACATTATCCACCGAGCGATCGGCCCGGGCACGATGTGGCTGGCCGGGCTGTCGCCGGGCGAGGCGGTGAGCGTGCTGGGGCCGCTGGGCCGGCCGTTCGAGGTTTTGCCGGATCGGTCGGTGGCCTATCTCGTCGGCGGGGGGGTAGGCCTGCCGCCGCTCATCTGGCTGGCGGAGGCGGTGGCCGCGGCGGGCAAGCAGACCGTCGCTTTCTGCGGAGCCCGGTCGGCGGACATGCTGCCGTTGACGCGCGGGGAGAAGGGGACAGTCCCCATTTCGCCCCGGCAGGATGCCAGCAGTCCCAGGCCTTCTCGGGGGCGAAATGGGGACAGTCCCCGGGGGCGAAATGGGGACAGTCCCCGGGAGGTCGGTTGTGCGGAGCCGACGTTGTGCATGGCGGAGTTTGCCCAGTGGAACGTGCCGGCCCTGGTGTGTACCGATGATGGAACATTGGGCAGCCGGGGGCGCGTACCGGAGATCTTCACGAGCTACCTCACCGGCCACGCGGCCGAGGCGGCCGGGGCCGTTGTTTATACCTGTGGACCGGAGCCCATGCTGCGGCTGGTCGCTCGCACATGCGAATCCCTCGGCATCCCCTGCCAGGTGTGCCTGGAGCGGGTGATGGCCTGCGGGATGGGCACGTGCCAATCGTGCGTCGTTCGTGTTCGCGATGGCGCCGATCCCGAAGGGTGGCGGTACCGACTCTGTTGCACGGATGGGCCGGTCTTTGACAGCCGCGCGGTCATTTGGCAGGATGAAGGTTGATTGGTTTCGCTGGCGGGACAGGGTTCTTGCGCTTGGTTCGCCGCGAACCCGCCGCGGCGTTTGCGGGGTCGACCGGCGAGAAGTCGCCCCAGGGGCGCCGGGTGGCGTGTTGAGGGATACGGGGTATGTCGCAGGAACCTGACGTTAACGCTCCCCAGGGCAATGAGTACGCGGGGGTCTACGAGGACGGAGCGATCCGTCTGTCGGCGAGGGTCAACTGGGCGGACGGTACGCGGGTGATCGTGCGTGTGGCGGACCCGGCCCGCGACAACCTCGGTCAACTCGGCAAGGTGATCATCGCGGGTTTCGGTCTGGCCGGCCGATGGGTGGCGGACATTTTCGACCGCCACGGCATCGACTACGTGATTGTGGAGAAGAACGCGGCCACCATCGAGACGCAACAGCGGCTGGGCCGGTTGGTGATCGAGGGGGACATCGCCGACGAGCACACCCTCCGAGCGGCAGGCATCAAGGACGCCTCCATCCTGGCCTTGACCGTTCCCGACGAAGAGGCGGTCTTCAAGGCTACGGACCTTGCCAGGCGGCTCAAGCCCGACATCTACATTGTGGCCCGTACCTTGTACTCGTCCTCCGGCCTGCGGGCGGCGCAACTCGGCGCCGACGACGTGGTCAAGGCCGAACAAGCCGTCGCCCGGCAGTTCTACGAGATGATGCTCCGCAAGCTGGGATCAGCCCCGGCCACGTCGCCGGGCGCGTGACACCAACGCCAACGGCGTTGAATAACACAATGGTTCCCGGGGTGCGCTGCGCGCCCCCGGGCTGTGATCTGGAACCGCGTTGCGGTTCACCGGGGTTTGGCATTTGGGCGTCACTCGCTTCCCGCGGGGCGACAACTCGTTTACACTCCGAAGGGCACGGAGAACACGAAGCGAGTCGGCCCACAGATCACTCAGATGGACGCAGATAAATGCGGCGGGTCCCTCTTTGATCTGCGTTCATCTGTGTGATCTGTGGGCACCTCGTTCTTTCCCACCCCCAGTTCACGCAGTGCGAGTTCGCTCCGTCAACGGGCGGCGGTCCGCGGGCGGTCCCATTCGAGGCGGATCGTGGCCATGCCGTTGGCTCGCACCGGGAACTTCACCTGCCCGCCGCCGATGGCCAGCGGCCCGGTGACCCGCTCGACGAGATCGCACTGAGACGCTCGGGTCACACCGGGGAAATGGATGGTGAGGACGGCGTCGGCCTCATGACCCGAGGTCTCGCGCACCCGGGCGATCAGCCCCTTGCCGTCGTCGGCGGGCTTCACCGCGGTCAGCGTCACCCGGTCGGCCGGCTCGACCGCCAGGAAGCTGGAGGTGAGCGGCAGATCCTGGGTTGCCCGGTTGGCGAACAGCCGCACCGCCCGCATCGGAGCCTGGACATCCTCGCCAAACACGGACGCGGCCTCCGGGGCAATCTCGCCCGCGCTGGTCAGGCTGTAGCGGAACACGAAGTCATCGTCCTGGCCGGCCTTGTAGTTGGTCAGCCAGTAGTTGTTCATCACGTAGGCAAAGATCGTTCCGTTGGTGATCGGCAGCTCGTCCAGCCACTTGCCGGGGGTGAAGTCGCACAGCGTCACCAGGGGGGTATCGACCGCGGACCAGGCCACCGCTGCCTCGTTGGTGTGCAAGGTCACCCAGCGCTGCACGGCGAACCAGTCGCGGCAGCCGCCGGGCCAATGGTCCTCGTTCGGGCGGACGTTGCCGGCCCCGATCTCGTAGCGGAACCGCGGCTTGCTGCCGGCAAAGGGGAACGCCAGGTACACCCCTTCCTTCTCGTAGGTCATCTTCTTGTGCAGGCGGAAAGCGAAGTCCACCCGCGGCTCATGCTCGTAGAGGATCGTCTCCAGCTCGATGCGGGGGAACATCTCCGTCGCGCAGACGATCCGGGCGCTGCTGAACACGGGCCCTTTGGCCCCGGCTTCGAGCCGCCCGTTGGTCGCAGACGAGAAGCTGACCTCCTCGGGATTCGGGCATTCGACGAAGTAGCGGCCCTCGCACTTGCCGCCGGCGGCGTAGATCAACTGTCCGAGCTTGTGCGGGCTGGCCTGGTCGACCAGCTCACGGTCCAACCGTTTGTCGGTGATGCTGGCGATGCCCCCGTTCGCCGGGTCGAATCGCACGCGGTAGAAGGCGTTTTCCAGGACACCGTCGGCGAAGCGTGTGGGGCCGGCGGGCCTGTCGCCCGCGGGAGCCAGGCGGTAGGTGCGGTAACCGACGGCCGGCACGTCCTCCGCACGGAAGGCCACCGCCACCGTCTCGAGCGCATCCCCGCGGGCCTGCATCACCCGCTTGCCCCAGTTCGCATCGTCGAGCACGTCGGCATGCCTGGCCTGCATGGGCACCGGCTTGCCGCTGTCGTCCACGATGGCCAGGTTGCGGGGCAGATCGACGGTGACCATGCCGCTGCGCGCCCGGCCGGAAGGATTGAAAACCACGAGGGAGTCATCGGGCGCTTTCACGCGGGCGGCCAATCGCAGCAGCCCGTCGCTCAGCAGCCGCGTGGCCTGGTCGGCGGCGGTGGTGGCGAAGGCCGCCTTGGTGGCCCACTGGCGGTGAACGAAGTCACTGGTCGGGTTCGCGATGCTGTTGTGGGCTCCCCAGGTGTGCTCGTCGAAGAGCAGGATGTTGTCCCACGCGGCGTTGAACTCCGCCTGCGGCACGAGGGTCCGCTCGTCGCAGCCCTTGGCGACCGCCCAGGCGGCTTCGGCCGCGACCAGGTCCTGGTGGGCCACGCGGTTGATGCCGGTTTCGAGGGCCGTCGAGGCGGCGCCATCCTCCCACCAGCTTCCACCGCAACCCCGCACGGTCGGGATGCGGTCGGCGAAGTTCTCCTCGATGTGCTTGAAGAACACGTCGTTCGAGCAGAGGATCACCTTGGGATAGGCGTAGTGGGCGCTGTACTCAGTGATGGAATCGGCGATGTCGCGGCCGATGGCCACGTTGTCGAAGTAGGCCCCGTGCAGCAGGATCGCGTCATAAGGGTAATCCGCGCGCTGGTCCCACCAGAGCATGGTCCGCTGGATGGCCTGCTGCATGCCCCGCAGTCCCTCGCTGAGCCCGATGAGCCGGGCCTGGGCGTAGCTCTCCGTGATCCAGGTCAGAATGCGCTGCCCGTCCGGCCCCTCCCACCAGAAGGGGGCCTTGTGGTGGATGTTCTGCTTGAGGATCGGGGCCCGCGTCTGGTTCGAGCCGATGCTGATGCCGCGGATGCCCGCGCCCGCCAGGATGCTCGGGATCGACCAGACGTGCGACGGCGCGTCGGTCAGGGTGTAGCTCTGGAAGGGCACGCCATGCT
>CAZEEJ010000069.1:0-10351 GCA_964511155.1 uncultured Planctomycetales bacterium | reverse complement strand
GCCGGGCCGAGTAGTACAGCGTCCGCACCAGTTCCTCGTCGGAGCAGAGCCCGGTCAACATGTTCAGGTAACTGGCCTCGACGCCCACGCGTTTTTCCTGTGAGGCCGCGTAGAGGCGGTCGTGCTGGTGCTGCGGCTTGGCTTGCAGCCACACCTGGGCTGCCCACGACGATTCCAGGTTCCACCGGTAGAGCGGGAACTGGGCGCTCAGCTCGATAGCCAGGTCGGTGTTGCGGTTGTGCAGCTCGATGACCCGGTCCTGGTGGGCGGTGTAGCCGATGTCCGTGTGCGTGCTGGGGGCGCAGTAGATCCGCCATTTGCGGATGGGCTTCTGGGCAATGGCGAGGGTGGTGGTCTGTCGGCCGACGGATGCGGTGAAGCTGAGTTCACGCTCCGCGTCGGTTGCCTGGACCGCCACGCGGCCGGCCAATCGACCGAAGACTCCGCCGCTCAGCGTGGCCGTGTCGATGAGCTTGCCCGCGGAACGCACTTCGATGGCCAGCGGCTCGCGACTGTGGAGCCGGTCGGCGGTCAACTCGAACTCCTGCTTGAGCTGCCCGTCGCGCTCGACGAGGAAGAGCGTCGGCCGGATTTGAAGCTCGGGCTGAGATTGGCTGTCAGCCGGCAGTTGCCGCAGCGTGATGGCGTCGTAGAGCAGCCACGATCCGTGGATCACGGTCAGCTCGATCAGGTTGCCCTGTGGCTTGAGATCCGCAGCCCCGATGAGGAACTTGAGCGCATGGGCCTTGCCCTTGTCGGGGTGCAACACGGTGATGTCACCCGTTCCGGTCGGCAGGGCGATGTCGGTCTGTTGATCGTTGACCGCGACGCGCAGGGTGGGGGCGTGCTGGCCCTGCGTGTCGACCAGATCGACGCTCAACTCATAGGCCGCGTCCGGGGCAGGGGGCAGGTCGAACCGGATGCGCACCGGATGCTGCCGTCCGCCGGCCCACTGGTCGATCGGCCCGGGGTGCGAGCCGCTGAAGTCCTTGGCCGGGTCGCTTTGTCCGACCACGAACGTGACGCCCTGCGGGAAGAAGCCGGGGTATCCGCCGAACAGGTCGCCCGCGTTGATGAACTCGCGGAAACTGTGGTCGGTTTGCCCGATTTGCCAGACGATCTTGGGCTCGGCGGCGATGCCGATCGAGACGACAAGGCCCGTCGCGATGATCGCGGATACCAGACTCTTTTTGAGCATGATGCTGCCTCCTCTTTGTGTTCGGGGAAACCCGATGCACGCAATCCCACGGGCAACATGATACTCGAACCGGCGCCGCTTGCCAGCGCGGTCGCCGCGGCGCTTGGGGTGCGTCCGTTGATCGGGTGCATCCGACGATCCGTGGCATCGGGCAGAGGGTGGCATGGGTCTGTACTCAGACCCGTGGGGGATGGGGAATCACCACTGGTCTGGGTACAGACCAGTGCCACCCCGCCGGCCGCCACGGGGGGACGGCCGCTACGGTGTGCCACTGCTCGGTGAGCAGTGCGTGGGGTGCATGGCTTCGTCCACGAACAAGTTCGCTCGGTCCTCCACGCACAAGTTCGCTCGGTCCTCCACGAGCAAGTTCGTTCGGTCGTCCACGAACAAGTTCGCTCGGTCCCCCCACGAACAAGCTCGCTCGGTCCCGCTCTCCATCACTCGGCCAGCAGGGTCGCCACGTTGGCGGCAAAGTGTTCCTCGTAGCGGTTCTGCAGCCGCTCGCGCAGACCGGCATCGCTGGTCACCAGAATCATGCGGGTGAGCTCGACCTGGCCCAGGTCGAGCGTCAACTCCGCGTCGGCCGCCTTCCAGTCCACCTTCTGCGTGCCCCGGTAATCGATCTCGAACACATCCGCCGGCCGCAGCCACGACGGAACCTCCACCTTGAGGTTGGCCTTCTCGACCGGCTTGACGACCGTGCCCAGGCGATCCGAGGCGATGTTGTCGTTGGCGGCGATAATCACCAGCGTCTCCGTGCCCGACACCAGCGTACGCACCCACAGCATCCGCGGGCCGCGAACCTTCACCTTGGCCGGCGAGCTGTAGAGGATCACCGGCTCGGCGGTGCGGACTTCGGCCCCGAGCAGCCCGATCTCTTTCCACAGCGCTTTCATCTCCGGCGAGTCACCGCCCACGCCATAGTATTCGCCGTACGGCGTGTACCACCAGTACGAGAGGGCCTTCGCCCCGGCGGCCAGAGCGTAGTAGACCTCGATCCGCTTCTCGGCCACCGTCGGGCCGCGGAAGGGAAAATCCTCCGGCTTGAAGTCGAACCGGCAGGTGTGCAGGATCAGGTGCATGGGCTTGGGCGCCCCCGCCGAGTGGTAGATCTCACCCACCCCCAGGACGTACGTCGGCTTGAGGTACGGTCCCAGGTTCGTCGGGTCCACTTTGTAGACGCTCTGGAGGGCCTCCTGGTAGTACGGGTCCGCGCAGGGCAGGTCGGCGAGTTGGGCGTAGGTATACCAGTTCTCCGGCTTGAAGGTGTTGTCGATGTTGAGCAGGACCGGCGTCTCGGGCTGCTCCCGGCGGAACATGTTCGCCCGCTCGATGAGGTGCTGGCCCAGGCTGCCGATCCGTTTGTCCGGATCGAGCATCTGGCTGCGGAAATCGCCGGCGTCGGGCTCGTCGGTCAGAAACATAAACGGCGGGTCGGCAGCGTCCCCCACCCAGTTGGTCATCGCCCGGATGCCCGTCCGCCGCGAGTATTCCCGGCCCTCCTCGCTGCGCAGGAACTTGCGCACCTCGCCGGGGATCGAATACAACAGCGTGTTGATGTGGTGGACCCGCATGTCCTCCAGGTAGAACTTGCGGTTTTCCTCCTCGTTTGCGCGCCGCGAATAGCCCCACATGCCGTAGACCAGCCCCGGCTGCCAGGCGCCGAGGTTCACCCGGGCAACCAGACCGTCCGCGTAGTCCGCCTGGAGCAGGTACCAGGTCCCCTCCTTGAGCGGCTGCGGCGGCTTGATGACCACCGCCACCGTGTCCACCGCCGGGTCCGCGGCCATGCGGCAGCGCGCGGTCACGTCGCGATTGTCCAGCAGGATGCGCTGTGGGGCGACGCCCTGGCCGCCGGGGTGCCGCAGGTAGGCGTGAATTTCGTCAAAGCTCGCAGCGAAGTTGACGCTGAAGAACCAGGGCGCCGGCTGCGCGGGGTTGATGACCACCCGGCCGTCGGCGTCGGGCAGCCCCGGGATCTGCACGGTCAGCTTCTCCACCCGCGGATCGCGCCGCAGCCGTACCGTGACCTGCCCGAACCCGCCGGGCGGAATCTCCAGCGGTTCGACCTTCCACCAGACCGGTTCGCCCGCCGCCGCCAACCGTGCGACCTGCTCCGCGGGCAGCTTCGAGAACTTCAGGCTCGAAGGGTACTTGTCGTCCGGCGTGCCCTTCGGTTTGGTCTCCGGAGCGACGCCCTGGGCCAGACTGACGCCTTCCAGCAGGACATCCTTCACCGATAGCGGTTGGCCGGTCGCGTTGCGGAACGACGCGTACAGGTGGCCGCCCAGGGGCATGTCCGGATGCGCGTACCGCACCCGCTCGCCCTCATCGTCGAACCATGCCCAGCCCTCCCGCCACATGGGCATGTACTCCGGGAACGGTATGTCCGCCCGGTACTCGCCACCCACCGGCCCCGGCTCGGCCGTGGCCACGCCCGTCGTCAGCGAACATAACCATGAAACCATCAGCAACAGGCCCAGACAGCAAGGAAGATGGTGCATCGGTCGATCACTCCTTTCACTATCGCTTTCCTGCCCACAGATCACACAGATGGACGCAGATGAAATGACCAAATGTCCAATGACCAATGACCAATGACCAATGACCAATCAATGCCCAAGCCCGAAACCCCAACTCCGGGTGCGGTGAGCCCGTTCGTCATTCGTCATTCGGGCTTCATTGGTCATTGGTGCTTCGCCATTGGTCATTTCGCTCGCCGGCTCTCCTCGTCATCTCTGCCATCTGTGTGATCTGTGGGCTTACCTCTTCGCCCTTACGGTTGAAAACGCACTGCGTACAGGTCCGCGTCTTTCATCACGAAGCGCAACCGCACCGGCCGGCCGGCCAGTCGGCCCACGTTGTGCCCGCCTTTCCACGCCACGACGCGTTCAATCTCGTCACCCCAGAAGGCGGGGCAGTCGTCGAGCGAGAAGCCGGGAATGGGTTTGCCGGCCGCGTCCTGGATCTCGACCCGGATGCTGCCGGGGGCCGACGTGGCCATGTTCAGGACCAGCTTGCTGCCGGCGAAGATCAGCGGACGCGTCACCATCTCGCCGCCCGCGTAGGGGGCGTTGACCGAAACAAAACCGTCCGTTCGCACGAACCCACGGCGCAGACGCGGTATCTGCCGGCGGTTCGGATAGTTGTCCTCGTGCTCCAGCCAGTAGACGGCAATGCTGTTCGCGTCGGCGGGCACGATGCCCCAGGCCGGCGTTTGGTTACTGTGCGCCCCGCCCCAGTTCAACGGATCGAGCCCCGGGCGAATGAACGCTTCCATGAACGTCCGGTCCCATCGCAAACCGTCGCGGCTCGAAATCAGGACCGCGTCGGACAGGCCGTCCGTCTCCCGTTGCTCGAGGCCGACCGTCTTACGCTCCGAAGACGGGATGAACCGCATCGGGAACCCGAGATACAGGTGCGGCGCCCGGAAATAGGGGACGATCCCGTTGGTATAAAAGTGCTCCGGCTCCGTGTCGCCGAAGTCCAGCAGCACCGGCGTCGTCCAGTTCAGGAAGTCCTTGGACGTGCAGCGGTGGATGCTGCGCTTGCCCTTGTGACCCACGCGGGAATAGCAGACGTAGTGGCCCAACTGCCCGTCCCAGAACATCGTGTTGTGCGAGTCGAATCCGCCTTCGGTGATCAGCGGCTCGTCGCGCACCTTCTTCCAGCGGATGCCGTCCGGCGAGGTGAACCCGATCAGCACGTTTTTGCGTTGATCCGGCTTGGGGAATACGCGCGTGACCGACACCGCCTTGTAGCGCTCGGAGGGCTTGCAGGCCGGGTTCGTGTCGATGAACGGCGAGAAGTTGTGCGACTCGCTGTAAGCCTTGTTCGGCCCGGTCCAGACGATGTTGTTGGCTTTGGAGCCCTCGAACTCGATCAGCCCGAGGCTGGGCCGCGTCCAATGCGTGGCGTCCTTGCTCACCGCCAGGCAGGTGTACTCGCGGACCAGATCGCCGCCCCCGCGGTAGTACATGCGGTACTCATCGCCGTCCTTGAGGATGGTGATGTAGCCGCTCTGCGGGCCTTCCCACGGCTGATCGAAGGTGAACACAAGCTGGTTGCACTGCGGGTTGTGCAGTTTGAGCTGCGTGCCTTCCAGCCGCTCGATCAACTGATGATCGACGAACAGCTCCAGCCGCGAGCCGATGTCCATCGCCTCCGGTGCCGCCCCCCGGGCGACGGGCACCCAGAGCAGGAGGGCGAGCATCGCAAAGCTCAGCAACGCCGCAGGTGGATTCCCCCGCCATTGAGGTGTCATGCACACCATGTTCTATCCTCTGCTGTAAGCGATTCCCGATTCCATCATCGTTGCGCGTCGCTCGCTGCCCGCCCGGCATCTGGCGCAAACTGGCGAATGCCCAAGCTCCAATGGCCAATCAATGATTAGGCCCGAGACCCCAACTCCGGCTGCGGGTGGGGACGTTCGTCATTCGGGCTTCATGGGTCATTGGTGCTTCGCCATTGGTCATTTCATCTGTGTCCATCTGTGTGATCTGTGGGCCTACCTCTTCGCTCTTACGGCTGAAACCGTACCGCGTACACGTCCGCATCCTGCATCACGAATCGCAGCCGCACCGGTTGACCGGCCAACGCGCTCACGTCGGCTCCGCCATTCCAGCCGACCACCCGCTCGATCTCGTCGCCCCAGATGGGCGGGCAGTCGGCGATCGTGAAACCGGGAATCGGTTGCCCGCTTGCGTCTTGGATCTCCACCTGAATGCTGCCGGGCGCCGAGGTGGCCATGTTCAATACCAGGTGCCGCCCCGCGAAGACGAGCGGGCGGGTCACGAATTCCCCGCCGGCGTACGGCGCGTTCACGCTCGCAAAGCCGTCCAGCCGCACCGTGCCCCGCCGCAGCCAGGGCACGTCGTCGAAGTTTTCCATCCAGTAGATGGACAGTTCCTCCGGGCCGGTCTGCAGGATGCCCCACGCGGGCGTCTGGTTGATGTGCGCGTTGCCCCAGTTGTAACGGTTCGGCCCCGGGCGGATGAAGGCTTCCATGAACGGCCGATGCCAGCGCACGCCGTCGTGGCTGGACATGAACACCGCGTCGGAGAAGCCATCCGTCTGGCGCGACTCGAACCCGATGGTGTTGCGCTCCCGGTGGTGGATGAACCGCATGGGCAGGCCCACGTACAGGTGCGGGGCCCGCGGGTAGGGCAGCATGCCGTTGGTATAAAAATGCTCCGGGGTGGTATCGCCGAAGTCCAGCACGACCGGCTCGGTCCAGTGGCGGAAATCCTTCGAGGTCGACCGGGCGATGCTCTTCTTGCTTTTCTGCGTTTCGCGGAGATAGCAGACGTACTCGTTGAGCCGGGTGTCCCAGAAGAGGGTGTTGTGCGAATCGAACCCGCCCTTGGTCATGACCGGCTCATCAAACAGCTTGGTCCACCGCAGGCCGTCGGGGGATGTGTAAACCACCAGGGCCTTGTCGTTGTCCGGGGGGATCTTGGTGCAGGTCACCGCCTTGTAGCGCTGCTCCGGGCGGGCGGCGGGGTTGCCGTCGATGAACGGCGAGAAGTTGTGCGATTCCCAGAACGACTTGGCCGTACCGGTGAAAAAAATGTTGTTGGCCTGGGAGCCCGCGAACTCGATGAGTCCGAGGCTCGGTCGGGTCCACCTGATCCCGTCGTCGCTGTAGGCCACGCAGGTGTATTCGCGGTCGCTGTTGCCGAAACCGCGATAATAGAGCCGGAACTGCTTGCCATCCTGCAGCACGGTGGCGTACGCGCTGTTGTTGCCCTCCCAGGGGGCGTCGAAGCGGAAGACCACCTCGCGCGGGATCGGGCTGTGCAGCTTGAGGGCCGTGTTGTCCATGCGGTCGATCAGCCAGTCGTCGACCAGCAGCGTCAGCCGCGAGCCGATCTCCCGCACCTCCGCTGCCGTGCCCGGAACCGCCGCGGGAGCAACCTGCCCCAGCACGGCCACGCCGACCAGCGCCAGCACCCTCACGCTCGGACCTCGCATCATGCCGTTGTCCTCCTGCCGCTCGCGGCTTCGCACTCTCTTCCGCCGCTCGCGGCTTCGCGCTCTCTCCCACCGCTTGCGGCTTCGCACCTTACGCGAGTGCTCTCGCCCCTCCGCTCACCGCACCGCAAACGAGTACACCCTGCCCGGCGGCTCGACGGTGATCTGCAGACTCACCACCCCGTCCGGTGCCACCTCGCGCAGCGTCCGCCCGCCGAAGTCGATCGGGTGGGCCAGGGCGTCCTCCTTGGGGAGTTGGGCCGTGGCCAGCGGGTTGCCCGCCGGGTCCAGTACGCGAATCGTCGCCGGCCCGTTGCCGTTGACCGTCAGGTGATCCCCCGCGAACGCCAGCGGCCACGTGGTCAGCGTGCCCCAGTCCACGGACACGAAGCCGTCCACGCGCAACCGCGAGCGGAAGATCCCGCCGCCGCGAATGATCCGCTCGCGCGGGTGGTTCTTGCCGTAGGAGGATGCGCTGTAGTAGTAGATCAGTTCGTCACCGACGCGCAGCGGCCCGCCGCTGAACTCGCTGATGTAGCCGCCGTCGTTGCGTCCCTCGTTGCCGCCCTCCGGCCCGTTGGCCAGGAAGACCTCGGGCACGCCCGCGTCGTTGAGGTACGGCACTTTCTGCCAGCGCAGGCCATCGCGGCTGGTCAGCAGCTTCATGAACGCGCAGCCCGACGCCGAGTGCGGGTAGTCCCCCTTGCCGTGGAACACCTTCAGCCCGCCCAGCCACTGCGACTCGTACCGCCACGCGGTACTCGCGTAATACTCGTCGAAGGGCGTGTCGCCGTCCCACTCGGCCATGGCCGGCATCAGCTCGACGTGCGTGATCCGCTGGATGTCGAACGGCTCGTCCATCCGCTCCATGAAGGCGTATGCCCGCGACCGCGAGCTGAACCCTGGGGCCACGTCGAACGGGTTGAAGAACTTGAACAGGCCCAGGAAGCGGTCCTCGACCGCGTCGTGGTAGAACGTGGTCACGTCACCGGGGCCGTACACCGTGCGGCCGTCCTGGGTGATCACCCGGCAACTCGGGTCACCCCCGGCGGCGAAACCGCTGAAGAGCTGGTGCGGGCGCTCCCAGTGCCGCCCGTCGCGCGAGCGCACATACCAGATGCCCTCCCACTCGAACCCCGCGTTGGCCAACCACAGCCAGCCCTTGTACGGGTACTGCTCGTCCTTGGTGTCGTAGAAGCACGAGAACAGGTCGATGCCGAACCGCCCCTTGGCGTCCGGAGGCAGCGGGCCGAGGTCCAGGTCCATGGTCACCGGCGTGAGTTCGTCCCGCGTGCGGGCGTCCCAGGTCAGCCCGTCGGCCGAGGTGGTCAGGAACATCGCCCGCGACTCGAACTCCTGGATGAACATCACGTATCGGTCCAGCCGCCGGTCGCGCACGATCGACCCGTACGCCAGCAGGCCCTCGCCCGGTGCCGGGGCGATCATCGGCACGTGGCCGCCATCGTCCTTCCGCGGCTGGTGCAGCGTCCTTCGAAGGTTGGTCTGCGACGCCAGCAGAAAGTCATCCACAAAGAGCTGGCTCACCCCCCGTTGGACCTGCACAGCCCCATCGGACACCCCCGCCTGCGGTACCGCTTCGCCCGGCATCCCCATCACGATGCCCGCCATCGCCACAATCGCCCAACCCCGCATGCGTCACCTCCTTGGCCCGCGAATCGCTTTGCCGTTTGCTCCCCGCTTCCGCTCTCGGCTTCCGTATCCTTGCCTGCCTCCCGAAGCCAGGGCATCGCGGTCGAGCAAGGGGAAGTCACAGAGCCGAGCGGATGAGGGCCTTACGCCTCCACGGCATCAGCGGATTTGTTCGCGTCCTTTCTCGCGGTGGATCTTGCTCGGGGTGCTGAGGTGGATTGACAACGGGATCCCGCCGCATGGGTTGTCATACCACCCCGCCCGAGCACTGCATCTTGTCTTGCTGTCACCGGCGTCGTCCACGCCTGCACGCCGAGTCAGGAGTTTACACAGCTATTCAGATTGTGACAACATAAACTGACGCGTTTTTGGCTCGCGAGCGGGCTGAGCGGACGCGGGCAGGGTGCTTGGTCAGGTGGGCCAACTAATTGTAACCATTTGTAGAATATAATGGTACATCGCATTCGGGTATGGCGAAACAGGCGAGAGATCGGCATCTGTCTGGCAATCGAATGCCGGTGGCGGGAGCCGGCGTGAGGCTGTCGCATTTTTGAGCATCAAGGCGGACTTTCGGGGGATTTCTGCTTGACATTGGAAGCTGGCACAGATACACTACGATTGTCGACACACACAAGCAGGTGACTGTCGACGCGCTTTATCGGCTGTGCCTGGGGGGCCGGCCGAGGCATCTCAAGTTCAGGTTGCCTGTCGCGGGCGCAGCGGGGAGGAGAAAGGAGCGCTGCTTATTGCGGAGGGCAGTAGAGCTGGATGGGAGAAGATTCACCTCGCTCGGGAGACGCATGTGAAGTAGGTTGCGAGGTGGAGGAGTCGGGGAAGCAACATCTTTCGGAAGTGCCGGCGGCAGGTGCCGGACGCTCCTCAACTCGGGATCTTCTCTCCGCACGTACAGAAATGTTCGGTATGAGGCACTGCGCCGGCCTTGTGGGCCGGAACCAAGTTGTGTGCCCCCGGACGTACAAGTCAACGAAGAAGCGTAAAGGGCAGTCAGGCGGCCCGCAAGTCACATTCGCCTGGAGAGGAGGAGAACCGTATGCTCAAGAGAAATGGGTTGTGGATGGGTGTTGCGGTGTTGGCAGCGGCGTCGGTCGCCATGGCAGCTCCCTCGTTGAGCCAGCTCGGGGGGTTGGGCGCGGATGTCACCGGTTCGCCCACAGGAATCACGGCGAACGGCCAGTACTTGGTCGGCAGAACGTCCTCCGGTACGGGCGTGATGTGGGATGCGCAGAATCCCGGCGTCGCCAAGTACATCCTCAGCAGCGACGGAGCGGCTGCTGACGGCGGTGCGTTTGGTATCGGCACGCGGCTGGTCAACTTCGTGCCGCAGCAGGTCGTGTTCGGCAAGTCGGCCGGCTGGTCTGCCTACTTCTTCACGGATGACGGCGGCGACACGTTCAACAAGGTCGTCCGCGACTTGGTTGTCGAGCCGGACGGCACCAGGGGCTTCCCGAACTACAACGCTTTAGCCACTCCCGGCGGCTTGTCGGATGCCTTCTATGGAACCTGGACGAA
>CAZEEJ010000068.1:0-26153 GCA_964511155.1 uncultured Planctomycetales bacterium | reverse complement strand
ACCCGTGGTTGGACCGGGAGAGGCCACGGGCCTGAGTACAGGCCCATGCCACCCAGCCGCCTTCCTTGGCGGGTCCGCCCCCGCGATTCGGGCTCCGGTAGCCCGCCGTTTCTGTCACGGTCCCCCGGCCACCGGTAGGGCGCGCGTCGGGATGGTGCAGCGTTAAGATTGTGCTAAGATTGATTTGCCCCCGTTGTGGGCGGAGCTGGGCGACCTGTAGAATCGCCGCGCGTGGAAAGCCGACCCGGCTTGCGCGATGACGAAGGGATGTGCTCAGCCGATGGATTCACCACGTTCTATAGAGGGAGTGCCGGCAGTGGGCATATTCGATCGCTTTCAAGAATCGCCGTTCGGCCCCTTGAATGAGCACATGCGGCAGGTCAAGGAATGCGTGGGGCTGGTCCGGCCGATGTTCGAGCTCGTACGGGACAAGGACTTCGACGGCCTGCGAGCGCTGACGATGCAGGTCTTCAAGACCGAACATGAGGCGGACAAGATCAAGACTGAGATCCGCCGGCGCATCCCCCGGTCGTTTTACCTGCCGATCTACCGTGGTGACCTTTTGGCCTACCTGAAGCTGCAGGACGACATGGCCGACGCGGTGGAGGACGTGGCCGTGCTGCTAACCCTCAAGAAGCTGGCCATGCCGGCCAGCCTCGAGGAGGGCATCATGGAGCTGGTCAACCGGGTCTTGACTACCTGTGAGCTCCTGTTCCAGTGTACGGACCAGTTGGCGAACCTCGTCGAGTCCGACTTTGCCGGGCCGCGTAGCGAGGAGATCCTGGATTTTGTCGCCCGGGCCGAACATGCCGAGTGGCGGGCCGACAAGGCCCAATTCGTCGTGTCGCAACAGTTGTTCGCCCTGGAGGACGAGCTTCGCGCCACCGACATCATGCTCTGGTCGAACGTGTTCGTCGTGCTCGGCAAGCTGGCGAACACGGCGGACAACACGGCCGAGCGGTTGAGGCGGATGCTGGCGCGCTAGGTGGCGGTCGTCGGCGGCGCGCCGACGGGCGCAGAGAAGTAATCTCAATATGACAGCGGTGCTTTGCAGCGGCGGCGGCCGCTGGACGGCGATGGATCCGCAGGCACCGGCCGCCACAGGGGGCGGCCGCTACCGAAAAGCGCCATCCAGCGCTGTCACCTTCAGCCAAGCGGATTGGAGCTGCCGACAGCATGTTGGATTCCCTATCATCAGCCTTGCAGGGAATGCCGCTCTTCTTCATTGTTTCGGGCCTGCTGGCCGTCGGGATGCTGATCTGGGACACCGTGGAGGTCGGCAGGAACGACGCCACGAACCTGCTCAACGCGGTCATCGGATCGGGCGTCCTGCTGAGGCGGGCGGCGGTGCGCGTGGCCGGCCTCGGCGTGGTCATTGGAGCGACCGCCGCATCGCCGGTCATTGAGACGGCCCGTAGCGGTATCTTTGAACCGACACACCTGACCATCGAGCAGGCCGTCGCCGTCTACGTGGCCGTCTACATCGTCGATACCATTCTGCTGTACGGATACTCCTCTTTCGGCATGCCCGTGAGCACCACGGCCTGCCTGGTGTTCGAGTTGCTCGGCGCCTCCTTCGCCATGGGCGGCTTCTCCATCGTCTACTGGGGCACCGCCTCCACCGTCGTCACCGCCATCGTCTGCTCCATCTTCATCAGCGGGATCGCGGGCTTCATGATCCAGCGAGCGGTCCGGGGGGCGATCCGCGATCGAGGCGACCGCCTGGTCGTGCTGCGCGCCCACGGCGGCTGGATCGGCGGCGGCATCCTCACCAGCCTGACGTACTTCATGATCGTGAAGGGAATGCCCGGCCTGCTCAAGCTGATCCCGGTCCTGGGCGGCGCCAAGGAGTGGATCCACGAAACGCCTCTGCGGATTACCGTGTTCATCTTCGCCATGTGGGCCGGCTACGCCATACTGATTCACCTGCTGCTGGCGGTCTGGAGAGATCGCTTCGCCCGACGTCTGTTTCCCGCCTTGGCCATCTTTGGGACCGTCTGCATGGGCTTCGCCTTCGGGCAGAACGACCTGGCGAACTGCGCGTCCCCGGGCCTGTCCGCCCTGCACCTGATCTTCCACTGGAACGAGCCGGTGTCGGTGGGCACCAAGGTACCGATCCACTGGACGTTGCTGCTCGTATGCGGACTACTCCTCCTGGTGGGCATGGGAACCAGGAACGCAGCCAGAGTCACCCGGGCTGCGGTGAACACCGGCAGCCAAGGCAACACCGTGCGGCTCTACGCACCGCAATGGTGCATCAACATGGCCCGATACCTGCTTCAGTTCCGCAAACCGGCGGAGGTACTCGCCCCCGTGGCGTTCAAGGTCCCGACGGGCAAGCGGGCTCACTACGATCCCGCCCGAGCCTGCGTGATCCTCACCGTCGGCGGATGCGTCATCGCCACCGCCTCCAGCTTCGGGCTGCCCGTCTCCACGACCTACGTCGCCTTCGCCGCGGTGGTCGCCACAGGCATGGCCGACCGCGTTCTCCAGCGTGGCGACGCCGACCTGAAACTCGCCCGCACGATCTGGGTGGTGTTCAGTTGGTTTGCCTCGGCGGTCATCGCCGCGGCGGCATCCTTGGTCATCTGCCTGGTGGTCTACTGGCTTGGGCCGGCGGGCGTTCTCCTCGGTGTGGGCGGCAACCTCATCCTGCGGTCCTATCTGCGAAAACGCGGCGATGCCCAGGAGGAACGGATCCGGCTGCAGGCCCGCGACCGCCGTCACCCCGAAGATTTCACCGAATACGAGGATTGATTTCCTCCCGTCGCCCGCCGGTGCGATCCCTGGCATTTCGCGTTTCCAGGCCCACCGATTCCCGCGTGAATCAGAATTCACGCGGGAACATTAAGATTGTGCGAAGATTGGCCTGCCCCAATTGTGACCGTGCGTGAGCCCCCTGTAGAATCCTCTCCGCTGGACATTCGTACCGTTCGCGCGATCCGGGTGCGGAGGTGCTGAACGCATGGTGGACTTCATCTCGTCAGACCTGCAGGGCATGCCGCTCTTCTTCATTGTGTCCGGCCTACTGGCCGTCGGCATGCTGATCTGGGACACCGTGGAGGTCGGCAGAAACGATGCGGCCAACCTGGTCAACGCCGTGGTGGGTTCGGGGGTGCTTCTTCGCCGGGCGGCCGTCCGGGTCGCCGGCATCGGGGTGGTTGTCGGAGCAACCGCCTCGTCCCAGGTCATGGAGACGGCCCGCAAGGGGATTTTTAATCCAGAACTTCTGACCGTCGAGCAAGCGGTCGCCGTCTATGTGGCCGTTTATATCGTCGATACCGTCCTGCTGTACGGCTACTCCTCGTTTGGGATGCCCGTCAGCACTACCGCGTGTCTGGTCTTTGAACTGCTCGGGGCCTCCTTCGCCATGGGCGGCTTCGGCATTGTGTACTGGGGCAACTCATCAACCGTGGCGACCGCCATCGTCTGCTCGATCGTCATCAGCGGCGTGGCGGGCTTCACGATTCAGCGGTTGGTTCGCAGCGCGGTTCGGGATCAAGGAGACAGCCTGGCGGTACTGCGGTGGCACGGCGGTTGGATCGGCGGCGGGATCCTCACCAGTCTCACCTACTTCATGATCGTGAAGGGAATGCCCGGCCTGCTCAAGCTGATTCCCGCTCTGGGACTGGCCAAGACATGGATGCACGAAACGCCCCTGCGGACCGGAATGTTTATTTTCGCGATGTGGGCGGGCTACGCGGCGATCATCCATTTCATGCTCGCGATCTGGGGGCGGAACTTCGCCCGGCAGCTTTTTCCCGCCCTGGCCATCGTAGGCACAGTCTGCATGGGCTTCGCCTTCGGGCAGAATGATCTGGCCAACTGTGCCTCGCCGGGGCTCTCCGCCCTGCACCTGATCTTCCATTGGGACGAGGATGTGTCCGTAGGCACAGCGGTGCCGATTCACTGGACGTTCCTCTTCCTGTGCGGGCTGCTGCTCCTGGCGGGGATGAGCACCCGGAACGCGGCCCGGGTCACGCGCGCCGAGGTCAACACCGGCAGCCAAGGCAACACCGTGCGGCTCTACGCGCCGCAATGGTGCATCAACATCGCCCGGTACCTGCTTCAGTTCCGCAAACCAGCCGAGGTCCTCGCTCCCGTGGCGGTCAAGGCCCCGACGGGCAAGCGGGCCCACTATGATCCCACGCGGGCCTGCGTGATCCTCACCGTCGGCGGATGCGTCATCGCCACGGCCTCCAGCTTCGGGCTGCCCGTCTCCACGACCTACGTCGCCTTCGCCGCCGTGGTCGCCACAGGCATGGCCGACCGCGTTCTCCAGCGTGGCGACGCCGACCTGAAACTCGCCCGCACGATCTGGGTGGTGTTCAGTTGGTTTGCCTCGGCGGTCATCGCCGCGGCGGCATCCTGCGTGCTCTGCCTGATCGTCTACCGTCTCGGTCCGGCAGGCATCCTCATCGGCGTCGGCGGGAACCTCCTGCTGCGTTCTGATCTGCGGAAGCGCGGCGACGCCCAGGAAGAACGCATCCGCGAACAGGCCCGCGACCGCCGTCACCCCGAAGATTTCACGGAGTACGAGGACTGACGTCCGCCTCGCGGTCGTCCCGGGCTTTGATCCGGCGGGCCGGCGATCCCGCCCAATACTCCCCCGGCCCAATGCGGGTGAACGGCAGAACCAGAGCCCGCGCCCCAATCACCGCCCCGTCACCCACCTCGACACCGGCCATCACCACGCTCTGGCCGCCGATCACGACATCGTCCCCGATGCGCACCTTCGCAATGACCACGCCGCGGTTGTCAAAGTGATGGCAGACGATCACGCAACCGAAACCGAACTGCACGTTGCGGCCGGCCTCGGTGAGCGACGGATCGAGAAACATCGCGGTGTCGCCCAGGGTGGCCGAGGACGTGTGCGGTCCGAAGAATCGCCGGAACAGCGGCCCCAAGGGCACAACGCTCGCCAGCACGGAGGAGAACAGGGCCGCCCACGGCGGATCGTGACGCGCCTTGAGCAGCAGCACGTTCAGCATGAAGATGAGCAGCATGGGCAAATCGGCCCCCCCCATGGTGTAGTGGCCCGGTCGGGGATACGGAATCACCAGGCGGAAAAGCAGCAGGGCAAGCAAATACCCATAATTGAAGACCAGGACCGCGGCCAGAATGAGCAGCGTCCAGCGCATGGGCGAGCTGCCGGCCCAGTCGCTGTGCAGCAGAACCCAGATCGCCGGCCACAGCCCCGCCGCGATCATGACCAACTGCATCGCCAGCCCCAGAACCAGCAGGATGCGCTTGCCCCGATCGCGGTTGAACGCACCGCGAGCCGGGGTCTCCACGTGTTGATCCGCCATCGCCCTGCACTCCAAACGGAGTCTCCCACCCCGACGGGCACGCGCTCGCCGGGCGTCGTCGATGAAGGTTATGGACCTGCAACGCCCGACACAAGCTCCACACCCACGGGTTGCTAAGCCCACGGGTTGCAGCCCGTGGGCTTGTGGTTGCAACCCGTGGGCTTAGGGTTGCAACCCGTGGGCTTAGGCGCCAAACTGTACCCCGTAAGTAATCGGCCAACGAGCCGCGGGCTTTAGCCCGCGCGGTGCCGGTGCGTGAGGGAACCGCTGATCCGGGCGAAAGTACCCCTTGGGAGAACAGGTGAGCTGAGCATGAACAAATCCGTAAGCGTACCGGACACAGAGGCGGCCGCCCGGGGAGACGCCCCTCCGGTCTTCGGCCCGGTGGGAGCAGCGCCCGCCGCCGCCCCCTACCCGACCGAGCCCCAACGAGAACTGCCCGCCCTTGCCCGGCGGGTCCTCATCGTCGGGCTGGACGGCGCGACCTTCGATATCCTGCGTCCGCTCATGGACGCCGGCCGCATGCCCCACCTGGCCCGCCTGGTCCAGACCGGCACCGCCGGCATTCTCGAATCCACCAAACCGCCCATCACCCCCGCCGCGTGGACGACCTTCATGACCGGCAAGGGGCCCGGCCGACATGGCATCGTCGATTTCGAGAAGTACGACGTGCGCACCAACAGCCTCTCCTTCAACAGCACCTACGAGATCCGCGAAAAGACCATCCGGGCCATCCTCAGCGAAAAGGGCTTCCGCGTCGGGTCGATCAGCGTGCCCATGACCTACCCCCCCCGCCGCGTCAACGGGTTTCTCATCTCCGGCTTCGAGACGCCCAGCATCGACAACGAGTTCACCTACCCCGCCGACCTCAAACGGGAAATCCTCCAGCGCTGGCCGGACTACAGCTACCGCTCGAACTGGCAGCGCAAGGCCCTCGGCGGCGAGGACCTCTTCAAACGCAACGCCGCCTTCGTCGAACGCAGCTTCCGCCAGGGCTGCGAACTGGTCGAGCACTGCGGCGACAAGTACGGCTGGGACGTGCTCATGGTGCTCTTCAAGCTCGTGGATAACCTGCAGCACAAGGCGTGGCGGTACCTGGATCCGAAAACGGCCGGGAACGACCCGCACCGGGCCGAGATCGCCGCCCACTGCTTCGAGGTGCTCGACGAGGTACTTGGCAGGCTCAGCGCCTACGCCCAGCGGCACGAAGCCACCCTGCTGATCATGTCCGATCATGGGCACGGCAGCCTCGACGGCAAGGCCCAGCCCAACGCCCTGCTCGAGCAGTGGGGCTACCTCAAGATCAAGGGCCGTCTCACCCAAGCGGGCGTGCGCGCCCAGCGAATCCTGGCCCGCCTGCGCGGCAAGACCACCAAGCGCTTCGCCGCCAACCTGGGGATCGAGCACGACCTGGCCCTCGACTGGTCGCGGACGCGGGCCTGCGTGATCCACGCGGGTATGTACGGCTTCCTCTACGTCAGCCTCAAGGGCCGTCAGCCGAACGGGCTGGTCGAGCCGGCCGATTACGAGCCGCTCCGCGAGGAACTGCGGCAGAAGTTGCTCGCAGTGACCGCGACGAACCCGGACGGCCGCCAGATCCAGGTCTTTTCCGAAGTGGCCCGCACGGAAGAGTTGTATGGCTGCCGCCGCGAAGACCAGCCTTGGCTGCCCGATTTGCTGCTGATTCCGCAGCCGGGTCTGGCGGTGGTGCGCAAGATCCGTGGCAGTCGGCCCGTGCTCTGGAGTTCGCCCGACCGTCTCGAGGGCACGCATCGCGTCGAAGGCATCCTCATCGCCAACGGCCCCGGCGTGCGCAGCGGACACACGGCCAACGGCCAGATCGCCGACATCGCCCCTACCCTGCTGGCCGCCCTTGGCCTGCGCGTGCCCTCGGACATGGAAGGCCGCGTGCTGGCCGACCTCTTCGAGAAGCCCCCCACCGTCGAGTTTGAAACGCCGCAGCAAGCCCAGCGGGCCGCCTACGACGAAGTCTACGACGCCGCCGAACGCGAAGCCCTCACCCGCCGCCTCAGCGACCTGGGATACCTGGAGTAGAGTGCGTCCCTCTTGCCGCAGCGACCGTCCCCACCCATGACGGCCTCGCCCCCGTAGCGGTCGCCCCCCGTGGCGACCGGCGTATGTTTCGACCACAACAAACGAATCTGGCCCGTTTTCTCGTCCTTCGTGTCGGACAGAAGGGACAGGGGCAGAAGGCACAGAGGCAGAAGGGGCAGAGGGACGGGCAACCCATACGCCGGTCGCCGCGGCTCGGCTGCCTTCGGCTCTGAGGCTCAGGCTCGAAGAGCGCTCGCCGAAGTCGGGGGGCGACCGCCACGGTCTCGCCTCCGCGACCTCTGCGGTTCAAACCTTTTCGTTCTACGGCAGAGGTCGGAGAGGAGACTGCATCTATCGGCGTTCATCCGCGTTCATCGGCGGTTCGTCTCCTCCCCGGCCTTCGGAAGAGTCATGAACCGCCGATCCGGCTCCGCTTCGCTACGTCGAGACGAGTGCACGTCGATAAACGCCGATCAGAAGGAATACGGCTTCGCTCGCCAGGAGCACCGGGCTGCGTACCCAGCGTCCTCTCGCAAAGCGCCGGGACAAGCCCGGCGGCTCGCCGATTCTGTCACTGACCCGCCGGCACCTGGACTTAGCTGCCGCACACTTGACTTAGTCCTGAACTTAGTCTATCATTCCGCGAATCGGAGGCACTGAACCATGTCCACGCCGGTGAACATCCACGATGCGAAGACCCGGCTCTCTGAGTTGCTGGCCCGCGTTCAGGCGGGTGAGGAGATCGTCATTGCCAAATCCGGGCGGCCGATCGCGTGCCCGGTAGTGCCCGGGGGCAGGCTCGGATATCCGACGACTTCGATGGGCCGCTGCCCGAGTCCGTCCTGTGTGAGTTTGAAGCGTGAAAGTGCTGCTCGACACGCACGCTTTCCTGTGGTGGATCATGGACGATCCGCGTCTGTCCGCCACGGCCCGCGAAATCATCAGGGAGGGTCACAACGAGTTGTACTTCAGCGCTGCGTCGGGCTGGGAGATCGCCATCAAAGTCAGCCTGGGCCGGCTCGACCTCCGTCGGCCGCCGTCGCGGTTCGTTCCCGAGCAGATGGCCCGCAACCGAATCGAAAGCCTGCCTGTCGAAATGAGCCACGCCCTGGCCGTCGGCTTGTTGCCGCACCATCATCGTGACCCGTTCGACCGCCTGCTGGGCGTCCAGTCCCGGGCCCAGAACCTGCCTATCCTCAGCTCCGACCCGATGCTCCGCCGGTACGATGCGGAGGTACTCTGGTAACTCATCGAAGTCCGCAGCCGTGCGAAGTTCCAAGGAAGCGGCGAATAGGCGATGGGTCGCTGCATGAGGAAAGGGAGAAAGGGGATGCGTCCGATGATTCATGGTGAGCTGACCCCGTAGGCCGGCAGCCGGTTCATCGAACATCCTCGGCGGCCCTCCGCGACCTCTGCGGTTGACACCTCTTCCTTACACCGCCGAGGTCTCCACGGAGCGCAGCGATCCGGCAAAACGGAAATAATGCCGGACGCGCATGTCGTCGGGGATGTCCTCGCCATGAACGCCCCTGGCGGTGGCGGGATCGATGTGGGCTCCGTGGTCGGGAGCGAAGTGGATCGCCCGACGGTATCGAGCCCAGTGCATATCGATGGCGTTGGCCAGCCGGCGGAAACTGGCCACGTGATGCTCAGCCGCCAGGAGTGCCTCGGCGCTGTAGGGGGTGGTGAGGTGCAACAGGTCGTCGTACTCCGCGTGATAGACGAGAATGAAATCGTGGGTCGACGACGCGAGCAACTCCAAGGCCCGCCTGGTCACGGCCTGATCGTCCTGTTCGGTGAAGTAGGCCATCGGCCGCTGGCGGAAGATCAGCTCGACGCTGGCGCCCCTGGGCGCAATGATCGCCGGGGATCGGCCGGAGCGGATCAGGGCGTCGAACAGCGTATCGCAGGTCAGCACCGGCCGTTCGTAGCTGCGAATGCCGTGAACCTCGGGCATGGCTCCGGTGAACATGGAGGCGAAGCACACCGGGGTCTTGGGGGGGAACACGGCGTGCAGATCGACGCCGAGCGTCGCACGCGCGGCCAGCTCATCGAAGAATCTCGGGTGATCCGTGAAGAGGTGCAGGCCGACCGCATCCGGAGCGTAGACCAGACACTTATCAAGGGGGGAGTGATTGAACACCGCCTGGGCGGCGGTCAAGACCCGGCTGATCGGTTCCGGGGTCGATTGACGCGGGGCCGGGATGTGCATGAGAGCACAGAGGGTCGGGGTGATCGCCGTGATGCAATCGGCGCATGTGGATCCGGACGAGGTGCTCATAACGTGCCACCGGGTCAAGGAAACACGTGGTCAGGCCGCGGACCACAACGCCTGCCCGCAGACGTCGGCTCGGCTGAATCCGGAACCGATCTGCATCTTCACCAGTGGGCGTAGCTTACTTCTGGGGCCCGTTGGGAGTCAAGATCCTTGCGTATCCACGGTGAGCTGCGCGCAACCGGTACCGCTGCCGATGACCGAACGCTGACTTCCACGCGGTCCGCACTGCTCCAAGAGCAGTGGCACACGGGGGCGGTCCAGGGAGCCGTGCGAAGCCGCAAGCGGCGGAGGGGCCACGGAGTCGTGCGAAGCCGCAAGCGGCGGAGGGCGCAAAGGCGCGAGCGGCGGGAGCGTCTGCAGGGTTATTGGCCGGCTACGGCCTTGAGCAGGGTCATGCAGAGGAGGCCGCAATAGGTGCCCAAGGCGTAGCCGCCTACGGCGAGCAGGGCGCCGACCGGGGCCAAGGCCGGATGAAACGCGGCAGCGACGATCGGGGCGCTGGCGACTCCGCCGATGTTGGCCTGCGAGCCGACGGCGACGAAAAAGAACGGGGCACGGATCCACCAGCCGACGAAGAGGAGCACTGCGACGTGCACCGCGAGCCAAAGGAAGGCCATGACCACGAAGGCGGGATAGCGGGCGACCTGGGCGAAGTCGGCGGACGCACCGATGCACGCCACCAGCAGGTAGATGATGAACGAGCCGAGGCGCGAGGCGCCCGCGCCTTCAAGGTTGCGGGCCCGAGTGAAGGACAGGGCCACCCCGATCGCGGTCACGACGATGAACTTCCAGGTGGAGGCGGAGAGGACGTTGTTAAGGCGGATCAGGAGATCGCTGGCGGCGAAGCGGTCGACCAGCCACAGCCCGGCCTGGTAGGCGATGAAGCTGCCGCCGAAGGCCAGGGCCAGGATGGTCAGGTAATCGAGCAGCGACGGTATGCGGGCGACGCGCTTCTGGAAATCGGCCATGCGGCGCTCAAGCTCGCGGATAGCGGAGGCGTCGGCCCCGGTGCGCCGGTCGATGGCGGTCTGATGGCCGGACAGGTAGAGCAGCGTCCCCATCCACAGATAGGCGGCCAGTACGTCGACGATGACGATCGTGCCGAGCATGGAGGCGCTGGCCCCGGCAGCCTCGCCGACGGCGACGAAGTTGGCCGCCCCGCCGATCCAGCTTCCCGACAGGGCGGCCATGCCCTGCCAGGCGTCCTCCGGCAGCCACCGGCCGCAGATGGTCAGCGAGACCGGCCCGCCGATGACCACGCCCGCCGTACCCGCCAGCATCATGACCACCGCCTTGGGCCCGAGCCGCAGCACGGCGGGCACATCCAACGCCAGAACCAGTAGCAGCAGGCCCGCAGGCAGCAGGTACGCCTTGATCCACTCATAGAGCGGCGACTCGGCCGGGATCACGCCCAGCATGGCCAGGATGGCGGGCACGAAGTAGCAGAATACCAGGGCAGGCAGTACGCGGAACAGTCGGCCGACGACCCGATGCTGTTCGAGCGCGAAGATGCCGGCCAGTACGGCCAGGAGGATCGCCAACACGCCGACAGGATGCTCGATGCCCACAGCGAGGATGGATTCATGGGTGCTCATGTTCGGGGTGATAATCTGGAAGGGGAGATTCGTCCAGTCGGCGGATCAGTCACGGAGTCGTGCGAAGCCGCCAGCGGCGGGGAACGGGGCGAGGGCGCGTTCGAGGATGCCCAGCGACTTGGCGATGGTCATGCCGTAGTTGGTGATGGGCACGCCGGCCTGGCGGCACTTGAGGATGCGGGTCAGCACCTCGCGGCGGTTGGTCATGCAGGCCCCGCAGTGCACCACCAGGCGACAGGTGTGTAGATCGGGCGGGAAGTCGTGGCCCTGCACCTGGACGAAGTCCAGCTTGCCGCCGACATACTGCGTCAGCCAACGGGGGATTTTGACGCGGCCGATGTCCTCGCCGATGGGATGGTGGGAGCAGGACTCGGCCACCAGCACGCGGTCGCCGGGCTTCAACTCGTCGATGGCCAAGGCACCGCGAACGAACTCGACCAGATCGCCCTTGTAGCGAGCGAACAGGATGGAGAACGAAGTCAGGGGAACGTCGTCGGGCGTGTCGGCGGCGACCTTGAGGAAGGCCTGTGAATCGGTCACGACCAGGGCCGGCGGGCGCTTGAGCCGATCCAGGGCGTCGCGCAGCTCGCGCTCCTTGACCACCATGCAATAGGCGTCGTTGTCCAGGGCATCGCGGATGGCCTGGACCTGCGGGAGGATGAGCCGTCCTTTGGGGGCCTCCAGGTCGATCGGCACCACGAGTACGACCAGCTCGCCCGGCGGCACCAGATCGCCCAGGATCGACGGGGCGTTGATGAACTCCTCGGGCGCACTGCGGATCAGGGCTTCGCGCAGATCCAGGACCCCCTCGCCGCGAGAAGCGACCGCATTGACGCAAGGCACGCCGCGGGCCTGCAGATCGGCCAGCACCGCGGCCGACGGGCGACCCAGATCGATCTTGTTGAACACGACGATCACGGGGACTTCGCGGGAAACGAGTTCCGCCAGGATGGCCTCCTCGAAGCGGCCCCACTCATCGGCCTGGGCGACGATAACGCCGACGTCCGTCCGGTCGAAGATCTGGCGCGTTCGCTGGATGCGCAGTTCGCCGAGCGCCCCGACGTCGTCGATGCCCGCGGTGTCGATGAACAGCACCGGGCCGATGGGCAGCAGTTCCATGGGCTTCTCGACGGGGTCGGTGGTCGTGCCGGCCACCTCGGAGACGATGGACACCGCCTGCCGGGTCATCGCATTGAGCAGCGAGGACTTGCCGACGTTGCGCCGGCCGAACAGGCCGATGTGCAGTCGCATGCCCTTGGGGGTGGTCTTCATCCCGAACTCTCCATGCGCTTGTCGTCGGCTTGCGCATCCGGCGAACCCAGGCGGGTGACGGCCTCGGCGGAGACGAGGTGGTCGAACTCCACGGCGGTCAGGAGCCCACGCTCGATGACCAGGTCGCGCAGGTCGCCGCCGCCGCCGGGCATCTCCGCCGCCAACATCTGGGCCTGCTCATAACCGATCTTGCCGACCAGCGCGGTCACGGTCGCCGTGGCCCCGAGCACGTGCCGCCGGCAGCGTTCCTCGTCGGCCACGATGCCTTCGACACAGTGCCGCCGGAGGATCGAGCACGCCGCCGCCAGCAGTTCCAGCGAGCCGAGCAGCTCGTCGGCAACCAGCGGCAGAAAGGCGTTGAGCTCGAGGTTGCCCATCGAACACGCTTGCGTGATGGCGACGTCGTTGGCCATCACCGTCAGACTCGCCTGGGATACGGCCTCGGGAATGACCGGGTTGACCTTGCCCGGCATGATCGACGACCCGGCCTGCCTGGGCGGAAGGTGGATCTCGCCCAGCCCGCCGTCCGGGCCGGACGACAGCAGACGCAGGTCCGTGGCCACCTTGAGGAGGTTACTGGCGTGGGCCTTGAGGATGCCGCTGACCTCGACAAACGCGTCGGCGTTCTGGGTGGCCTCGACGAGGTCCTCGGCCCGGGCCAGCCCCAGCCGAGTGATTTCGCGCAGGTGCTCGACGACGCGAAAGATATACTGCCGGGGAGCGGCCAGGCCCGTGCCGACCGCGGTCCCGCCCAGATTGACCACCCGCAGCCGCTCCTCGCATTTATAGATCCGCCAACGATCGCGAGCGAAGGCCTCGGCGTAAGCCGCCATCTCGCGGCCGAGCGTGATCGGCACGGCGTCCTGAAGCTGGGTGCGGCCGATCTTGACCACGTGGGCCGTTTCCTTCTCCTTGCGCTGGAACGCCTCCAGCAGCCCGACGACCTCCCGCTCGAGCGCCCGCAGTTGTCCGATGGCCGCCACCTTGAGGGCCGTGGGATAGGTATCGTTCGTGGACTGGTGCAGGTTCACATGCCCGAGGGGGCAGATCAGGTCGTAGTCCCCGGGCTTGCGGCCCAACAGTTGCAGCGCCCGGTTGGCCAAGACCTCGTTCACGTTCATGTTGGTGGAGGTGCCGGCGCCGCCCTGGAGGGCATCGACGAGGACATGGGCGTCGAGCTGGCCGGCCATCATTTCCGCGCACGCCTGCTCGATGGCCCCGGCCTGACGGTCGCCGAGAAAGCCCAGCTCGTGGTTGGTTCGTGCGCAGGCCAGCTTGACCGCCCCGTAAGCGTGTATCAGCGGCGAGCGCACGGGGCGCCCCGCCAGCGGAAAGTTCTCCAGCGCGCGCAAGGTATGGATGCCGTAGAGGGCCTCGGCGGGCACCTCCCGTTCACCCAGCAGATCTTTCTCGCGGCGGTACTCGCTCATGAGATTCGCCACCTCGGCATCGTGCCCTGCAACCCCGTAGCGGTCGCCCCCCGTGGCGACCGGGGCCGCGTGATCCAGCCGCCACGGGGGGCGGCCGCTACGAGGTAACGCCATCATCGCACCTGCCGCTGTCCTGCGAAGCGGCGAGCCGCGTTGTGCCGCCCTTACCGTGCGTCCTGAAACCGGTGTGGCACCGGCGTCTCGCCGGTGCGACGGCAGGGGTTTCATGACGCACTCTTAAAAGTATAGATCCCGCTCGCCACCTTTTTCGATACGGCGCAGACACTCCTGCAGACGAGTGCGGAGTTTGTCATCCGGCATGCGGGCGATCTCGCCCGCGATCAGCTTCTGGCCAGCGATCCGCGTCTCCGGGGAGGCGTAGTCGGTCAGGAACTCCATGAGCGTGGTCAGGCCGTTGGGCGTGCAGAACCGCTGGATGAACCCGGGGATGGCGAACTCCATGAAGTGCTCGCCGGTGCGGCCCAGGCGATAACAGGCGGTGCAGAAACTCGGCAGGTAGCCGTCGATCATCAGTTCGCGCATGACGTGGTCGAGCGGCCGAATATCGCCCAGCTCGAACTGCTCGCGTTCCATCGACTGGGCGTCGCCGGCCTCGGTGTATCCGCCGATCTCGATGCGGCTGCCGGCATCGATCTGCGAAACGCCGAACTTCATCACTTCGCGGCGCAACTCGGGCCCCTCCCGCGCGGTCAGGATCAGTCCGGTGTACGGGACCGCCAGCCGAAGGATGGCAATGACCCGTTTGAAGTCCTCGTCGACGACGGGATGGGTGGCGGGCAGCTCCACGCCGGAGGCCGGGCGCAGCCGCGGGAAGCTGATGGTGTGCGGCCCGACCCCAAACCGGTCCTGCAGGTGCAGGGCGTGCGAGACCAGGCCCAGGACCTCGAACCGCCAGTCGTGCAGGCCAAAGAGAGCGCCGATGCCGACGTCGTCAATGCCCGCCTCCATGGCCCTGCTCAGGGCGTCCAGCCGGTAGAGGTAATCGCCCTTGCGCGTGCCGGCCGGGTGGACTTCCGCGTAGGCCCCGTGGTGGTAGGTCTCCTGAAAGACCTGGTACGTGCCGATGCCCGCCGCCTTGACGGTGCGGTAGCCGTTGTGGTCCATCGGGGCGGCGTTGATGTTCACCCGCCGGATCTCGCCCGGGCCGAAGCGCACGCCGTAGACGGTGCGCACCGTCTCGGCAATGAACTCGGGGCTGTAGCGCGGGTGCTCGCCGAAGACGAGGATCAGCCGCTTGTGCCCACGGCTTTCGAGGGCCTCGACCTGGCGGCAGACCTCCGCGGTGTCGAGCGAGCGGCGAATGACCTCGCGATTCGAGCGTTTGAACGCACAGTAGGCACAGTCGTTGACGCAGTCGTTGCCGATGTAGAGCGGGGCGAACAGCACGATGCGGTTGCCGTACACGTCCCGCTTGAGCTGCCGGGCGGTCTCGAAGATGAGCTCGATCAACTCCGGGTCGTCGGCCCGAGCAAGATCGGCGGTCTCCTCGACACTGAGATGTTGCTTGGCGAGGCTCTTGGCGACGATGTCGCGCACCCGGGCGACGTCGGGGCGCGGGCCCTCAGCCAGGTCCGTCAGACGGGCGTCGTCGATGAAGTCCGCCGCCCCACTGCTCAAGGTCAGTTCCGCGAGTGCACGCATCAGTTCAACCCCGTAATCGATAATTCCGCGAATCGCCCCGCCCGGCCCCCACCGCCCGGCCGATGGTCTCGATCCGGTGCTTCATGCAGCCGTGGCAGTCGGTGGCATCTTCCCGGAGGCACGCCTTGGCCGGGTAAATCTCATACCGCTCCCGATAGCGCGGCGGCGTCAGGTTGGGCATGACCACGTTTGCCCCCCGCCGCAGGCCCAGCTCCCGCCCCTGGGCCAGGTTCAACGTCGCCAGGGCCGTCGTGCTTGGGATATTCGCCCGCGGGCAACTCAACCGGGCCAGGGCCATCACTTTGTAGGTCATCAACTCGTTGTTCGGCACCTGCTCCGTCGCGACATCCGGCGGCGGAACGCTCGAGCCCAGTGGCGTCGCCGGGTGCGGAATGAACGGCCCCACCCCGATCATGTCCAGGTCCAGCTCCGCGAACAGCTCGATGTCCCGTACCAGGTCCGCCCACGTCTGCCCGGGAATCCCGATCATGACTCCGCTGCCGACCTCATACCCCAGATCGCGCAGGGTCCGCAGGATCGCGATGCGGTCGCAAGTAATGCCCGGCAACGCGGGATGGATGCTTGCAAACAGGGCCGCGTTCGAGGTCTCAAAACGCAGCAGGTAGCGGTCGGCCCCCGCCTGCCGCCATGCCCGCAAGTCGCGCTCGTTGCGTTCGCCCAGGCTCAACGTCACCGCCACCGTGGTCTCGGCCTTGATCCTCCGGACCAGGTCGGCCATCCAGGCCCTGGTCGTGCCGCGATCCTCGCCCGATTGCAGAACCACCGTGCCATACCCGAACCGCACCGCCTGCCGCACGCATTCCAGGATCTCGTCGGCGGTCATGCGGTAGCGCACGAGGCCCTCGTTCGACACACGCAGCCCGCAATACGCACACGACCGGGCGCAGTGGTTCGAGAACTCGATCAGCCCGCGCAGGTGGACCTCATCGCCCACATGCTGCCGCCGGACCTCGTCCGCGAGACGCCACAGCGCCTCCAGTTGCCGCGGGTCATCCTTCCGCAGCCACCTCAAGATTTCGTGGCGCGTCGGTTTCATGGCCCTTGCTCTTGAGCCGGACGGTAAACGTCGTGCCCACGTCCGGCTCACTGCTCACGCTGACATCGCCGCCGTACAGGGCGGCCAGTTTCTTGATGGTCGACAACCCCAGCCCGCTGCCGAGGATGTTTTTCGTCTTGCGGTTCTTGATCCGCACGAATTCATGGAACAACCGGGCGGTCTCCTCTGCGGTCATACCGATCCCGCTATCCGCCACCGCGATCAGCACGTCCTCGCCCTCGGCCGCACAGGTGACTTCCACCCGGCCGCCGTCGCGGTTGTACTTCACCGCGTTGGTCACCAGGTTGTTGACGATGATCTCCAATTCGCTGCGGTCCGCGGTCATGACCACGGAATCATTCACGTGCAGCTCAATACTGATGTTTCGGGCGGCGGCATCCGGCCTCACCGTATCGAGCGACGCCCGGGCCACCTCGGCCAGATCCACGGCCGCCAGGTCGCGCTGCTTGAGCCCGGACTCGATCCGCGTCAGGTCCAGCAGGTCGTAGATGAGTTTGCGCATCCCCTCGCAGCGTACCAGGCACCGCTCGACCATCTGGTCGACCGAGCCGGTGCTGTTGCGCATGGCCGGATCGTGCAGGATCTTCAGGTAGCCCTCGACCGCCCCGAGCGGGGCCTTGAGCTCGTGGGCCAGCACGGAGATGAACTGGAAACGCACCTGGCGTTTTTCCTGCGCCAGCCGACGGGCCTCCCGCTGCGAAATCAGGTGGATCGCGGCCTTGCGGAGCGTGTCTTTGAGCTCCTTGGGGGTGAACGGCTTGGCGATGAAATCGAACGCCCCCTGCTTCGTGGCCGTCACCGCCGTCTCCAGCGAGGCGTAGGCGGTGATCATCACCGTCAGGATATCGCGCTCCTCCGCCCGCAGGCAGTCCAGGACCTCCAGTCCGCTGATCCCGCCCATCTTGTGGTCCAGGAGCAGAATGTCCGGAGACTGAACGGCGATCTTCTCCAGGGCCTCCTCGCCGCTGGCCGCCTGCTCCACGACGAAGCCCACCTCGTGGTCCACGCCGGGCAGATGCACGGTGTAGCTCTGCAGCGCGCGTTCCACCGCCCGCCGCATCTCCCGCTCGTCGTCCGTCACCAGGATTCTCAGGTTGTCAGTCATCGCTCAACCCTGTACCAGCCGATGGATCTCGCGTTCGAGCTGCTCGAACCGGATCGGCTTGTCCAGCACCACGTCCGCCTTGATCCAGGAGCGCTCCTCCTTCGTCGAGGCGTCGAAGTCAATCCCCGTCTCGCTGGCCACCCCGGTCACCAGGATCACTGGGATGGACGGGTCCAGCTTCTTGATCTCGTAGCACAGCCGGAAGCCGTCGTCGACCTGCTCCATCATCAGGTCCACCACGGCCAGGCCGGGCTTGCCCCGCTTCAGCTCTTCGCGGGCATTCGGCAGTGAATCGGCGGTTACGACCTCGTAGCCACGCGCCACAAGCTGCATACGCACCTGCTCAAGGTAGTCCGCGTCGTCATCGACCAGTAAGACCTTCGTTGCCATTTTCTCACTTCTCACTTCTCACCTTATGCTTTTCAGTGCCCCGCGTCGCCACGTGCAACGCGGAAACCCGTCAACCGAACCCGGCCTTCCGGGGCAGAATCACGGTGAAGGTGGTTCCCGTGAGGCCGGCCTGCGGGTCCGCGTTCGATTCCACCTTGATGTTGCCCCGGTGCATCTTGACGATCCCATAGGTCACGGCCAGGCCCAGCCCCGTGCCCTTGCCGACCTGCTTGGTCGTGAAAAACGGATCGAAGATCCGATCCAGATTCTGCTGCGGGATACCGACGCCGGTGTCGGACACCGCAATGCGGACGTTCGCCTCGTCGCCTGCCGTCCGCAGGGTCAACGTGCCACCGTCGGGCATGGCCGCCTGGGCGTTGCTCACCAGGTTGGTCAGGATCTGCACGATCTGGTCCTGATCCACGTCGGCCATTTCCTGCGGCGACTGGTGCTCGATCCGCAGGGCGATCCCGGCCGGCAGGGTCAGGGTCTTCACCAAGTCGTCGATCAACCCGTGCAGGTCTGTCGGCGCGAGCGTGACCTTGTTCTGCCGGGCGAAGTGCAATAGCCCGGAGACGATCTTCTTGCACCGGTCCGCGCTCTCGACGATGGTCTGCAGATCATCCCGGTACTTGCCGTCGTTGCCCATCTCGTCCAGCAGCAGGTGGGCGAACATGATGACCACACCCAGCGGGTTGTTGACTTCGTGGGCGATACCGGCCGCGAGCTGCCCCATGCTCGCCAGCTTCTCCGACTGCCCGAGCGCCTCCTGCGTACTGGCGAGCTGCTCGTTCGAGAACTCCAGCGCCCGCACGGTCCGGCGAAGCTGGTCGATCGTGTACGGCAGACACATCTCGCACTCCGCCAGCCCCTCGTAGATCGCAATCGCGTGTTCGCGGCAGGTCTCGTACCCGCACGCCCCGCAGTTCAGCTCATCCTCCGCATGATGCTTGCCCAGCCGCTGCAGGATCTGGCCCAGTTCCTGCTTCGAGGGCACCGCCACCCGCTGGTCGTTGCACGCGTAGGTCCGACTCAGGTCCAGACCGGCGAAAGCCGTCATCTGCCGCTGCCACCCGTTGCGATCCAGGGTCTCCATGCGACGGCGGACGTAATGACTGACGCACGACCGCCGGCTGAACAGGGGCGACTGGGTCACCATGCCCGCCCCCATGATGCAGCCGTTGCAGCAGAGTACTTCCAACAGCCGCGCGTCCAGGTCGCCGTCCTCGAACTCCTTGATCGCCTCGGTGAAGCTGCTCCGCCCGTCCGCCGCGACCACCTCGCCGGCCGCCAGATCCTCACTGATCCCCGCCGCCTGCAGCATCCCCCGGCTGATCGGAAACAGCGCCCCATCCGACGGACGAGGCGGGTCGAACTCACTGGCCTTCACCGAAAGCGGCGTGATACCCCTTTCCACGAACAGGTGTTGCAGCTCCACGAAGGTCAACACCGCATCGACATCCCCGCTGATGCGCCCCGTGGCCGCCTCGCCCTTCTTGGCGATGCACGGCCCGACGAACACCACCTTCAGGTCCGGCCCGTGCAGGGCACGCATCGCCCGGGCCATCGCCACCATGGGCGAGACGATCGGCGCCAAGGCGTCCACCAGGCCCGGGTGGTATCGCTCGACGTACCCCACGATCGCCGGGCAACTCGTGGCGATGTACCGCTTCCGGCCGTTACCCACGAGCAGGTCGCGGTACCGGGCGGCCACCAGGTCCGCCCCGAAAGCGACCTCCGTCACCCAATCGAAGCCCAGCGCCCGGACCATGCCCACCAGCCGGCGATGCTCGATGTCGTCATACTCCGCCGGGAAACTCGGCGCCAGGCAGGCGGCCACCGGTGCCTCCCCCGCCAGCAGGGCCTCTACCTCCGCGATGCTGCTGAGCACCTGCTTGGCGTGCTGGCTGCACACCCGCACGCAGTTGCCGCACCCGATGCACCGCTGCGCCAGCACTTCCGCCTGCCCGTCGCGAATACGGATCGCCTTCGCCGGGCACTCCCGCACGCACGTGTAGCACACGCGGCAGCGCTCTTTGATGGTCGTGACCAGCGGAATGTGCGCGGTGTGCTTCACGGCCCGGTCCTCACGCAACCACTTCCCGCGGAGCATAGTGCGTATGCAGCAGATGATGGCTCCTGGTCCCCAGAGGCTTTTCCAGGAATTCACGGTAGAGCCGCTGAACGGCCTCGTTGTCGTGGGCGGTGCGCACGCCCTCGTTGCGGTCGATGTTGTACAGGGCCTGCATCCGAGCGCGGATGGCGTCGCCGTCCGCCCCCAGAGGCTGTCCGCCGCCGGCGACGCATCCGCCGGGGCAGGTCATCACCTCGATGAAGTGCAGGTCCTTGCGCCCTTCGCGAATCTCGTCCAGCAGCTTGGCAGCGTTGCCCAGGCCGCTGACCACCGCCACGCCGAGTTCGAGCCCGTTGACCGGCACGCGGGCTTCCTTCACCCCCTTGAGGCCGCGCACCGCCTGGACCTTCAGCTCCGCCAATTCCTGACCGCTCACCAGATGGTAGGCCGTGCGGATCGCGGCTTCCATGACCCCGCCCGTCGCCCCGAACAGCTTGCCCGCCGTGCTCCGTTCGCCGAACGGCGTGTCCGCCGGTTGCGGCGCCAGGTTCGCGAGGTTCAGGCCGCGCATGCGGATCATGCGGGCCAGCTCCCGCGTGGTCAGCACCGCGTCCACGTCCGCCACGTCGTTCCGGCTCATCTCCGGCCGGCCGGCCTCGAACTTCTTCGCCGTGCACGGCATGATCGACACGCTGAAGATCTTCTCCGCGGGGATCGACTCCCGCTCGGCAAAGAACGACTTGATCACCGCCCCCAGCATCTGCTGCGGGCTCTTGCAGGTCGACAGGTTCGGAATGAACTCCGGGTAGGCCTGCTCGACGAACTTGATCCAGCCGGGCGAGCAGCTTGTCATCATCGGCAGCACCCCGCCCGTCGTGATCCGCTGCACCAGCTCCGACGCCTCCTCCATGATGGTCAGGTCGGCCGAGAACGAGGTGTCGAACACGCGGTCGAAGCCCAACAGCCGCAGCGCGGTGGTCAGTGCCCCGCACACATCGGAGCCGGGCTTCATCCCGAACTCCTCCGCCAGCGTCACGGAGATGCTCGGGGCATGCTGCACGACCACGAACCGTTCGGGGTTGTTGATGGCCTCCAGAACTTCCTTGAGGTGGCTGTTCTCGCGGAGCGCCCCGGTCGGACAGATCATCACGCACTGCCCGCAGTTGATGCAGCTCGACACGTTGAGCCCCTGGTCGAAGGCCGTCCCCACGCGCGTCTTGCTGCCCCGCCCGATGAAGTCGATACAGGCGACGGCCTGCACCTCTTCGCACACCCGCACGCACTTGCCGCACAGGATGCACTTCTCCGGGTCGCGGACGATGGACGGGCTCGACTGGTCCACGTGGTACCGGTCGCGGGCCCCCTGGTACCGCCGGGCCCGCACCCCCAGTTCCTCCGCCAGCGTCTGCAGCTCGCAGTTGCCGTTCCGCACGCAGTACAGGCAGTCGTCCGGATGATTGGCCAGCAGCAGCTCGATGATCGTCTTCCGTGCCCGCACGGCCCGCGGCGAGTGCGTGCGCACCTTCATCCCTTCCACCACCGGGGTGGCACAGCTCGGCTGCAGGTTGGGCCGGCCCTCGACCTCCACGTCACACAGGCGGCAGGCCCCACTGGGCGACAGCCCGTCAATGTGGCACAAGGTCGGTACTCTGATCCCCAACCGCCGCAGCGTCGCCAGCAGCATCTCGCCCGCGTTCGCCTGTACTGATTCGCCGTTGACTTCGATCGCAATCACCGTCATCACCTCGCCGCTTGCGGCTTCGCACCGCCCCACGGGTAAAAAGCTTACTCCGCCAGCACCGCGTCGAATTTGCACACGTCCACGCACGTCCCGCAACCGATGCACTTCTCCGGGATGATGTAGTGCGGGCTCTTGGGGGCACCCATGATCGCATCGACCGGGCACTTCTTCGCACACAGCGTGCAGCCTTTGCAGTTCTCGGGGTGGATGCGGTACAGGAGCAACTCGCGGCACGCCCCCGCCGGGCAATGCCGGTCGTACATGTGGGCGTCGTATTCCTCGCGGAACCAGCGCAGCGTGCTCAGGACCGGGTTCGGGGCCGACTGCCCCAGACCGCACAGACTCGTGTCCTTGATCACCTCCGCCAGCCGCGTCAGGTACATCACACTCTTGAACCGCTCCAGGGCCTGCACCCCCTGCTCATTCCGCCGCGCCCGCGTGATGCTCTGCAGGATCTCCAACATGCGGCGCGTGCCCTCGCGGCAGGGAACGCACTTGCCGCAGCTCTCCCGCTGGATGAAGTCCATGAAGAACTTGGCCACGTCCACCATGCACGTGTCCTCATCCATGACCACCAGCCCGCCGGACCCCATCATCGCCCCCACCGTCTTGAGCGACTCGTACTCGATCTGGATATCCAGGTGCTGCGTCGGGATGCACCCGCCCGACGGCCCGCCCATCTGCACCGCCTTGTACGCTTTGCCGCCCGGGATGCCGCCGCCGATGTCGAACACGATCTGACGCACGGTCGTGCCCATCGCGACCTCGATCAGACCCGTGCGCTCGACGTTGCCCGACAGGGCGAAGACCTTGGTGCCCTTGCTCTTGGCCGTCCCCACCGAGCTGAACCAGGCCGCCCCGCGGGTGATCACGTCGGGCACGTTGGCCATCGTCTCCACGTTGTTGATCACCGTCGGCTTGCCGAACAGCCCGCGCACCGCGGGGAACGGCGGCCGGGGCCGCGGCATCCCCCGTTTGCCCTCGATGCTGTGAATCAGCGCCGTCTCTTCGCCGCAGACGAACGCCCCCGCCCCCTGCTTGATGATCACGTGCAGGTTGAAACCGCTCTCCAGGATGTTCTCGCCCAGCAGGCCGTAGTGCCGCGCCTGCTCGATGGCCGCGACCAGCCGCTCGATGGCCAGGGGATACTCCGCCCGAATGTAGACGTAGGCCTTGCTCGCCCCGATCGCGTACGCCGCCAGGGCCATGCCCTCCAGCACCCGGTGTGGGTCGCCCTCGATGACCGCCCGGTCCATGAACGCCCCCGGGTCGCCTTCGTCGGCGTTGCACACCAGGTATTTCTGATCGCTCTCGGCCCCCAAAGCGAACTTCCACTTGGTCCCCGTGGGGAACCCGCCGCCGCCCCGCCCCCGCAGCCCGCTCTCCTCAACGACCCTGCACACCTCCTCCCGCGTCATGGTCCGCAGGGCCTTCGCCAGCGCCTGGTATCCGCCACGGGCGACGTACTCGTCGATCTGCGTCGGGTCGATGACGCCGCAGTTGGCCAGCACACGCCGCATCTGCGGAGCGAAGAACGGGTGCTCGTCGATGAAGGGCACGTCCGGCCAGGACTGCAAGGTTTCCGACCGGAATTGCCCCAGGACCATCTCCCGGGGGATCGAGCCGGCCAGCACCGCGTCCAAAAGGCCGCCGATCTTGTCCTCGGTTACCCCCTGGAAGCTCACGCGCGTGCGCCCGGGTAACTGCACGTCCACCAGCGGTTCGGCCGAGCACATGCCGATGCAGCCCACCTCGGCCACGTCCGCCTGCACGTCCCGCTCGACCAGGTACTTCCACAGCGCGGCCAGCGTCTTGCCTGCACCGGCTCCCAGCCCGCAGGTGCCCGCCCCAACGAAGATCACCGGGCGGACCAGCACGTCGCGCCGCAGGCTTGCCAGCCGCTCCCGGCCCAAGGCCTCGACGGCCCTCGTATCATCCCCGCCGGCCGCCAGCATCACGTACCGCAGCACCGGCCCTCCCTGGTCGCACCCACACCCTGTGTCTTTACTCGCCATTGCTTTTGCCTCAGCCATTGTCCGCCGCCTGTCGTTGATGCGAGCGGATGAGCTTGTTCACTTTCTCCGTCGTCATGCCCGCGTGGAACTCGCCGTTCACACAGATGACCGGCGCCAGACCACACGCCCCGATACAAGCCACCACTTCCAGGCTGAACAAGCCGTCCCGAGTGGTCTGGCCCGGTTCGACTTTCAGGGCCTGCCGTACCGCGTCCAGCACGCGGGCCGACCCCTTCACGTGACAGGCCGTACCCCGACATACCTGGATGTGGTACCGGCCCCGTGGCCGAAACCGGAACTGGTTATAAAAAGTCGCCACCCCGTAGATCTTGCTCACCGGCAGGTGCAGATGGCGACCGATCTCCGTCATCGCCTCCCGCGACAGGTAGCCCTGCCGCTCCTGCACCGCCTGCAGAATCGGGATCAGAGCATCCCGCCCCGCATCCCCGAACTCGCTCAGAATGGGTTCCACGTCTACCTGAATCATCTGACGATTTCCTTTACCCGCGCTGGTCTGCGCACCGCATCCTGTCGCGCGAAGAACGCAACGCTCTCCAGCGACACGGTGATATCCACGTCCTCCACGAACACGTACTCCGGGGTCTGCAAGCGCACAGGGGCGAAGTTCAGCAGCCCCCGTACACCGGCCCTCACCAGTTGCATGGCCACGCCCTGGGCCTCGCTGCCTGGGACGGCTACCAGGGCCACGGTCGCCCCCTGCTGCGCGATGACCTCCGCCAGGTCGGCCATCGCGTGGCAGCGGCAGCCGTGGATGACCCGGCCACACTTATCCGGGTCCACGTCGAACCCAGCCACGATCCGCAGCCCTTCCCGGCGAGCCCCCAGGTACGCCAAAACGGCTTTGCCCAGATGCCCCAGCCCCACCAGCACCGCCGCCTGTCCCCCTGGGGCGTCCAGGAACGCACCGATGCCGGCAACCAGCCCCTCCACGTCGTAGCCCCGCCGCGGACTTCCCGCGTACCCGATGGTCATCACGTCCCGCCGCACCTGCGCCGCCGACACCCCCGCCAGAGCCGCCAGATCATGCGAAAACACGTATTCCGCTCGCTCACCCGTCAGCAACCGGCGATACAGGCTCAGTCGTTTCACGAGGCACTCGGCCACCATCACCGCACACTCCCGTCGCCTCGGCCTGTGCGAAAGCTCACATTGTGATCTTTTTCACAGATCGCTCGATTGAATATACACTTTCCTCGGCACGATGGCAAGGGGAATCGTGATTTTTTTCACGAAATTATGCCCCATTACCGTGACACGCAGGGATGGCACAAGCCCTGACGCTCCTGATTTCATAAGTCCTTGCTTTTTCGATGTTAACGAACGTCAGAACAGAGCACCGGCACACCGCCGATACAGTCATGCCCCCCTGGCGGGCGCGTGGCGACTCCGCGGATTGCCTCTTGACACGTTGAACCGCGAGCACTTCATCCGAATACCGGATCTCGTGGTTCTCCCGTGATCGAAGCGGCGAGCGGCGTTGGGCGGCAGCCTGAGCCCCGGACACAGCCGCAGGAACCGCCGGTCGGTAGCGGGGGAGAGACGATATCGGGTCACAGGCTCGCTAGTGGCAATGCGATCTCTCAACACGAAGCCTGCGGGCCCGTGCGTCACTTCTGCGCCGTGGTGGCGTCGTCAGGTTGAGACGGCTGGCTGGCTGGTTCCGTGGCGGGGTGCGTGGCGGGGGCGGGCATGGTGGTGCGGAAGCCGGCCGGCCTGGTGGCTGCGGCATCCAGGTAGGCGAGGTAGCGCCAGAAGTGGTCGTCGGCGTAGCGGTCGAACCGGCGACCGTCGAGGAAGACGGCGGGCGTCCCCTTGAGGCCCAGTCGGTGGCCTTCGATGACGTTGGCCCGCACGCGCTCCCAAGTGGCGCGGGACTGCGTCGCCTGCCGCCAGAACAACTCCACGTCGAGTCCGATGCGCCCCGCAGCCTCCCGCGAGAAGACCTCGCTCGCTTGGCGGAAACGGGTGGGTTCGGCGAACAGCGCGTCGTGCATCTGCCAGAAGGCCTCGTTGCCGCCGAGCAGGCGAGCGGCTTCGGCGACCACCGCGGCCGGACAGGCCCCCGCGTGGAGGGTGCGGGTGATGGGCTCGGTTCAGGCCGTGTCCATCGGAAAGTGGCGAAAAAGCA
>CAZEEJ010000067.1:0-26933 GCA_964511155.1 uncultured Planctomycetales bacterium | reverse complement strand
CGATATCGGCTGCGACCGCGTCGATGGTCGCCGTGGCCTCCGCGGGCGAGACGAACCGGATCGATTCCTCGGCGAAGTCGATCTCCGCTTCGACGAGGGCCAGCAGATCGGCGATGCGCTCGCGGCCGACCGTCGTGCGATGACTCAGATCACCCTGCAACAGGGCCTGGGCGGCGCGGAGTTGCGTATCGTTGCGGGCGTGAATGAGGGCGGCCACGCCTTCGACGCGGGTCAAGTCGAGCGCCCCGGCCATGAAGGCGCGGGCGGTGAACTCGCCCGGCTCCGCCAGGCGCGCCCCGTCAGCCAGCAGCCGATCCAGCACCATGGCCAGCACCGGCGGTGAGCCCACGGTGTGCAGCTCGACGACGTCCTGCCGCGTGTAACTGGCCGGCGCGTGGAAGAGATAGGCCTCGGCCGGCAGCTCGCCGGCGTCCTCCACAACGAGCCGTCCCATGACGCGGCGGTAGCCTCCGAGCGCGCGCAGGCCACCCGCGGCGTTCTCATGAGTGAACAGTCGCTCCGCCAACGCGAAGGCCCGCGGCCCGCTGAGACGAATGATGCCGCGCACGCTCGCCCCACCGGCCGACGAAATCGCCACGATGGTATCGTCGAGTATCTTCAGACCACGAACCCCTCGTGACAAAGCCGCTCCAGCATATTCTCGACGAAGTCGGCCGCGTTGACGGAGATGACCACACCGATCTGCCGCGACTTGTCCTTGGCGACCAGGGGCTTGGAGCGGCCGGCCTGTTCGCCGGAGATAACCACATCCAAAACCATCTGGGCCCGCATGAACAACGGCGGCCAGATAAGCACTCCCAGGGCCAGGGCGTCATGCACCAGAAAGCTGCCGTGGGCAGCGTCGCCCTCCTGCTCGAGGGGGAAGCGGATCATCTCGGCCAGCAATTCCCCCGCCCGCGTCCCGCCGCGCGATAACTGAGCGACGTGCGATTCATCCAGGGCGACCTGCCGGGTGACGTCGAGCGGCACGACGGTGACAGGCAGCCCAGCGGCGAGCACTGCGGCGGCGGCCTCGGGGTCGCGGTAGAAGTTGAACTCCGCGTGGGGCGTGACGTTACCCTGGCACCAGACGGCCCCGCCCATGACCACGATGCGGCCCGCCCGCTGCAGCAGGCCCGGCCGATGTTGCAGCAGCGCGGCCAGGTTGGTCAGCGGGCCAATGGCCAGAATGACCAACTCCCGTCCGTGCGCCTCGATGCACTGCTCGTAGAGATCGAGGTAGTCCAGCGTCGCCATCCCGTCGGGCGCGGGCAGTGAACACCGTCCGAGTCCGTCTTCGCCGAAAACGTGGGCGGCATCCTGCAGTCCGGCCTGATCCTGGTCGAGCCCCCGGCCGACCGGCGGCCAAGCCTTGCAGCCCAGACCCGCCAGCAATCGCCCGATGTTGAGCGTCGCCTGCTCGAGCGTGACGTTCCCCCCCACGCTCGCCAGACCCGCCACCTCCAGATCGCTGGAGGCCAGGGCCAGCGCGATCGCCACCGCGTCATCCACCCCCATGTCGGTGTCGATCAGGATTGGCATCGGCATTGACAGGCCCGTCCGCTGAAAGAGGCGTTGACAGTTCCAGGCCCACGCGCTAGAGTCGCGTTGTTATTGTCTGAGAGAACACCATGCAGGTCAATACACAACCGCTCGTCGAGCAGTTCGCCGCGGCCTTTCCCGGGTCCACGCCCCGCTGCGTGGTGCGGGCCCCCGGCCGGGTCAACCTGATCGGCGAGCACGTGGACTACAACGACGGCTTCGTCCTGCCCATCGCCATGTCGCAGGCCCTGTACGTGGTGGCCGGCCCGGCCGACGACGGACAGGTGGCCGTGCACTCCACCGCGTTTGGCGAGACGGTGCGCTTCGCCGCGGATGAGCCCGGACCGCCCGGCTCGCCCATGTGGACCAACTACGTGCGCGGCGTCGCCCGCATGTTGCTCAACCAGGGCGTGCAACTGAAGCCCGCCCGACTCCTGATTCACAGCGACGTGCCCGTCGGCGGAGGGGTGAGCAGCTCGGCGGCCCTGGAGGTCGGCACGGCCATGGCCCTCCTCGCCCTGGCCGGCCAACGACTCGACCCCATCCCCCTCGCCCTGCTCGCCCGCCAGGCGGAGCACCAGTACGCCAACTCGCCCTGCGGCATCATGGACCAGTTCATCTGCGTGCTCGGCAAGAAAGACCACGCCCTGCTGCTCGATTGCCGCTCGCAGAAGCACGAGCAGTTGCCGTTGCGGTTCCCGGACACCGTGCTGGCGGTGATGAACACCCAGGTCAAACACGAGATCGGCGGGTCGGAGTACCCCGTGCGGCAGCGGCAGTGCCAGGAAGGCCTGGCGGTGCTCAAGGCCGGACACCCGCAGATCGCCTCGCTCCGTGACGTGACGCTCGAGCACCTGACCTCCTGCGAGAGTCGCATGGACGCCGTAGCCTTCAGCCGTTGCCGCCACGTGGTGAGCGAGATCCGCCGCACCCAGCAGGCGGCCGCCGCCCTGCGGCACCACGACGCGGCGGAGTTCGGGCGGCTGATGACCGAGTCGCACGTCTCGCTCCGCGACGACTATGCCGTCTCCTGCCCCGAGTTGGATGCCTTGGTGGACCTGGCGACGGGGGTGGCCGGCTGCCACGGGGCCCGCATGACCGGCGGCGGGTTCGGCGGATGTGCCATCGCTCTGATTCACCGCTCCGCCGAGCAGCCGCTGTGCGAGGCCATCGCCCGCGACTACGATACCCAGTTCAAGAAGCCGGCCCTGGTCTACGTCACTGTGCCGTCGGACGGGGCGTTCGTTCATTCGCTGTGAGCGATCAAAGAGCCGCGGGCTTCAGCCCGCGCGGTGCTTGTGCGTGAAGCGACCGCCGATCTCGATCAAAGAGCCGCGCGGGCTAAAGCCCGCGGCTCGTTAGCCCGCATCAGTCAGTTTGAGTGAATCAGGAGGTTCCCCACTCATGCCCCTCTCCCTCGACCAGGCGACCGACCTGATTCGCAGCGGAACGCACCTCTCCCGCGAGCAGACCCGCGGGGTCTTCGAGCAGATCATGACCGGGCAGGTGCCCACTGAGCGCATCGCCGAGTTCCTCCGCGTGCTGGCCGGCAAGGGCGAAACGGTCGATGAGATCGCCGGGGCCGCCGACGTGATGAACGAGAAGGTCACGCGGGTCCGCTGTGCCGCCGAGTGCATCGACACCTGCGGCACGGGCGGCGACGGGATCAGCACCTTCAACGTCTCGACCGCCGCGGCGATCATCGCGGCCGCCGCCGGGGCCACCGTCGCCAAGCACGGCAATCGCACGCACACGCGGGCCAGCGGCTCGGCCGAAGCCATCGCCCAGCTCGGCGTCAACCTCGACGCCCCCGTGGCGGTGCTCGAACATTGCCTCCGCGAATGCCGCATCGCGTTCCTCTACGCCCCGAACCTGCACCCGGCCATGAAATACGCCGGCCCCGCGCGACAGGCCCTGGGCATCCGCACCATCTTCAACCTCCTCGGTCCGCTGACCAACCCCGCCGGCGCGAAACGCCAGTTGCTCGGCACTTGCCGGCCCGACCTCACCGAGACCCTCGCCGCCGTCCTCGCCGCCCGCGGCACCACCTTCGCCTGGGTCGTCCACGCCCACAACGGCCTGTGCGACCTGAGCATCACCGGCCCGACGAAAGTCACCGAGGTCCGTGCCGGCCGGACGCACACCTTTGAGGTGCGCCCGGAGGACGTCGGCCTCGCGCCCGCCCCGCTCGAAGCCCTCATCGTCGATTCGCCCCAGACCAGCGCCGCCGCCATCCGCGACATCCTCGACCGCCGCGATCACGGCCCCCGCCGCGACCACGCCCTGCTCAACGCCGCCGCCGCCCTCGTCGTCGCCGGCCTGGCTGACGATCTCGCCGCCAGCCTCAAGCTCGCCGCCGCTGCCGTGGACACCGGCCAGGCCGCCGAGACCCTTCACCAACTGGCCGCCGCCTCTCATCGTTCAACCGGTGATCGTGTATAATAGACGGCTGGAATCCAAAGCGAGGTGCCAGCATGACCGAGATCATTTTCATGGTCGAAGACGCCCCCGAAGGCGGGTACACCGCCCGGGCCCTGGGAGAGGCTATCTTCACCGAAGCCGACACGCTCGATGAACTCCGAGCCAATGTGCGGGAGGCCGTCGAGTGCCATTTCGATCCCGGTCAAGGGCCGGGCCTGATCCGCCTGCACATGGTGCGTGAGGAAGTGATCCGCGCATGAAACTGCCCCGCAACCTTTCCGGGGACGACTTGGTTAAGGCCCTCGCCGCACTGGGCTATCAGCCGGTACGGCAGAAGGGCTCGCACGTCAGGCTCACCACGCTGCTGGCCGGCGAGCATCATATCACCATCCCCCGTCATCAACCCTTACGAATTGGCACTGCGGCAGGCATCCTGGCTGCCGTGGCCGAACACTTCAGCCTGAGTCGCGAACAACTCCTTGAGCGCCTCTTCGGAGCCAAGAAATGACCGAGAAACTGATCAAGGCCGGGATGATCAAGCGGGCGATTGCAACGATTGAAAATGACGAGCAAGTCGAGTGGATCGATGCTGACGACTTGGGTCTGGAGTTGGCCGGGGAAGCAATCGCCCGGGCACGCATCGCCAAGGGTCTCACCCAGAAGCAATTGGGCGAGAGGCTCGGGCTCCCCCAGTCGCAGATCTCGCGCATCGAACGCAACCCCGACCGCACAACGGTCCGCACCATGAAGCGGATCGCCCGCGCACTGGGCGTCGACGTGGGAGCGTTGATTCGTTGAGGGAGGGATCTCATTGGAACAGGCCCTGAAGGTGAACCTGCACCAGCCGGATGATGTCTCTCGGGCTGCCGGTCGAGTCGTCGGCCACGAGCACACCTTTGACCAGGATGGTGAGCGTGTCGGCGTCCGCGATCACGTCGATGGGCCACGACAGGATACCCGACAGGGGAATCGGCGTTTCCGCGAGCAGCTCGCCGGACTCTGAGATGCGGTCGATCGAAAGCCCCTCGGACGCCCCGCCGATGGAGATGAGTTCGCCATTGGGGCAGGCGACCAGCAGGCTCCACATGCTCCCCGTAGGCGGGTACTCCTTCTCCCACCGCAGCCTCATGTGCCGATCGAAACGGGCGACGTGCCGACTGAAGGTGGGCCGTCGCCCGCCTGAGTCGGCAACACCGGGCAGCCCAGTGCGAGTGAATGCCAAGGCATAGCCCTCCCTCGTGCTGATGAAGCAGGGATGGCCGCCCGGCATCAGCCGGCCGTCGGGCAGGACGGCTTCGTGCTCCTTGTTTCCGCTTGCGTCACACGAGACCAGCCACAATGCCGACGGCCCTTGCCCGAACTTGTCGAACTTGCCGCTGGCGGCGACGAACACAAACCCGCCGTCCGGGCGAGCGGCGAGGGCATGGACGGTTTCATCCGCGCCGTGGTCGAAGGCCTGTTCCCACTGGACGCGACCGTCGGCATCCACCTCGCCAACCCAGGCATCCTTGAAACGGCGCGTACCGCCGACCAGGAACCCGCCGTCCGCCCGCGGAAGGAGGCGGCGAGGGTACAAGGAGGCATCGGGTTCGCTCCGCAGCTCGACCGCCCGCTGGAAGCGTCCCTGCGAATCGAGCCACCCAAGCCAGCTTCGTTCGCCGGCAAGGACCAGGCCCCCGCCCGCCGCCGCCGCGGCATCACGGATCTGCTCGCGCCGACGTGGGATGCTCTCGAACGTGTTCAGGCCGACCTGACGGCCTTGCCGGTCGACATCCAGCACGAAGAACTCAAACCCGTATCGCTCGTTGATGCTGGCTGCCGGATCTTGGATCCAGCTCGTCTTGCCGACAATACGGTAGCCCCCGCCCGGTAAGGGGATGAGCCGAACGGCCTCCGGCCGCTCCCGCACGGTATAGGTCTGCTGCCAGAGGATGGGATCGTCGCCCGGTCGCGTCGCCGGCGGGCTCTTCGCCGGCAGCGACAGCACGCTCGCCAGCAACACCGACCCGGCCAAGACCGATTGCCTCGCCCTCATCGCTCGAACCCCTGCCGCCAGCGTGAGCCCCGCAAGCGGGCCAAGCTCCCAAGATCGGCCATCAGGCTCCATTGTATCGGCAGCTCCGGAACACAACCATGGCGTCCTGCTACCGGGAGTCCAGGTCACGGCCCATGACCGAAACGGCGAGCCGGCGGCGTCGTCCAGCGAGCCGCCGGGTTTATCCCGCGCCTTGCGGGAGAACGGCGGGTACGCCGCCCGGTGTTCCTTGCGGGAAAGGCGGGAGCCCGGCGCCTCGCGCGCAAAAGGCGGGAATAAACCCCGCCGCTCGCTCGGATGCCCGGGCGAGACGTTGACCGGCCGGGCGGGCTTGTTTAACTTCGGGTCGGGTTTCTGAGCCGGACGTGACCGTATCAGGCCGTCGCCCGACGGCGGCCGGAACCCCTCCGCACCCGCGCAGGCGGCAGCCAGAAGGATGAGTGACCGATGACGACCCTGACGACCGACCACTGGGCCCATGTGGATCTGAGCGCTTACCCCCGCATCCAAGTCCCACCGCCCGGGCCGCGCTCCCGTGAACTGCATGCGCGGTGCACCCACTACTTCAAAGGCCTCAGCGGGCAGGTCAAGCTCTTCCCCGTGGTTTTCGAGTCCGGCCGCGGTTGCACCCTGGTCGACGTGGACGGCAACCGGTACATCGATTTTTCCTCCGGCATCTACGTGACCACGCTGGGCCATTGCCACCCGAAGATCACCGAGGCGGTGCGGCACTACGCGGGCACGCTTATGAACTGCCACGACTTCACCACGGAGGTCAAGACGCGGCTCATGGAGAAGATGGCCGAGGTGCTGCCCGGCGACCTGACCGGCTACCAGCTCTACGACTCGGGGACGACCGCGGTCGAAGCGGGGATGCGCGTGCTGCGGGCGGCGACGGGGCGCAACGAGATGCTCTCCTGCTTCTACGACTTCCACGGCAAGACCTACGGGGCCGTGTCGCTCGCCCACATCCGCTCGCAGGTTTATGGCCGCGTGCGGGCCCCGGGGATGCACATGCTCCCCCGGCCGGACACTTATCGGCCCATGTGGGCCAAAGCCGACGGGAGCCTCGACACCGACGCCTATATCAGGTTCTATGAGGAGTACATCGACAAGGGCACGGTGGGCGACGTGGCGGGGTTCGTGCTCGAACCCATCCAGGGCTGGGGCGGGTCGATCATGCCGCCCGACGACTTCTTCCCCAAACTGCGGCAACTGTGCAACCGCCACAAGATCCTGCTGATGGCCGACGAGGTCCTGACCGGTATGGGGCGGACGGGCAAGTGGCTGTGCATGGAGCACTGGGACACGCAGCCGGACGTCGTTTCGCTGGGCAAGGGGTTCGGTAACGGCTTCCCGGTGACCGCGGTGGCGGTGCGCGAGCCGTTCAAGGAATCGTTCGAGAAAATCTCCGCATCGAGCAGCTACGGAGGGAACCCGATGGCCTGCGCCGCGGCCCTGGCGAGCATCGAGGTGATCGAAGAGGAGAACCTGCTGGCGAAGGCTCTGCACCTCGAGCAGGTCGCGATGCGGCGCATGGCCCGGATGAAAGATGAGCACCCGATCGTGGGGGACGTGCGGGGCAAGGGCTGCCTGTTCGGCATCGAACTGGTGAAAGACCGCCAGACCAAGGAGCCGTTCGACAAAGCCGGCGAGCGGGTCTACCAGCGGGCGTTCGCCAAGGGGCTGGCCTGGATACCGGCCGGGCATATCCTGCGCATGAGCCCGCCGATCGTCATGGAGGACGAGGTCCTGCTCAAAGGGCTGGACCTCATCGACGAGGCCATCGGCGAGACGGAACGCGAACTGGGCGGCGGCCACGCGTAACGCCGGGGCGCATCAGCAAACCCCAGCACGTCAACCAATCCCGATCGCAAACCAGCGGGGGCGCCCGAGGCTTGCACGCGTTCCGCACTGCTCAAAGAGCAGTGGCACACGGGTTGGTAGCGTCCGGGGACTGGCTCTTTTTTGCCGGCGTGGAGGCCTTCCACGCGGTTCAGTGATGAGACGGCATGGCGGTGCCGTCGCGCCAGAAAGGGTTCAAGGCAAAAAGGTGCCTGTCCCCCTTCCTGCCCTTCCTGGGACGCTAAAGACGTACCTGCTCACAGAGCAGTGGCACACCATACCTTCCACGCGTCGCGCACCGCTCAAATCCGGGGTTTTATGGTGATTCGCCGAAAAGCCGGCCCACTTCGCTGTCGCTCAGCGCACGCCGATAGAGCCGCACATCGCGCAGCTTGCCGTGGAGGTAATCGTGTTCCCCGAAACCGATCTTGAGGGGAGCGTTGGCCGTCAGCTCGAACCGCGACGGATTGAACGGCGCGGAGGTCGCGACACGTTTCCCGTCCACGAAAAGCTGCAGGCGATTCCCCGCCCGCACCGCCGCGACGTGCCGCCAGCCGGGGGCAAGCTCGAAATCGTGCGAAGTCGCCACGCCGGCCTCCAGTGCGTGAACGTGTCCTGACGGCAGCACGCCGCAGAACAGCCGGCCGCCGTAAACCGCCATGGACCATGCACGCCGGTACACGACATCGGAATCATCCAGCCGACCCGTAAGCACCCAACCGGCGTCATCGCGACGATAAACCTGGGCCAGCGGCAGCGTGCCGCCATAGAGTTTGCCGTTGAACGGGGCCAGGCCCATCACTTCCAGTTCGTTGCCGAGCCGGCCCGCATCCTCCCACTGGTTCGCGCCGAGGTAGCGGAACACTTTGCCTTCCTTCCACGTGCCGGTGTGCATCGCGCCGCGATGGAAGGCGAATGAGTAGGTTTGGTCCACGTTGGCCGGCGCGCCCCAGTTCGTCCAGTTCGTGTCGCCGTCGTAACGGAAGACGCCACCCAGTTGGCCGCCGTCGTAACCGCTGCCGAAGAGTTGCCCGTTGGCCACCGTCAGCGCAGCCACGCGCCCGCCGGGATTGCCACACCAGACCCAGCTCGTGCCGCTCTCGTAGCGATACAATCCCTGCCGCGGCGTCAGGGTATGTTTGGGCGGCGAGTCCATCGCGGTGACAAAAAGCCGCCCCTGGAACACCGTCATGCCCCAGATGACCTCGGCGTCACAGACCCGGCCGCAATCAACCCAGTTCTTGCCGCCCGCATAGCGATAGATGCGTCCGCCGGGATGCGTGTTGGGCGAGGGTGTCAGTTGCGAGCCGGCACCGCTGTAGCTCGTCACGCCGGCGTACAGTTCACCATCAAACACCGCCAAGGCGGAAACCGTGTTGCACCGGTCGGGCGCGCCGCAGTCCTCCCAATTCGTCCCGCCGCCGTAACGATAGACGTGACCCGCCTCACCCGCGCCGGGTTCCCAGGTACCCGCGTACAGCGCGCCCTTGAAAACGGCGAGCGCGTACACCATCTGGTTGTTGCCGGGCCGGCCGCAGTCAATCCAGCGCGGCTCCGTGCCGGCGTCGAGACCGAAGAACAGATTGCGCGTGTTGGCCATCGAGCTGCACGTGCCGGACTGGTGCTGGACGGAGAGGTTGAAGCCGTTCCGCATCACGGGATCGAACAGCGTCAAGAGGTCGCCGGGCGAATCATCCAGGATCGCATCGAGGTGAAGCCTGAGGGCAATGGCAAAATCGTGGGTACCAAGACGAAGTGCGGGGGACGACGGGACTTCCAGCCAGGCCGAGCGGCCGTTGAACTCGGCGCAGCTTGGCGAGTCCCACGTCACGTCATGCGGCTTTGCGTGCAATGCGTTCGGTGAGGCGTCGCGGGCATCGCCTTTCAAAGGCCAGTGGCCAATCATATCCTTCTCGGCAGCCAATGTGGCCGAAACGTAAAGCGACACGCAGCCGATGGCGAGCAGAGGAAAGACTCGACAACGACAGCAGGTTGAATGGTGGCCGCTCATGCGCGGAGTCTAACGATCTGTCCGAGCGGAGACAAGCTGAAGCGCCCCGCGGAAGAGGGACTGCCCGTGGGTTGATGGCTCACGCGCTCACGGCGACAACGCCGGGTGGCCCATCCTTGCGCAGCAAGGGTGGGCTGGCGATGATTGAACGTGGGGGAAAGCCTGCTTGACCAGGAACCCTTCCTCCATCCGCATCATCGTGAGCCCACCCATCGCGTTGCGATGGATGGGCCACCCGCCCAAGCTGCCACGCACCCGGGCTTCCTGGCTCGAAGCGCAGAAATGCGAGTCAACTCGGGACGGTCCCACATTGCTCGGGATGTCTGGGTCTCGATCTCACCGACCCAACGCGGTTACCGCCTGCGCCGCAGCAGCGTCAAGGCTCCCAGCGCCAGTAATGACAGGGACGCCGGCTCCGGAACGGCCTCGGCCCAGGTCGTCGCGACGATCACATCATCCACCAACTGGGCACCCCCTGCGGTGACCGACTGCCGGAAGGCATACATGTTGGCTTCGATGAGGGAGGACCCCGCCTGGTTCTGCGTGAGGATCTTGGCACTGCCGTCAGGCCCTTGCGCGAGAACCGGGTTCACCCAGAGTTCGCCAATGCCGGTGCTGTACCCGTAGGAGACGACGAGCCGATACGGCACGCCGTATGATAAACCGGACGGCCAGGTCACCGTGTAGGGGGCCATCGTGCTTCCAGCGCCTTGGTGGATATAGAAGGTAAAATCCGAGCCGGCGCTGGTCGTCACGCCCACCTTGGTCGGGAAGTAGTTGACTCCGCCCAAGAACTGACGGAAGCAGGCAAAATACTCCGATGCCGACACCGGGCCGTTGACGGTGACCGTGTATCCGGCATACCACTTGTCCCCGGCGCCCATCTCCTGACCCAGCGGGAGGTAAACATCCTCCCCGTCGCTGCCCTGCACGAGGCTGATCTGCTTGGCGCTCGTGACCTGGATGGGCCGGGTGCCGATTGAACTGTAGGCCGTCCAGGATCCCTGCCCGGCAAGGTTTCCCGAGTTGTACGCGTCGAAATCGTCACTCACCAGCACCGTGGCGTGAACGCTGCCCGCCACCAGTCCCAGCATGACCACCGCAAGCCATGTGCCTTTCATTTCTTACTCCTCCTTCCAGGTCGGATTCAGATTTGACCGATCTGCACGCACCACTGGTGTTTTTCACAAGGCCCACCGGGAACCCGAGCCGAAGCCTCTTCCCAGACGTGGCCTATTCCCGATATTAACATAGGCTATTATACTACAACGCTCCTAGGCTGCAACCTTAAACTCCCCGTGCTTGAAGTTTTTTACATCGTCACACAGCCCAGTTTACACAGTGTTGCTTTAATCCGAGGGCACGAGGCCGATTCCAGCTCCCCGCAGCGCATCGCGCAAACGACGCAGGCCCGACGGCGCCGGGCCGCTGGACACAGGCCGCCGTGATGAGCCACAAACGACCATTCATCTGATCTGCGATAACTACTCGACGCATAAGCATCCCAAGGTGCAGGCATGGGCGAAGCGTAACCCGCGCTTCCAGTTTCATTTCACGCCGACCAGTGCTTCCTGGCTGAATATGGTCAAACGCTTCTTCCGCGACCTGAGCGACAAGGCCATCAAACGTGGCAGCTTCTACAACGTGAACCACTTGATTGCTGCGATCACCGAATACATCAACCAGCACAATCAGAACCCGAAGCCGTTCATCTGGACCGCGTCCGCCAAAGATATCCTGGCCAAGGTCAAACGGGCACGGGCAACGATGAATAAGTTATAAACCGTTAGTACTACAACGCTAACACCGAGGCCACTTGCAGGTGCGTATGTTTGTCAGCTGTATCCCAATCGCGTGTAGACGGTGTGATTCCGGTCCGTCGGCAACGAGGTTGAGTCACCGCGACAAAACGAGCCCTGTGGACGGTTACCCGTCACCCACGCCAGGGCCGCGCACGTTCCAACTGGCCGGATAGGATATCCAGCGTGAGGTTGACGTCCTCGACCACCTGGAAATCGTACATACCCACGCAGATGAAGTCCGCACCATGGCGGAAGGCAAAGGGAAACCCGTTCTTGGGATGGATCGAGCCGGCGGCGAGCACTTTGAAGGCGATCCACGGCGCTTCCAGGCCCTTCATGAACTCGATGGTCTCCTGGGGATTGGTGCACCAGATGTTGTCATGCGGCTTGGGGTGCTGGGCTGACCAGTATTGGATGTCATGAAGCGTTTTCACCCAAAAATCGGGCATGATGCCGGCCGCTACGCAGGCTTTGACGGTATCCAGCTCGTGGGCTCCAATCCCGGCCGGCAACTTGTTCCGCCGAAGGTGCTCCAGCGCCTGGGCGATCAGGTCGAGCTTGCCCTCGCGAACCAACCGGTCGGCGAGCCCGCCGTGGACGTACCCGGCATGGGCTCCAGTGTCCACCGAAAGTTTAGCCCCCTCGATAATATCCCCCTGGTATCCGCAGTTCGAGATGAACTGGATTCGCCCCCCTTCCCGGTGCCAGTACCTGTTCATCAGGCCGGCAAGGGAAGGGTTGAGCACAATGGCATTGACCCCGCACTGCTCCGCGAGCCACAGGGTATCAAACACCTTCCGTTCTGTGTGATAGCTCTTGACCAGAGCGGAAACGTAAATCAGATCGCGCGCATGGGCAAACCCGCTGATGAGGTTCCCCCCAAGGCACAATCGGCTGAGCTCCAGGTGGCCGACCCGGCCGCAAGGAAGGGTGCCCTTGAGCTCCTTGAGGCTCGCAAAGTGGAACGTCTTGGCGGTGGCGCTGGTCGTGCTATCGACCTTGCCGCCGGTGGTGACCAGAAGGTGACGTTCTTCGAAGGATTCCCATCGCCGCCGCTTGTAATGGGCATACACAAATGCACCCAGCACCGGCAGAGTAAACAGGCCCTTGAGCAGTTCACTCCGCAAAACCTGCCCGCCTGGTGACAGCCCGGCGTCCGCCGGTACCGGTTGGACATCGCGAGCGGCACAGGTGGATATCGACCTGCGCCTGCGAGCCCGCCATGCCCCAACGATCGCGCTCAAACCCCAACTCGATGTCCACGTCTTCGGGGCCACGGCCAGGACCAGCAAAGCCGTCAACTCAACCATGTTCTTGTCGATCAGGAGGTAATTACCCTCCATCCAGGCGCCCCGGGTCCAAGCGATCAAGGGGGGGTTCGTCACGTAATAGAGAGCCAACAGGGCGACGCCCGAGATGCAGGCCAGGCGGGTCACGAGGCCCAGCACCAGGACCAGTCCGATGAGCGTCAGCCCCCACGCGTTCAGCGCATCCACCACTGTCAGGACGGCAGGGTCACTCGCCATCCAACGGAACAGGCCGGCGAATATCCACTTCGATTCCGCCAAGTAGCTCGCGGCTGTCCAGCGTGGATCGGCGAGCTTGATGAGGCCCTCGTACAGAAAATGCCACCCAATGACTACACGCAAAACTGCCAGCACAAGCAACATGGCCCCGGGGGGAGAGGGGCGAAGCCCGGAATCCGGGATATCGGTTGTTGGCATGGTTATGTTTCCAGAGAACGTGACGTCGGGACGCCTTCTGAACAAGGTTAACACGGAGCGATACTTGCGTTTGCATGACAAGACCGTCGCTCAAGGACGCTCACAAGCCGCGCGGTCCCTGTTGCGGGCCCGTTACTCCGCACAATGCGGATCCGACGGGATCCCGCGCCCGTTGGAACATCGCTGCAAGACGCCGAAATCCGACTGGTCCACGTCGCCGTCGCGGTCAAAGTCGGCGGCAATGATGCCGTCGCCGTCCGGAACCAGGAAGCAGCCCGGCGGCAGACTGCCGGGCTCATAGGGAATGGCCGGGCCGATGACACAGGCCGCGAAGATCGCGAAATCATCCGCGTCCACGTCGCCGTCCCTGTCCAAGTCGGGGGGAACAATCACCGTCGGTCTGGCCAGGGCCGCCTGCCAGAAGCCCAGCATCGCCGCCACCCCCGTACCTGATACCCCACCAATGCCGCCGGCCTGGGACGTTGACCCGGTCAGCACATAGTTGGCGCTCGACAACCGAAGCCCGCCGCTGTTCACGTCCATTGCCCCGCGACGATGCCGCGGCGTCCCCAGGCTCAGCTCCGCCACCGACGAGATCACCTCTCCGCAATCGCCGCTGACCACGCACCAGTAGTAGCCCGCATCCGCGGCCGTCACCCCGCTGATCCGCAGCAACTGGCTGCGGGAGCCGAAGATCCGGCCGCCGTCGCTCAGGTTATCACCCTCCTTCTGCCACTGGTAGCTCAGCCCCGCACCCGAGGCCCCGATCCCGAACTGCACCAAATCCCCCACGCGGGCATCATGAGATTCCGGCTGATAGGTGATCGTTGTCCCGGCCTTGACCGTCAGCGCACCGGGTGGTGAAACCAGTACTCCACACCGGCCGCGCACAACACACCGGTAACTCCCCGAGTCTTCGTAGAGCACTCCCGTCATCTGCAGGGCACTCGACGTCGTCCCGCTCATACGCGGCCCGTCGGCCAAATCAGCCTCGTCCTTCTGCCACTGGTAACTCAACTCCGCCCCATGGGCCGACACACTGAAAGACACGGCGTCTCCCGGACATACAATCCGGCCGGAGGGAGATTCCACCAGGGACGTCGTCTCGTGCACGACCAGCGACGCCGGTGACGAGCTTGTGGGCCCACACCCGCCGGTGACCGTACAGCTATACGAGCCCGCATCGGAATTGATCAAGGATGTGATTTGCAGCGACGGCGTCGCGGCCCCTGACAAACCGTCGCCGTCGTCCAGGGCGATCCCATCCTTGTGCCATCGGTAGCTCAACGTCCCCTCCCCCGTCGCCAACATCTCGAAGGTGGCGTTCTCGCCGGGGCATCTGTCGGCGTCCGACGGATGCTGGGAGATCTCCGTCGCCGCCTTCAGGGACAACGAGGCCGCGTTCGACGTCGCACTTCCGCAGTCGGCCGTTACCACGCAGCGGTACTCGGCCTCGTCCGCGGCGCTGGCGTTCGATACCGTCAGTGTCGCGGTCGTGACACCCGAGTAGTGGCCACCGTTGCTCAGGTTGCTGCGGTCCTTCTGCCACCTGTACGACACCGTCCCCGCACCCGACGCGGCCACGCTGAACGTCGCCGTCTCCCCGGCACATGGCCGCCGATTGCCCGGATGAGAGGTGATTGCCGTCGCCGCCTTCAGGGACAGCGACGCCGCGCTCGAATACACTGTGCCGCCCGTGTTGCTCACCTTGCACCGATAGTTTCCCGCCACGCTGCCGTCCACGTTCGACACCGTGATGGTCGTCGTCGTTACGCCCGAGTAGTGCCCCCCATTGCTCAGATCGCTCCCGTCCTTCTGCCAACGATATGACAGGCTCTGGCCCGTCGCGGACACGCTGAACGTCGCGCTCTCCCCTGCGCATTTCGACTGGTGTGACGGATGCCCCGTGATTGTCGGTGGTGAAAGCGTCACAGTCACGCTCTCGCTGTGCGTGCTTCCGAACCACTCCACGCCCTCCCGCATCATCCGCCAGTCCGTGGTATACGTCCCCGGCGACGACGGGGCCGTCATCGTCCAGGTGAACCTCTTGGACTGCTCCGGCCCGATAGAGTCCGAGGAATCCAGCAGAACCCGCGTCGTCCCGAACGGGTCGCTGTCGCCCACCGCCCCCAGCTTGTATTCCGCGGCCCGTGTCCAGGTCGTGCTCCCCAAGTTCTTCATCGTGACGCTCACGCTGTAGCTCTTGCCCGTCTGCATGGAGCTGGGGATGGTGTTGCTCACGTAGGCGGCATCGTTGAAGTGGACCACCGTGATGGTCTTGCCCGGCTGGTCCCCGAACCAGTTCACCCCCTCGCGGACCATCCGCCAGACAAGCCAGTATGTAAACGGGTCCACGTTGGCGGTCATCGTGAAGTTGAACGTCTTGGATTGGCCGGGGGCGATCGAATCTCCCGCCCCCAGCTCGACGCGCACCGGGGCGAACAGGTGCGTGTGCGTACCGTCGACCCCGCCGAGCTTGTACCCGCCGGCCTGCGTCCACGTCGTGCTGCCATTGTTATGCATGGTGATGCTGACGTTGTAGCTCTTACCCTTTTGCATCGTTCCGGGAATCGTTTCCAGGCCGCTGATGTACTGGGCATTGTCTCCCCCGGGAATGCGATAGCACCGCGCAAACCCGTAAGCCGCGCCGCTACATACATTGGAGGTGTGGCCGTTGATGCGGCAACCTGTGCCCTGACCCGAACACACGAAAACCACGTGCTGGCCGCCGCTGTCCAGGCGGGTGACCAGCACATCCCCCGCCCGGAGCTCGGCAGCCGATATCAGGTAGCCTCCTCGGGCCTCGATGGCGGCGACCAGGTTATACACGGCCGGATAAGTCTGTGTCAGAAAGCCGCCCGCGATCAGGCACTGAGAGACGTAGTTCGCACAATCGCCACCTTCATATGAATAATCATGGTAGGCGGGATTGCGCGCGGAGCCACACCACCGGTTCGAGTAATCCACCGCCGCTTGCACGTTGTAATAAGCCTGGCAGAGGCTGGGCGTTGACGCAAACAGGATACAGGTCATCGCCAGCCATAAGAGAGGTAAGCATAGAGTGCGCCCCTCTCCCGCCTGTAGGTGCTTGTTGAGTCTCATCATGAGAATGCCCTCTACGGAACGCTCACCTCTTCGCCTGTGGTGACTCGAGCTCCTGCCTCCGCGTCACCCCAGCCGTTAATACTTGATGATGTAGTTGACCACGACAAAAGGCGGATTGTTGCCGCCCGTCGCGCCGGTGCCGGCCGCGGCGGTCGTGCCCGTGGCCACGCCCGTCGAGCCCGACGTAAACGCGGGGACGTCTACCGTGTGCGTATGGTTGGCGGACACCCCGCCCGTTGTACCGGAGACGGTGTGAGTATGCGCGCCCGCTGTTCGGGTGTTGAACGTGTTGGTTCCCCAGCCGTCCATACCCCAGTAATGGAACGTGTTACCGGAGGTCGCGCGATAGTAACTGCCGTCCTTGAAGTTGGTTTGGTTGCCCATCTGGTGATAGTGGTCGCCGGCGCTGCTTGTGGTAGCTGAGAAGGTATGCGTATGGGCACCGCCACTGCTCGACGTGGTGCTCGGCGGATCCACTGAATGGGTATGGGCGATGACCTCCGCGTAGGTATGCGTGTGGCTCGGTCCGGTGTGCGTGTGGTCGATGGCCCCGCCGGTGCCCCCGAGCGCGCTGCCCGTTCCCGAGTCCGCCTTGCCCAGCGGGAATCGCTGGCGCAGGTCCGGCACGTTGAACGTGGTGGCCCCGTCGCCCTCACCGTAAGCAGTGCCGATGACCGAGAACAGCCCGGCGTAGGTGGTTCGCGAAACCGCAGCACCGTTGCATGGCAGGTAGCCGGTGGGCACGTTGGCGTCCGTCCCGGCCCACATCTTGACCTCGCCGGGCACTGAGCCGTTGTCCGCCACCTGTGCACGGAAAGCGAACGGGGCGCTGGTCAGCGGCTGATCGGGCAGCAACTGCTGAATGCCGTTGACGCCGTCGTCGAACCAGATGCGCAGGGCCACGCTTGTGGTATCGAACATGCCTACCGGAATGGCCGTCATGTTCGCCAGGCCGGCATCGCCGAGCATGACGCTATAGACGCCGTCGGCCACCAGGAGGCTAACCGCAGCGGCGGGCTGCCCCGGACCCGGCACTTGGCTCCCGTCGTTGGTCCATAGGTTGTTGCCCGTGACCGTGTTCACGATGGCAAACCGGAACTGGCCCGTGCCCTCGAACCGCGCGTTGTCCACCATAACCACGCCCTGATGATTGATCTGCTGTGGAATGCTCGCTCCACTGCCGAGTTGGGCGACGATTGGCACGACAGCGGGGAACAGCCAGGCCACGCCCGCCGCCACCACCGGGGCCATCATCGCCACCATCGCCAGGGCCACCACCATGCGCAGGGCCACTGCCCCTTTCAGACTCGCCTGCCTCATTGATCGGATCCTCATGATTCATCCTCCTTGCGGGCCCAAGCCCGCGTAAAACTGGGAACACCTCTAGTGCTTGACAATATAGTTCATCACTAAATAGGGTTGCAGGTTATTGTGTGCCGCACCCCCTCCTGTATTTTGATTAGTAGCGGTCTTAGCTTGGTTAGTAGCGGTTGTAGCGTTGTTAGTAGCGGTTGTAGCGTTGTTAGTAGCGGTCGTAGATTTGTTAATACCACTTATAGAAGAACCGCCGCCGTTGTGGGGTATATACGAACCACCACCTCCAATTCCCGCGTTCGAAGCGCACGCTATGTTGTGGCTATGACTATCCTGGCTGTGATTATGACTATCCTGGCTGTGATTATGACTATTCTGGGTGTGATTATGACTATCCTGGGTGTGCGTGTGTGTTGGCATCTCGCTCTCTGAAAGCGTGTGTGTCCTAGCCCCGCCAGTTTCACCGAGCGAATCAAACTCGCCTTGCCCGGCATCCACACCCACGGGTATCCGGCCCTTGAGGTTGGGCAGGTTGAACGTGGTGCTGCCATCGCCGACCCCATAAGTCGTGGCGATCGCACCAAACAACGCGGCGTAGTCGGTTCGCGAGACGGCGGCACCGTCGCACAGCAGCCAACCGGGTGGCGCGGATGATCCGCCGTAGGGCAGGATCGCTCCGGCCGGCACCAGCGCTTTGGCAACGCTGGGATCCAGCTTCGCCTTGGTCACTGCCTCGTCCGCCACCGTCAGGGCATAAGGGGCGCTGCTTAATACATGGTCCGGCTCCAGTTGAGCCGGATCGTTGACGCTATCCCAGAACCAGATGCGCAGACGCAGGTCGCCATCACTGAACAGATCTCGGGAGATCGCATTCATCAGCGAGATGTTCCCTAGCCGAACGCTGTACACGCCGTCTATGACCGGCAACTCCACCCAGGCATCCGGCGGTGTGTTGCCGTCATTGGTCCAGACAACCGTCTCCGGCTCGCCCAGCCGGACCAGGGCGAATTTGAACTTGCCATTCCCCTCGAAGCGCACGCCGCTCACGGATATCACTCCCTGGTGGTTGATCTCGGCCGGCACATCGGACGCGCCCCACGTCGCGATCAAAGGGACCGTTGACGGAAGGAACATCATCGCTCCCGCCCAGACCCCGCCCGCCAGCAAGGCCACCACGACGACAGCCATCACTGCTCTTAACATGACCTATACCTCCTTCTGTGGTTCTCCGCGGCACACGGGCCATCTCTGCGTGTCTACCCGGAGCAGGGCACGCGGCCCATCAACCACTTACCGTCTTCGCGCACGTTCCCAACGTGACGCTCGTCGCCCAAGACGCTATTCAACGCAGCGCGGATCCGCGGGCACACCGGTACCCGTGAAACAGCGCTGGAACAGACCGAAATCCACCTGGTCCACTTGGCCGTCTTCATTCAGATCGGCGTTCTCGCAACCCGACGCAGGCGGGCCCATGGCCGGCCCCGTCCAGCAGGAAACCAGGTAGTTGAAGTCTTTGATATCGACGTCGCCGTCCCGATCGAAATCCGGAGGGATGAACCGCCGGGGGGCGGCGGCGGACCAGAAACCGATCTGGATGGTCGTATGGCTCGCGGAGACCACCCCCGCACCGCCCGCCTGAGCCAACGAACTCGTCAAAACATAGTTGCCGCCGACGGAACGTCGCCCCCCGCAGTTGATGTCCACCGGCCCGAGTTCATACATAAATCCCTCGTCATCCCGTCTATCCTCATCCATCCGGGCGTCGTTCGATTCCCAGCGCCAGCCCGCCTTCGGACTGTCCGACGCTTGAAGGCCGTTCTCGAGACGCGCCCCCGTCGCCATCGCCACAGTCACCAGCGCCCACAAAGCCCAACTTTGTCGCATGATCTTCCTCCCTTCGTAAACCGTCCGACGATTCCAGGTGCGAATCAGTTGTCCTCGGCCGCCGGCGCTTCGACCTCGACCCTCAGCGCCTCGACGTCGGCTCGCACCGCCTTGACTTCCCAATAAAACTGTTGACTGTTGTCGCCTGCGCCGGTGGGGGCGATGCGCACGGTAAAACGTCCATCGCTGATCTCGCCGTCCACATACAGTGGACTCCAGCCGTTCTTGCAGGTGAGCTGTATCGTCCGGCCATCTTCACGGGTAAGGGCCTCAAAGTAGTCGGGGAGCTCCACCGTCGCCGTTCCATGCTCCAGTTGCCCTTCGCCACGGTAGTAGACGCCGTATTCCGGTCCCTCAATGCAGCCGTGGACCAGCTTCATGTCCGGCTTGACGGGGTGATCGATCGAGAAAGACTTGCTCGTGCCGTATATGGTGTGGCAGTGCAGCGCGATGGAGTCCGCACCGTTGATCGCGCGGCAGTAGATGTTTCCCGCCGCAGGCCGGAATCGCAGATCGCCATCGTAGTTTTCGACGTATACGACCCCGTCGCCACTGGCCCCATTCAGCCGGATCTCGCCGCCCTCGATTCCGCCGCCATAGTTTTCAGCGCCAACAGTAAGTACATAATTGTTGCTAATCGTCACGGCTCGCGTAGTAAGGGTTCCTGTGAGTGTCCCGCCGCTCAGGGGAAGGTAGCTATGGGTGTGGCTGGCCGCGGCAGCGCCCACGTCGCCGGGGACGGCCCCACTTTTGCTCACCTTGCTCCAAGCGATGGCCGCGCTGGTGCTGACGTCCGCGTTAACGATTGCGCCGTCAGTGATTTTGGCGGAGGTCACGGCCCCATCCGCGATGCGGGCAATCGGCAACGTGCCCGTGGTGATATTGGCTGCGTTGATTCCGCTACCGACTTTCGCCCCTGAGAGCGAGCCGTCCGCCAGATCATCCAAATGTTCATTGGCGGGTTGGGCCCCCACGTCACCGGGGACGGCCCCGCTCTTGCTCACCTTGCTCCAGCCGATGGCCGCGCTGGCGTCGATGTCGGAGTCGGTAATCGTTCCGTCGGCGATCTTGGTTCCGGTCACGGCGCCGTCGGCGATTTTTGCCTCGGTTACCGCATCGTCCGCAACCGTCAGAGCATAAGGGGCGCTGCTCAACATCTGGTCCGGTTCCAGTTGAGCCGGATCATGCACGTCATCCCAAAACCAGATGCGCAGGCGCAGGTCGCCATCGCTGAACAGTTCCCGAGAGATCGCATTCATCAGCGAGGTGTTCCCCAGCCGAACGCTGTACACGCCGTCCGTGACCGGTAACTCCACCCAGGCATCCGGCGGCGTGTTGCCGTCGTTGGTCCAGACGACCGTCTCCGGATCGCCCGGCCGGACCAGGGCGAATTTGAACTTGCCGTCCCCCTCAAAACGCACCCCGTTGACCGATATCACGCCCTGGTGGTTGATATGAGCGGGTACGTCCGACTGCCCCAGCGTGCCGATCACCGGGGCGACCGAGGGCAGCAGCATGACAACCCCCGCGGAAACCGTGCCGACCGCAACCGCAAACACCGCCAGAGTAGTAAACCATCGTGACATGACAACGTCCTCCTTTTGCTCTTGGGCTCGCCACATGCGGGCCGAGAGGTGGTTCACTTCACCGCGACACCGGGCCGGCGCCGTCGCTCGCGTTCCGGGCTCGTCGGCTTCAGCTTTGTCGCATTCGTAAATACTCCGCACATCTGCGATCTTATGATTCGTTACGTTCTCGCCCGCCGATCAGTCATCCCATTCGCTCCGGGCCAAACCGGCGTCGATCAGGTTGATTCGACCGTCCGAGTTCACGTCGTAGAGGAACATGGGGATCCCACTGGTCTCGTGCGGGTTGGCCGTCACCGCCCGCCGGTTCACCGATTTAATGGCCCCGACGTCGCTGGTATCCACCATGCCGTCCTGGTTGACGTCGCCCACGAGGTTTCTGATTCCATGCGTACGCTTGGCCCGCAGGCCCGTCGAGGTCACGATCCTCAGGTCGTCGCCGGTGGCCATATCCACCGTGTAGACCTTCTTGAACGGGAAGAGAGTGCCGTTGTTGCTGAAGGCAACCTGCAATGCGGTGCCGCTGGTTCCGCCGCCGACGAAACCCAGGCCGGTGGCGGTCCAGGACTGCGGCGTTTCGCTGTCGTCGAGGAGTTCGACTTGGGCGGGGTCCAAGGCGTCTTTCGAGGTCATCAGGGCCAGGAAGCGAATTTCGAAGGTAAAGCCTGTTGTCCGGCGCGGCTCAATCGGGTTCATGCCTCCCGGGGGCAGCGCAAAGCTGCCGGCCGTCCCGTGGGTGACGATACTGCTCACCGAGGCAACCGCCCCCAGGCAGGTAAATGCATAGCCGCTGTAAGCCTGGTCCCCGTTTTCGTCGTTGCTCGTGCCCACTCCACCGGGCTGGCTGATGGTGGCCTCCAGCGTATAGATGCCGCCGGGGCCGCCCGTGGCCCATGTCCCGCCCTGGGTGACGGTGGCGGAAGCGAGAGAGTACGCCCCACCCGACATCTGGGCGTCCGCCCGCCCCCCAAACGCCGCCAAGACGCATGCCGCTCCCGCCAAGTTACGGAGAACGCACCACATAGCAGATCCTCCAGAAATGGTCGGGCCTCGATCACCAGGCCCGCATGTTGCGTAGTACGTGCTTGGCGTCCGGGAACGCTCAACACGTACGTTAGCGCACCACAACGTCGGAAGTGGAAAACAATGAACGAAACCTCGTTGTCACCCCCGCCAACGGGGGGCAACACCCCCAAGGAGCCGGTTCTGGGACAGCTTTGCAGAAGTCCACTTTCTCACTTTCCACTTCCCACTTCCCACTTCCCCCGCATTGCGGTGTGCAACGCCGGGGGTAGATTGTCTCCACCGCTCAGTGAGCGCAGCCCGGCGTGGGCTCAATGCCCGGACCGCTGAAGCAGCGCTGCAGCAAAGCAAAATCGGCGAGGTCCACGTCGTCGTCCCCATCCAGGTCCGCATGGTGGCACGCACTGGTCGGCTCGATATCGGCTCCGCTCATGCAGGCGATCAGGATCGCCAGGTCGGTGGCATCTACATCGCCGTCCTGATCCAGGTCGCCGGCGGTGGCTCCGACGGCCGAGCCGGCCACGCCCGGCCAGAAGCCGCCAGCGAGTATCATCACCCCGTCACTCGCTGGGCCGGAGGCCCACGAGCCGAGTGCCCCACCCAGGACTAAAACGCCGTCCGAGCTGAAGCTCGTACCACCGCTGGCGGGGCCGCTCCAGGTGCCCGAGGAGGGGTCGGCGCAAAGCCTGCCCGCGGGCACCGCCGCCACGGCCAGCAGCAGCGCGGCCGCGAATACCGCACCGGTGTGGCTCCGGCCGGAAGACCACGTCAACGAGCCCCAAGTGCCGGCGAGGCGGAGCTGAGATGCGGAAGCGGCCCCGTCGCTTGTGCTCCGGGCTCGTGGATTGCTTGTGCTCCGGGCTCGTTCGTCGCTGGGCGTGTGGGCGTTTACAGTTCTCATGGCTGGTCCCCCGGGAGGCTGCCGATGATCCATCCGCCGCCGGGCCGGGCATGCGCGGGCGGCTCGATCAGACCTTTGTCCGTTGTTCGCAACTCGCCGGTTACTTCGATCCGGTTGCCGGGCGCGACCTGCAACGCGCCGCTGACGGTGAGGTTGTGCACCCGCAGCACGGCTCCCGCTTGGAGTCGCAGCATGGCCCGGCCCGCGATCTCCAGGTCGTGCAACCGGATGTCGCGGGCGCTGAAGATCACCGTGTCGCCGCCGGTGAGGATGACGCGGAAGGGTTGCCCGCCCGCGCTGAGGCCGTCGGGTTGATAGACGTTCAAATGCCCGCCGACCTCGATCAACGCGTCTGGCCGCACGATGAGTTGCCCTTCGCCGTGGATCGTAAGGTTGTCCTGGACGACGAGGCGCGCGACATCCAGGGTCTGTGCATCGCGGATGCACCATTCCGCCACGTTGGTCGTCCCGTCCGCCGCCGTCGTCATCCCCGCCGGTGCGGCGGAGCCCCCCGTGCAGCAGCATGCGTCGGGCTGCGGCGCGCCACTGGTCACCAGCGACATGTACACGCTCCAAGGCAGCGCACCGGGGCAGCTCGTGTAGCTGTTGGGCGTTTCGTTGTGCCCGACGATGTAGGTCCGCGTTTTGGGGATGCCGTACAGGTCGCAGAAATAGCGGCAGCAGGCGGCGGAGTTGATCAGCATGGGACTGCTGGCGCTGGTGGGCCAGGGGTTGCTCGGCGTGGCCTCGTGCTCGATGCCGATCGAACGGTAGTTCCACGTGCCGCAGTGCCAGGCCCGGTGGGCGATCCGCACCATCTGGGTCATTTCGCCGTCGCTCTTGCGGATGACAAAGTGGGCACTGGCATTGGCGGCGGGGTTCTTGAACCAGGAGATGGCCCCGGCGTAGGTCCCCACCCCGACGTAATGGTTGACCCAGCGATCGATGGCCGCCCCGCGATAGGTGGTGTAGTTGGACGGGTCGGCCGGGTTCCAGATGGCCGGCCCGTAATCTTCGGACTCCGTCCGCCTGGGGCGGGAATCAACCGGCAGTTGGCTCAACTCCACGCCGGCCGGAGCCAGGGTAACCGCCATGCCCAAGCCGTTAGTCTCCGAGGCCCCCGCGTGCAACACGCGATAGTACTCGCGCGCCTGGATGGCCTGCACGTCGGGCCGCAGGCCGGTGAAACGCTTGAGGGCCGGCCAGTAATCCGCCAGCGCTGTCGGCTCGCCGACAGTCTCCCGGACATAGCGGGCAATCAAAGCCGCTCCGCCCCGCAGGTTGGCCAGCGGATCAGTCTTCAACGTCTCCGGCGACAGCCCGGTCAGCTTGGCCGCCTCGTGCAAAGTCTGCGCGTCCTGATTGTCCACCAGGTGCATGAGCCCATACCCGAAATCGACCGTCGGGCCGGCGTGCACCCAACGCGACTCGACGAAGGCCACGGCCTTGAGGATGGCCGCGGGGACGTCGAACTCGGCGGCCGCGGCATCGAACGCCGTTTCAAGCGCGGCCTGATCGGGATGGGGTCCGGCCAGCCCAATCCGTTCACGCTCCGTATGCGCAACGTGGCCAAGTGCCGGACCCGCCGCCAGGACCACCAGCAGGCTCCAGAGAACTCTCAGGTGACGTGGTTTTTCTCGACTGCTCATGGCTCGAAACGCTCCTCGATAAACCATGCCGTTACTCGAACGCGTTGCTCGTCGGTTTCACCTGAGCGTGACAAGCACTTTGACTTTGCCCTTGCGACCTTTGGGCAAGGGTTCGAGGGCTTTACCAATCACGGTGCCACTGGGGATAAACGGCTTGCCGTTGATCATTTCCGGCTCGGCCTTCATCGCGTGCCCCGGGGTATCTGAGGTGGTCAGCAGATCGCCGATTCGGATCTCCCGATCGGTTGTGTCCACGAAGCAGTCAACACGACCCACCAGGGCCAGCGGGATCGTGGGTCGGATGCTGCTGAGCCCGCGTCGTCGGCCGTCGGCGTCCATCACCGTCGGCTCGAGCAGGCTGTTGGGGTCGGCGGAGACGATCCCCGCCACCGAGGTGTCGTAGGACCGCCCGCAGGGGGTGAACTGGTCCGGGTGCTCCGGATCGATGCAAACCACGGTGCCGGGCTCGAGGTCCTTGTGGTCCGGGTTCACGGCCACGTTCTCGGCGATGTCGCCGCAGCCGCCGGAGTGGTAGGCCCGTCCGAAGACGTGCAGATCCTTCTCGACCCACAGACCGTAATCCGCGCGGACGTTCACTCCGCCGTAGTCCACGTCAAGCAGGGTTCTGCCCTGCGAGTGGATGCGGAACTTATGATCCGAATCGCCCGGCCCGGTGGTGTACACGTCCAGGAAGTAGGACGGTCGGCCGTCGACGCCTTTCAACTCGATCTCGCCGCCCTCCACGCTCGTGGACTGCGGCTGGATTTTCAGATCTCCGCCGGTCAAGGTCACGTCGCGCACGGTCAGGTCGCCGGTCATCGTCCCGCCGCTCAGCTTCAGGTACGTGCTGTCGTGGTTGTGGCTGGCTGCCGCCGCGCCCACGTCGCCGGGCACGGCTCCGCTTTTGCTGAGCTTGCTCCAGGCGATGGCCGCGCCGCTGCTGATGTCCGCATTGACGATCGTGCCGTCCGCAATTTTGGCGCCGGTCACCGCACCGTCGGCGATCCGGGCAATCGGCAGCGTGCCCGTGGTGACGTTGGCGGCGTTGAGGCCGGTCAGGCCCGCGCCGCTGCCCGATAGCGTGCCGGCCACCGCCACGTTGCTGCCGGACACCGTCAGCGCTCCCCCGCTGAGCTTGCCCACCGCCGCCGCGTCGCTCCTGAGCTCCGTCGCTCCGATCGCGTTGGGCGTGACCGTCTGGGCACGCAGGGCGTACGGCACGGAGCCCAACCGCTGGCGGGGCAGCATCTCCGGGTTCTGCCCGACCTTCACGCCCAGCCACCGCGCCGCGTCGGCCGGAAATACCGAAGGCTCGATCGGCACTCCGGGCGGCAGGCCCAACAAGACGGTGAACAGCCCGCCCGTCACCTGCACGCTTCGCGTCTCGGTCCATATCGTGTTCCCACTCGTGTCGGCATCGTGGATGGCGAAGGCAACCTCATACACACCATCCGCAGCGGGCATCCCGCTGATCTGCTTGAGCTGTCCCTGGTAGAGCACGGGCGACGGCACCGCGTCCTGGGCCCAAACCAGGCCGCCCGGTACGACCACATAGACGGCAATCACCGCCACCCACACCCATGACTTCAGCATGATGACCTCCCTTCGCGCAAACTCGCGCCGCCTTCACCTTCAACGCCGGATATGTCTGGAAACGTAGGGACGCAACCCAGGGGTCGCGTCGATGTGCGCTCGATCAGCCGTCCCTCCAGCAGCACGGTCATCGGCGGCCGCTGGGGATCTTCAATCCGCTTCATCATCAGTAGCGCGGCTTGCCGACCCAGCTCGCGCTTCGGTTGGGCGTACGTCGTCAGCTTCAGCCACGCCGGTCGCGACGGATCCACGCAGATATCATCGAAGCCGGCCAGGGAAACGTCCTCTGGAATGCCGAGGCCCAGCCTGTGGAGTTCGCCGGCCACCACCTCGGCAATGCCGTCGTTGACCGCAAAGATCGCTGTCGGGCGTTGGTCCGCAGGCAAGGCCGTCAGGGCTCGCGCCGCTTCCCGACCTCCATCCACCGCCACCTGATCGTTCATCACCACCCAGCGCTCGTCCACCGGCAGGCGGGACCGCCGCATGGTACGCCGATAT
>CAZEEJ010000066.1:0-27102 GCA_964511155.1 uncultured Planctomycetales bacterium | reverse complement strand
GGAGAGCTCATCACCTTCCGGGCAACGATGCCCATCGGCGGCATCGGCAGCACAATCGTATACCGGGGCCGCGTGAGCGGCGACCTCATCGAGGGCACGCAGGAGTGGAGCGACGGAAGTTCGCCGGGCGTGTACCCCTGGATTGCCCGGCGGGACGGGGTGGAGGTGGAAGGCCGCTGGGGAATCACCGTTCCATCTCACCGAACGGCGGAGGGCATTCTGTCCGTTCATCACGTGGATGGCATTCCGGCCGCGAGTTGGCTGCTCGCTGACGGATCGACAAACTCCACTGCCCTCGCTTTCTATACTTGGGGGACCAGCGTGCGATTCGATTTACCGAACGGCGATAGTACCCTCGTCTTCACCGGGACTCTGCAGGGTGAGCGAGGCGACGGCACCCTCTTCAGCGAGGACGGGTCGCGCGATTATGCCTGGTCAGCCGCTCGATTGCAGGTGCCCCAAAGCGAACCGGCGGTGGATCCATCCTCGTTAATGAGTTCGCAGCCAACCGACCAACCTCTCGCAAGTCTGCAACCGTCGGCGCCGTCCGCCGGCCAAACCGCCGCGCCGGCTGTCCCGGTGCAAGCCACTCGGCCGGCGGAGGGAACCGGCGATACCCGACGTGGGCCTGGCCGGCCTCCGTCGCGATCCTGGGACCCCGGCATGGGCGTTCCGCAGGCCGGTGATGAATACACGAACCCGTCTGATCGTTCGGTGCTCGTCTGGATTCCGGGAGGCGAATTCACGATGGGCAGCGAGGTGGGGGCCGAGGATGAGAAGCCTATGCACGCCATCACGGTCACCGGCTTCTGGATCGGCAAGCACGAGGTCACCAACAGACAGTACGCCTTGTTCATGGCCGCTAAGGAGGCGAAGCCACCTTACTTCTGGGGCCGCGAGGGGTACAACCATCCCGATCAGCCGGTGGTGGGGGTGACCTGGCTGGAGGCGCGGGCGTATTGTGACTGGGCCGGATTGCGGCTTTCCACGGAGCCTGAATGGGAATATGCCGCCGCCGGAGGTGGGCAGTTGCACTACCCCACCATCGACGGCAACATCAGCCCGACCCTGGCCAATGCCCGGTTTCAGCAGAACAACGCCACATCGGAGCTTCCTCGCCAGGTCGGCAGTTATCCAGCCAATCCGTTCGGGATTCATGATTTGGCGGGCAATGCTTGGGAATGGACCCTCAGCCGCTTCACCGCCTACCCCTACGATCCGACCGACGGCCGGGAGGACAAGGATAGCAACACATTGCGTGTCCTGCGCGGCGGCGGATGGTGCTTTCCAGCTCATTATTGCCGGACAGCACACCGCCACCGTTTTGCCGCCCATCTCCGTTGCGACTATGCCGGAATCCGGGTCGCGTCCAGCCAAGTCCAGCCCGGCCCGTCGGCGGAGCGATGAACGAGGAGGTTCACGCCAACAGACGAAGCTCGCGATCTCCTGGTTCAGCCTGGACTGGGAAGTGCGGTGCTCCGAACTGGAAGAAGGGTTTGCTGAAAGCATGTCAGGTTCTCAGATGCCCCCCAACAGCTTCCGATGCCGCTGTCCTGCGAAGAAGTGGCCGAGAAGTCATGGACGCGACCGAAGGGGCGTTGTAGAATGATGCAGTAAAACACGGAGGTCCAGGCAGGCGAAAAAGAGACGCGGTGGCGCGCCTGTACGGGCAGAGGGTGTTCCATTTCGGCTGTGGACCCACAAAGAGTCTGCCTTTGCGTCGCCTGACTGCAAGGGTACAGGGCTATCGCCTCCGTGGGGCAGGCGGGTACGCAGGTGGGGCGGCTCGCGTCGGAGCCTCCTCTCGTTAACCTGCGGATTTGCCGCCAGCGAACTTCACATATCCAGTAATGCCGAACCGGGAAAGGAGCAGCAAGATGCCGACCGCAACCACTTCCTCTAACTCACTCGCTGTTGCTATCCTTGTGATCCTAAGCTTCCTCACGGGGGCCCTCAGCTCGGCTTTCGCCCAGGATTGCAACGACAATGGCATCCCTGATGCCTGCGACCTGGACTGCGGCGAGCCCGGCGGGGCGTGTGACCTTGCTGATTGCGGACAATCCGCCGACTGCAACGGCAACCAGATCCCTGACGAGTGCGATCTGGCGGCAACCGACGCCTGTCAGTGGCCGACCGTCCTGGTGGCGAACACCACGGGCACGGAGGACGCGCGGTTCCTCGGCTCGCCGGACGATGTATACTACGGACTTGGCGGACAGTTTGTCATCTACCGGTTCGACTGTGTTATCTTCGACGGCCAAGGACCCGATTTTACCGTGTACGAGGTCGACTCGGGTGCCGCCGAGTTCAACATCATTGACGTCTTGGTCAGTCTCAATGGAACCGATTTCGATAGTGTAAAGAGCTCCGAGACCACCGCCGTGAATATCCCCGGCGATGAAGTGCACGGTAGCAACAGCTTTGCACGGTCGTACGATCTCAGCGGGACGGGGTCTGGTGTGGCTCGCTTTGTCCGTATCGACGGAAACGGTACCGGCGCTGCCGGCAGCTCGACGGGCTTCGACCTTGATGCCCTCGGGGCCGTTCATGTCACCTTTGACTGCAATGACAACCAGGTGCCTGACGAGTGTGATATCGCCGCCAGCACGAGTGCCGACTGCAACGGAAATGGCATTCCGGACGAATGCGAGCCGGACTGTAACGGCAACGGTGTCCCGGACGACTGCGACCTCGACCCCACGGACCCTGACGGAGACGGCTGGGTCAGCCCCGACTGCAACGGCAACCGTGCCCCGGACGAATGCGAGCCGGACTGCAACGGCAACGGAGTTCCGGACGATTGCGACGTCGACCCGGGTGATCCAGACGGCAATGGCCAGACCAGCGCTGCCTGCAACACCTACACCGTGCCGGATGAGTGCGAGCCGGACTGTAACGGGAACGGCGTCCCGGACGACTGCGACGTCGACCCCGATGATCCAGATGGAAACGGCAGGGGCAGCCACGACTGTAACCAGAACCGCATCCCAGACGAGTGCGACCTGGACCCGTCCGATCCGGACGGTAATGGCAAGTTCAGCTCGGACTGCGACTTCAATGAGATCCCGGACGAGTGCCCCCTCTGCCCGGATATCGAAATGGTCTTTGTCATGGATACTTCAACCTCGATGAACGACGAGGGCGCGGCTCTGTGCCAAAGCATCGGGATAGTGGCCAGCGAGCTCGAGCAGCGTGGCCTGAACGTCGAGGCGTCGTACCTCGGCATCAGCGCGGCACCGGGCGGGATCTACGCGTGCCTGACGGACTCGGCGATCAACGTGTTCGGGACCGAGGTTCCCGGCTCGCCCCCGCCGGGTAATGAAACCCTAGGCGACTGCCCCGGTGGCCTCGAGGTGGCCTCCGAGGACTGGGGCCGGGCGGTCTCCGTCGTTGCCGGCCGCAAAGATTGGCGATCCGATACCATTCGGCTTATCGTGCCGCTTAGTGATGAAGGACCATGGTGCGGCGATCCCGCTAACCACCCTCTCGATATCGACTCCATCAGTCATGCGATCGTGGTGGCCCAAGCCAACCATGTAATTGTCTCGCCCATCACCGGGAGTGGATCGAGCAGCACCGTTATCAGCCTGGCTCAGCGATTGGCTGAGCACACCGGCGGGATGCATTTTTCGTCTACCCAGACATCCATCGACATCGCAGACGCGATTGTAGATATCGTGCTCAACGCCTGCCGGACCATCGTCGACTGCAATTTCAATGAGGTGCCGGACGAATGCGACGTGGCCCCGGGCGACCCCGACGGTAATGGCGTGGTCAGCTCCGACTGCAACGCCAACCTGGTGCCGGATGAGTGTGAACCGGACTGCAACGCCAACGGCGTCGCCGATGGGTGCGACGTGGACCTGAACGACCCGGACGGCAATGGACAGAGCAGCGCTGACTGCAACACCAACCGGATGCCGGACGAGTGCGAGCCGGACTGCAACGGCAACGGAGTTCCGGACGATTGCGACGTTGACCCGGGTGATCCGGACGGCAATGGACAGACCAGCGCTGACTGCAACCAGAACGGCCTGCCGGACGAGTGCGAATCTGGCCATCAGGCAGCAGTCTGCCGGTTCCCGACGACGATTATCGAGAACACTACGGGTGCGGATGACAGCATGTTTGTCGGTCCGCCGGATGATACCGGCGCCGGCCTGGGCGGGCAGATGGTCACCTACTCCTTGGACTGCCTGGTCCTGGACCGCGTCGGTCCCGACCTGACCGTTTACGAGCTTGACAGCGGTAGCGCCGAGTTTGACTCGGTCAACGTGCTGGTCAGCCAGGACGGCACGACCTTCGCCAGTGTGAAAGATACCGAGACTGGTATGGTCCGCATCCCCGGGGACGAAATTCACGGTAACGACAGCTTCGCGCGATCCTATGATCTTGGGCTCGTGGGGTTGCCCTGGGTCCGCTACGTTCGCCTCGACGGCTCCGGCGACGGCTCCGGCGGTGGTTTCACGGGGTTTGATCTCGATGCCATCGGCGTCGTCCACGCCCCCGATGACTGCGATCTCAATGGCGTGCCCGACGATTGCCAGCCGGACGATGATCAGGACGGGCATATCGACCCCTGCGACAACTGCCCGACCGTCGCTAACCCCGACCAGGCTGATACCGACGGCAACGGGGTCGGTGACGCCTGCCAGCCGCCGGTGATCGTCGTGGTTGCCTCGCGCAAGATACACGGCGATGCCGGCGAATTTGATCTGGTCATCGTCCCGACCGGCAGCACCGAACCCCGGGCGGGCGGTCCCACACAGATCATCCTGACCTTCAGCACCGCGGTGGCCCCAGACGCGGGCTCCAGCAGTGTGGGCACCCTCTCGCATGGCCCCGAGCCTCACCAGAAAACCATCACGCTCAGCGGCGTGGTTAACCCATCCTGCCTGGAGATCGTGGTGAGCGGCATCACCAGCTCGGCCGGCACACCGATGGCTGGCGACGCCCTGGTCTGGCTTCGCGTCCTGGCTGGCGACGTGAGCGGCGACGGCTCAGTGAACATCCTCGACCTGGTCCAGATCCGCAACCAGTTAAACCAGTCGGCGACGGCCGCCAACTTCCATACAGACGTAACCGTCGACGGTACCGTCAACATTCTGGACCTGGTCAACGTGCGTAACAACCTCAACCAATCCCTCAGTTGCCCGTAGGGTCAGGATCGGGAATACAGCACAGGGCGCGACAGGCAGCAGCTGAAGCGTGATAGCGAAAAGAAAGAGGCAACGCGATGCGGCGCTGCCTCTTTCGTGCCTTGGGAACACGGGACCCAATGAGGGCGCAGGGACTCGAACCCTGGACCCACGGCTTAAAAGGCCGTTGCTCTACCGACTGAGCTACGCCCTCGACTCAGACCGCGGTCGGTACGGCAGTCTGTTGCGGGTGTGTGAAACAAACCCCGCCTCCTGAAACGAGATCCGGACGCGTACGGCAGCGCAAGGACCAGCATCCGGGCCACACGCGGCTTTGGAGCACGCACCCTCGTTGATTGTACCGCTGGCGGCCGCAGCCATCAACGCCGGACGGCCTTTGTCCCCCGGGCGGCCTTCGGCTGCAACCCAACGGTGACGAGCGCTCGTTGGTGCGCTCCCCAGAGAGCCACCACAGATGAACACAGATGGACACCGATCGTGACGAGTGCGGTTGGGGCACTGCTCAGGGAGCAGTGGTACATGGCCAGAAGAGCTCCGTACCACGACCGTGAGGAAGCGGACCTCTTGGGATTGGCATTCCCGTTCGGGAACCGCTCCCTCACGGTCGCGGCTCTGCCAGATCGCGGTACGGAGATGCCTCCCGACTGGGATGAATCGTCACCACCGGAACTGCCATGCATCCTTGCGGATTGGCGGGCAACCAGCTCGGTCCCCGTCAGTCGGCGGCGGCGAGGGCCTCCTGGATAACCTTCAGGCCGGTGCGGGCGACGGTGGTCGGGTCGGGGTTGTAGTCGAACGGCTCCAGCGAGATCCAGCGGTCGTAGCCGGTGGCCACCAGGGCCGCGACGGCCTGCTGGAAGTCGATGGCCGGCGGCTCGTCCGGGCCGATGGGCATGCCCACGCCTTTGCCGCCGGATTCGTTGGCGTGGAAGTGCTTGCCCCGGGCGCCGAATCGCTGGATGGTGGTCAGCACACCCTCGGGCATGAACGACATCGCCTTGGTGTCGAGCATCACGTCGATGTTCGGGTGTCCGATCTCGTCCGCCAGCCGGGTCGCCTCATCCAGCGTGTTGATGAAGTTGGTCTCCGCCGGGGCCAGGGCCTCGATGCACAGGGTGACATCGCGGGCGGCCAGCGTATCCGCGGTGGCCAGGAACACCTCCCTGGCCCGCTTCCAGCCTTCCTCGAAGGTATTGGGCGGCTCGATGCTCCGCTGCTTGGGCGAGCCGAAGATCATCACCTTGCCGCCGAGGTCGCCGCAGAAGTCGGCCAGGTGCTTGAGGTAGTCGGTCGCTTTCCGGCGGACGTCGGCATCGGGCGTCGTCAGATGCAGCCCCTTGGGCGACACGAACAGCCAGTGCAGCCCGACGATCTCGATGCCGGCGTTGGAAGCGGCCTGGACCATCTGCCGACGATGGTCAGGCGAAATATCGCGTACGTCGTCGGCGATGGTGAAATGGGCGAGTTCCACGCCGTCGAAGCCCAATTCGCCGGCCAGCCGGATCACATCCTCGATCGGCTGATCGCGCCAGGGCTCGGTGCAGGTGGCCACTTTCAAACGAGCGCCCGCCACGAGCTGTTCGCTCTGATCCACACCGGCTCGCGGCGCGGCTTCGTCGGTCGGTCTTCCCGGCGCCTCACTTGCCGGCTTGGACCGGTCGCAGCCCGACAAGAGTGCCGCCGTCCCCGCCGACGCCATCGCCTTCAGAAACGCCCGCCGCATGATGGAAGGGTCCATCGCCATGCCATCGGTCTCCATTCTCGAACCTTGCGTCTCTACTATGACAGCGCTGTTTCGTAGCGGCCGCCGCCTCTGGCGGCCGCTGGGCAGCGATACAGCTTCGAGCCCCGGCCGCCACGGCTCGGCTGAGCTCGCCGAAGTCGGGGGGCGGCCGCTACCGTACAGTGCCATCCAGCGCTGTCATACTACCCTCGGCATTGCCGCGCGAGCTCCTCCAACTCCGCCATCGCCCGAGCGGGGTCGTCCCGGCCGAAGATCGCCGAGCCGGCCACCAGCGTATCCGCCCCCGCCTCGACCACCGCGGCCACGGTATCACGACCGATCCCGCCGTCCACCTCCAGCCGCTGATCCGCTCGCAGCAGCGGCCGCAGGGCGCGCAGCTTATCCAGCGCCGCGGGAATGAACTTCTGCCCCCCGAAGCCCGGCCAGACGCTCATCACCAGGACCAAGTCCACCTCCGCGAGCAGGGGCGTCAGTGTGCTCACGTCGGTTCCAGGATTCAATGTCACGCCGACGTGAGCCCCGAGCGCCCGAATATGCTCGATGATTTTCAGGGGCTCGTCGGCCACCTCGATGTGGAAGGTGAGCAGGTCACAGCCCGCCTTCACAAAAGCCTCCGCGTACCGGAGCGGCTCGGTGATCATCAGGTGGGTGTCGAAGAACAGCTTGCTCGCCGGCCGGAGCTTCTCGATCACCGGCACCCCGAAGCTGATGTTGGGCACGAAATGCCCATCCATCACGTCGAGGTGCAGAACCTCCGCCCCGCCGGCCTCGATTCGCCCCACGTCCTCCGCCAGCCGCGCGAAATCCGCCGCCAGCAGCGACGGGGCAATGCGTACGACCGGGCGTGAAAGGGGCCAATCGTCCATGGGCTCAAGATACCCGCGGTTGGACTTCCACGCCAGGGTTTCTAATCGCGTTCGACCTCGATCCCCGGGCGCAAGGCGGGATGGAGCACCACTGTGGCTTTCACCTGTGACCGTTTCCAGGCGTCCCCGGGGTCCCGGACAAGGACTCTACCCCCTACGATTGCAGTCTGGTAACGCGCAGCACTCACGTCCAAGGCTTCTCTCAGTGGGTCGATCTTCCCTCGTATCCCCAGCAGATTCTGGATTCCGTAGGACCGGACGGGAGCGGTGAATTCCGCCTGCCCGTGCTTATCGGTTGTGGTATCCCGCACAATCACTAACGGGGATCTGTACTCCTCCGGCATTTCCCAGAACTGCGGAGAGCCACGAACCCACAGCACTCTGGCGTTTGTGATCGGCGCGCCACTGGCCACATCGAAGACGCCGATCCGGAAAGTGATCTGGGTTTCTCCGTCCCAGATGATGCCGACCATCCAAAACAAGGCTGACACCGCGACGACGATCGCAAGCACAACGAGGGGAAGACGCCTGAATCCAGATCGCTTGTGCATGGGTTCACCTGCTGAAGTGTTATACCGAGCGAGGTGAACCGGGATGCCACTTAAGTTCGACGGACGAATTGGACTCCTTGTCCAGCAAGCCGCCGGCCGCGAAAGGCTTGCCCTCCGCAAACTGGACGCCGGCAACCGTCGACGGATCCCCGGATCGTGCCCGGCGAGACTGCTTGACAGCGTGTAGCGCGTGTTGTAACATTGTATGAACGAGGTGAAACGTGGTCAAGACCCTGCAGAAGCACGGCAACAGCCAGGCGCTGGTGATCGACAAGCCCATCCTCGATGCCTTGGGCATCGACAAGGATACCCCGCTTCAGATCACCATCAGCGGAAACTCGCTCATTATCACGCCGACCAACGTGGGCATCGGAGACGAGGCGGTTGCCAAGTCGATCAAGCTGCTCCGCCCGCGCTACGGTCGGATGCTCAAGCACCTGGCGGAGTGAGCGGGCATGGACGAGATCCGGTTTCTGGGCGTGGACGATGTGCTCGCCGTTCACGAGGACACCATCCGGCATGAGGGCGGCCTCGGCGGTGTGCGCGATCTTCGCCTGCTCGAGGCCGCGGTCATGATGCCGCGACAGCAGTTCGGCGGCCAATACCTTCATGAGGACCTTGCCGCCATGGCGGCAGCCTACTTCTTTCACATCGTTCAGAACCACCCGTTCCACGACGGCAACAAGCGCACAGGCGTCATGTCCGCCCTGGTGTTCCTCAAGGTGAACGGGGTTCAGCAGCTACCCGGCCCCGAGGAACTCGAAGCTGTAACCCTGGCCGTCGCGTCGGGACGGATGCGCAAGGAAGAACTCACCACGTGGCTACGGCAGCGATGCCGGTAGCGGTCGAGATGCGCAACGGCTGATGCGGCAAGCCCTCAGTGCGGGAGCCGGAAGCTTCACGCCTCGTCCAGCACGTCGACGGCCTTGAAGGGCTTGCCCTCCATGAACTCGAGGCTGGCGCCGCCGCCGGTGCTCACGTGGCTGACCTTGTCGGCCAGGCCGGCCTGTTCGACAGCGGCGGCACTGTCGCCTCCGCCGATCACGGTGATGGCCCCCTTGGCGGTAGCGTCGACCAGCGTATGAGCGATCGCGAAGGTGGCCGTATCGAACGGTTTGACCTCGAAGACGCCCATCGGCCCGTTCCAGGCGATCGTCTTGGCCGAGGCGATGATCTTTTTGTAGGCCTCGACGGTCTTGGGCCCGACGTCGAACCCGCTCAGGTCGTCGGGGATATCGCCCTCGACCACCCGAGTGGCCACGCCGGCCTTCAACTCCGCGGCGGCAACCACGTCCAGCGGCAGCTTGAGCTTGTCGCCGCCCAGTTGCAGCAGCCGCCGGGCCTCCTCGACCTTGTCGGCCTCGACCAGGCTGCCGCCGACCTTCTTACCCTGGGCGAGCATGAAGGTGTAGTTCATCGCTCCACCGATGAGCACGGCGTCGCACTTGCTCAACAGGGCCTCGATGACCCCGATCTTATCCGAGACCTTCTTGCCGCCCAGAATGGCCACGAACGGCCGCTGGGGCTTGTTGAGCGCATCGCCGAGGTACTCGAGTTCCTTCTTGACCAGGAAACCGACCACCCGCGGCTTGCCGGCCATCTGTTGCGGCACGGTCAACATGCTCGCGTTGTCCCGGTGGCACGTCCCGAACGCGTCGTTCACGTAGACATCCGCCAGGGCCGCCAGTTGCCGCCCGAAGGTTTCTTTGGTCTGCTTGAGGGCCGGGTCGTCCTTGGCCTTCTTGTCCTTGATCTGCTCGGCGGCGTGGAAGCGGACGTTCTCCAACAGCAGGCACTGACCGTCCTTGAGTCCATTCACGAGCTTCTCGACCTCCGGCCCGACGCAGTCCGGGGCAAAGGCTACCTGCTGACCGAGCAGTTCGCCCAGCCGCTTGGCTGCCGGGGCCAGCGTCCACTGCTGGTCGGCCTGGCGGTCCTTGCCCTCCGGCCGGCCCAGGTGGCTCATCAACATGAGCCGGCCGCCGCCTTTGAGCACATGCTGGATGCTCGGCAACGCCATCCGGATCCGCCGGTCGTCCGTAATCGCCCCAGCGGCATCCTGCGGCACGTTGAAGTCCACCCGCATCAGAACCCGCTTGCCCTTCACATTCACGTCCGCGATCGTCTTCTTGGCCATGCTCGATCTACCTTCCCTGTTCCATAACCACACGATACCCGACAAACAGCCCATCATTTTGCCCTCCCCCGTCGCTCAAGTCCAGTCAGCTACCGCGCACCCCGGCGGGGCAGCTTATCCCACCACGGGCAAGCGGCATTGAGGGTTACCGCGCCGGTTCATACAATGGCGGCGGGGACGAAACCGGCAGACGGTGGCGGATCCGAGACCGGGGGAGGGAGACGGGGTTGAAACCCGGAGACGGGTAACCGTGTAGATACAGCGGAACCACGACGGGGCGGAACGGTGGGTACGCCGATGAGTGCATCCCGAAAGCCTGGCTCCACACCGGCCAAAGCGGCCTCCGCGCACCCCTGCGAGGGCCGACGCCCGGTGTCCGCGGCTCCGGCGATATCCGCTCTGTTGGGGCGGTGTTCTGCGATTGGCTTGGCGGTGATGTGCCTGTTGCTGCTGCCGGGCCCGGCAGCGGGCGTGCATCTTCGCGGCCGTGTGGTGTACGTGGGCTTCCCGGGCAGCGGTGCCAGCGACTACGAACAAGGAGCCCATCACTACCGGCCGGGAACCTGGACGCCCGTACTGGTGGAGCTCGCCAACGACGAGCGCGACCGCTTTGAAGGGGTGATCGAGGTGCGGCAGCCGGACCGCGATCGCGATGAGGTTCTCGCCCGGCGCGAGGTGGTGGTCCAAGGCACACGGCGGTATTTTCTGTACGTTCCCGCAGGGCTATCGCAGCAAGGCGAGAACTTCAGGGTCCGCGTCTACACTTCGACCGGCCAGTTCGCCGAACTTCATGACGACCAGGGCCGGCCGGTTCGCGAACTGCTCCCGCCCGGCCAACTGATGCAGACGCCTCCGGGGTACCGCGTGATCCTGGATATCTCGCCCGTTCCGCTCACCCTGCTCAAGGAACTGCTGCGCGACGAACAGGCCCGGGATGACTTGGTGGTGGCCCGAAGCTCGCCGGGCGATTTACCTGACGCCGCGGCCGGCCTGGACCTCGCGGACGTGATTATCTGGGACGGAGCCGATCCGTCGATCCTGGATCTGCCCCAGCGGAGTGCCCTGCTGGAATGGACGCGTCGTGGCGGGACGCTCATCCTGGCGGTGAGCCGGAACTGGGAGCTGGTCAACCGTGAGGGCTTCCGCGAGATCCTGCCGGTGACCCTGCGGGGCATCGAGACGATGACTGAACCGCCGGCTTGGCTTTCAGAGTGGTTGGGTGTTGGAGCGTTTGACGGGCAGGGGGGACGGCTGGACCCACCCCTGACGTACTGCCCCGTCAGGCGGCAGGATTTGTTGGCGGGCGCGACGATCCTGGTACCCGCCGTTCAGAGCACGGCGGAGGCAGGCGAGGCGTCGAGCGACGACCTGCTGCTGGTGGCGCGTCGGCCCTGCGGTCGGGGCGAAGTGGTACTGGTCGCGGCGGAGCTGCGCGACCTGCTGCAGGCCAGCAGGCGGAAGGTGGCCATGCTGGGCGAGCTGCTGAGCGTCAGGCGGCAACCGGCCGATCCCGACCCCGGCATGGGTTGGCGAGTCGAAGTCGACCTCTTTGGGTTCATCACCCGGATGACGTCGTTCGGGGTCACGGCCTGGCTGTACCTGTTCGTAGCCATCGCGTTCGTGATCGTCTACTTGCTGATCGCCACCGCGGGCAGTTGGGCCTGGCTTCGTCGCCGGCGAATCGAACGGCACGCCTGGGTCGCGTTCGCGGGGGTGGCTCTGGCCGCCAGCCTGGTCAGCATCGTGGCCGTGCGCTGGTTGCGCGGCATCGGCTACCGGGTGCAGGAGGTGTCCGTGGTGGACGGGCGGGCAGGGACCGAGGAGGCGACCGCCGTCAGCTTCCTGGGGCTCAAGGCTCCCGCGCACATCCGCGTGGATCTCCGCGTGCCGCGGGATGCGGCTGCCCCGGACCGGTTGACTGAACCATTCTGTTCGATTCGGGCGTTGCCCCCGGTCAGCGATCGGACGGACGGCTTCGCCGCGGCGGATCGCTATGAGGCCGTGGCCGCCCTGGGGCAACTGAGATCCCTGCCCTTGCGGGCGACCCTGAAACAGTTCGAGGCCCACTGGCAGGGTCAGCTCGAGGGTCGGCTTGACGGCGCCCTGTATCGCCTGCGGCAGGGAACCATCGAGTTGCGCCCCGATAGCTGGTTGCAGAACAACCTGGGAACGGACTTGACCAACTGCTGGCTGGTGGTCGCCGCTCGTGACCCGCTGCCGGGCCAGAGCTACCGCGACTTGGGAATGGAAGCCTACCGGTTGGGGAATCTGCCGGAAGGTCAGCGGCTGACCTGGCAGACGCTGCAGGAGCGAAGCGAGGCTGCCGCCCCCCCGGGCTCCGGTCCCCAGCGCGCCCCGCGGCGACAACTGGCAACGCTGGTGGAGAACGACTGGCTGGGTCAGCTCATCGCGCGGGCCCGGTCAGACGCTGCCGGCCGTGAGCAGGAAAGGCCCGATCCGGGTATGCTCAACTTCCAGCGGGCACTACTGGTGCTGACTTTCCACAGCGAGATCGACGTCCGGCGGATGGTCAGCGAGCACTACGAAGTGATCCGCCATTACGGGCACCGACTGGATCGGTCGGCCCAGGTGATGCGCGATACCGCTCTATTCGTGGGCTTCAGTAGGTCACCGGGCCCCGTGCGGTTATGCTATCGGCGGTCGGAAAGGTCGCAGGACCCCTGGCGGGCGATCACGCCCAGCGAACCCGAGATCATGTACCGGATCGCCGTGCCGATCCAGGACTGAGCCCTGACCGGGCCGGACGTTGCGAGACGCATCAGCCGTGATCATCGAAACCATCAACCTGACGAAGCGATACGGCGATCTCGTCGCCCTGAACAACCTCCACCTCAACATCGAGGAGGGGGAATGTTTCGGGTACATCGGCCCCAACGGAGCGGGTAAGACGACCACGATCAAGATCCTCGCCACCCTGTTGCAGCCCACCTGGGGCGAGGCCCGGATTTGCGGACACGTCGTCGGCTACCAGTCGCGCAGGATCCGCCCGTTGATCGGGTACGTGCCCGATTTCTTCGGCGCGTACAGCGACATGGTGGTGCAGGAGTACCTGGACTTCTTCGCGTCCGCCTACGGCATCACCGGGCAGCAACGCAAACGCATCGTGGGCGACATCCTCGATCTGACCGACCTGGCTTATAAGCGCGAGGCCCTGGTCGACTCGCTCTCGCGCGGCATGAAGCAGCGGCTGAGCATCGCCCGCGTGCTCCTGCACGACCCGAAAGTGCTCCTGCTCGATGAGCCGGCCAGCGGACTGGACCCCCGTGCCCGGATCGAAATCCGCGAGCTGCTCAAGGAACTCCACCGCATGGGCAAGACCATCGTCATCAGCTCGCACATCCTCCACGAGTTGGCGGAGCTCTGCTCGACGGTGGGGATCATCGAACGAGGCGAGCTGCTTTTCCACGGCTCGGTCCGCGAAGTCACCCGCCGGGCGCAGATGGGCACCCGCGTCCAGGTCGGCGTCGCGGACCACAGCGACGTGGCCACCAAAGTCCTGCAGCGGCTGGAGGCGGTCAAGAGCGTGCAGGTATCCAACGGCAAGCTTTCGGTCGAACTGGCCGGAGAGGTACACGACTTCTCCTTCCTGGCCCGGGCGCTCATCGAGAACCGCTTGGCCATCACCGAACTGAAAGAGGAAGAGGTCAACCTGGAGACGGCGTTCCTGCGACTGACCAAGGGAATCGTCCAGTAGCGGGGAAAGGGAGACGTGAGGCGTGAGCAGTGAGAAGGCGGTTTTTGTCATGATGATCCCGAGGCGGTTAGCGTATGCCATCGCAATGGCATGTTTGGCGGGCTGCTGCCTGTCGGCCTGGGGGCAGGAAGCCCGTCCCCCCGGCGGCGAGGCGTCTGCCAGACCGGGCATCCGCTTCACCCCGGGTATGGCCCGGGCCCTGGGGCGGATCTACGCCGAGGACGTGGCCGTCCAGCGGTACAGCCTGGCCCCCGAACACGTGGACGAACTCAGCGAGCAGGTCGCCCGCCGCTTCATGACCCTCGCTCACCAACTGGACGGCCAGGGCTACCATGAAGTGTTCGAGACCATGATCACGCGGATGATCGAAGCGGAGATCGAGGACGACAGCCTCGGTGGGCCGCCGGGCATCAAGCCCAAGACCGGCCGAGCCCTCGGCGAGGCGCTCGCGCCGATTATGCCGCAACTCCGCGAGGCATTCAACGGCATCGGGCAGGACGTGCGGCCGAAACTGGAGATGCGGCAGCAACTCAAGCTGGGCGCGGATCTCATGGCCCTCAACACCGCGCTCGACGCCTTCGAGAAGACGATGGAGCGCTGGTCGCGCGGCGAGGTGCGTCCTTCCGAGGATCCCTTCAGTGACGACCAGGACCTCAAGCCCGACGCGGAGGGCCGCTCGCAAGCCTACAACAATGCCCGCCAGGCGGCCGAGCGCGACGTGGACCACGGGGCGTGGGCCGGCTGGGCCCGTTACGTGGAGGATGCCAAGCAGTTCTACGCGCTGGACGAGTCGCAGGCCAGCACCGCGGACTCCATCCTTCGCGAGTGCATGGAGCGGGTCGAAACGGTCACCAAGCCCGGTGATTGGCGGGAGCGGGTTATGCGTAATCGCGTGTGGTTCAACATGCTGGATCAACTGAACGTGGGGCCGGCCCACCCGTTGCGGCATCGGGTGGAGCGGGAGTTCGCCCGGATGGCCGATCCGATCGAAACCCTCGAGGCCGACCTCAAGCGACGGATCGACGGCATCCCCACGCAGATCCAGCGAGCCGCGGCGGAGAAGCGGCTTCTCGGGATGCTCGCTGACAGGGGGTTCGAACCGGCGAACGGCGAGCCGGAAACGACGCAGACCGCACCCCAGGATGATGAAGCCGACGCAGAGATCGAGGACTTCGAAAACGCACGCTGAGGAATGAAGCATGAGCACGCGGCGGACTGCGATACTGGTGATGCTGTGGATCGGCCTGGGGTCGGGGGGCGGCGTATGGGCACAGACCGTCGGCGAGCACGAGCCTCCACCGGCGGTAGAACTGCCCGCCGACCTCATGACCCCGACGCGCCACGGCCTGCGCATGACGCCCGATCTGGCCCGGATCTTCAGCCGGCGCTGGCTGCAGGAGGATCTGGGCAAGGACGTGAGTCTCAACGAACGGCAGGAGGACGAGTTGAGCCGGCGGGTGGCGGACCGCCTCACCGACATGGCCGCGAACCACGGCGAGCAGGCGTCCGACCTGATCGAGTTCAGCATCGAATCCATGCTCGAGATGCGCGGGCGAGCGTTTACCCCGGAAATGAGCCAGCAGTTCGCGGAGCGGACCGAGGGATTGCTCCCGGTGGTCAGGAACTTCATGCAGGACTTTGCGCGGGATGCCCGGCCGCTGCTGTCCGACAAGCAGTGGGAGCAACTGAAGGAGCGGCTGCGCGGCGACTTTCGGCGGGTGGATCGTCTCGAAGAGGTCATGAAGCGCTGGGCGGACGGGGACGTGAAGGAAGGCGAGGACATTTTCCGCACCTTGGCCGAGATCGACGAGGAGGAGGGCGGCTCCGGCGCCCAGGGACGTTCGCCAAGAGGAAGGCCGGCTCTTCGTCGGGCCCACCGCCGCGCGGAGGATGACCTGCGGAGGCTGTCGCCGACCAACTGGGCGGCTTACGTTCAGGAAACGTCGCGTTTCTTCGAGTTTACCGCGGAGCAGACCGCGGAGGCCGGGCGGATACTGGCCGAGTATCGGGGACGGGCTGAAGCGCTGATGACTGCTTCCTGGCGGGAACGGTGCCGCGAGAACCGCATGAAGTATCACCTGCGTTGGTCCTTGGGCCGTGAACCGCTTGCGCCCTGGATCTACCACCTTGAGCGGGAGTATCAGGAGCTGATCGCCCCCGTGTCCGAGCTCGATCACCGGTTCCGCGATGAGGTTCTGGCCCTCGCGACGGACGAGCAGCGGGCCGCCGGGGTCCAGACGCTGCGCGAGCGGTCGGAGGCACACGGTATGGACCTGGACGACCTGGACATGCAGATGCTCGGCCTGGGGCGGCGTTAGCACTCGCATGCTGATAACCTGCCCGACTCGCGAGCAGAACTCACGACCGGGCTTGCCTCTTCGCGACGAGGTGTGACGACGGTGCCCGCATGAAGCCGATCTTCGAGGAACTGGGCTTCTGGCTTTGGCGGCTTTTGCCCGCCAACCCCATCGTCGTGCGCGTCGTCCAGGGCGGCAGCCGTCGGATTCAGCATCTCTGGATCCGGGCGGGCTACCTCGCGATCCTCTTCTGCGTGCTCCTCGTTTCCCAGTACGTCCAGGGCGTCAGCTCGTCCCTGGTCGAGTTGGCCAAAAGCTCCTCCCGCGTATTCGAGCTGATCTCCGTGTTGCAGTTGGCCATGACCTGCCTCCTGGCCCCGATCTTCACCGCGGGGGCCATTTCGCAGGAAAAGGACGCCGAGACCTTCAACGTCCTGCTCACCACCCCGCTGACCAACGCCCAGATCGTGCTCGGCTCGCTGATGAGCCGCCTCTTTTTCGTCATCACCCTCATGCTTGCCGGGTTGCCCGTCTTCTGCATCACCATGCTCTTCGGCGGCGTCACCAGCCGTGAGATCTTCCTGAGCTTCGGTATCGCCGGTTGCACGGCCATGGTGACCGGAGCGCTGGCCATCCTCATCAGCGTGATGCGCGTGGGCACGCGCGGCACGGTGTTCTCGTTCTACGTGGGCATCGCCTTCTTCCTGGCGGTGGGCCTCGGCCTGGGGTGGCTGCCCCAGACCTATGTCCCCGAGTCCATTGTCCCCGGCGTCAGTGAGGGCATGACCTGGTTGGCCTTGGTCCATCCTTACTGGGCGCTGGCGACCGCTCTCAACAGCGCCCTTCCCCCGGATGCCATGCTGGTGTTGGATTACACCTGGCCGCTCAACCTCATGCTCGCGGCGCCTTACGCGGCCTACATGCTGATGACCTTCTTCGTGTCCGCGGTGTTCATCGGAATCGCCACGCTGTTCGTCCGCCGGGGCGTCAAGCAAGGCGAGGCCGGCGCGGCCGTCATCGCCAAGCGCTGGCTGGCCCGTCTGTTTCGCAGGCACCGCACCACGCGGCGGGCAAGGTACGTCTGGAGCAATCCCGTCGCTTGGCGCGAGGCCGTGACCCAGGGCACGGCCGCCAGCAGCGGCCTGATGCGGCACTCCTACCTCCTCGGCGGTATCACCGCGGGCCTCATTCTGCTTATCGTTTACGGCAGTGGCGAATTCTCCAGTACGGCGTCCGCCCGCCAGTGGCTGGTCGGCGTCGTCATGGTCGAGTTCGTCGTCGTGCTATTCATGGCGGCCAACACTGCGGCGACCGCGATCACTCGCGAACGCGACGACGGCACCATGGAGTTGCTGACCTCCACCCCGCTCACCAGCCGCTACATCATCTGGGGGAAGCTCCGCGGGTTGGTCAGTTTCGCCGTGCCGCTGATGAGCGTGCCGGCCGCGACCGTGCTCGCGGTGGCGCTGTTCGACTGGTTCCGGGGCAAGGATCCGCCGCTGGTCGGCCTCACCTCCGCATGCATCCTGCCACCGCTCCTGGCGGTCTACGCGGCCTTCACCTGCATGGTCGGCCTGCACATGTCGCTCAAGAGCGCCCGGTCGGTGCAGGCCGTACTCGCGGCCATGGGCATCCTGGTCGTCGCGGCGTTCGGATTGGCTGCTTGCGGGTATGGGGCCATCGGTGCCAGCTCGGAGGTCGGAGCGATCATCGCCCCGCTGACCTTCGTGACGGCCGTTATCTGGATCCTCGACCCCGATCAGATCATGACCGGCAGCGGTGCCGCTACCGGGCTCACCCCGCAGGCCATCTCCGTCCTGCTGGCCGTCGGCACCGTCATCGCCCTGGGCCTCTACGGGGCCATCGTCGCCGGCACCTATCGCTCCATGGTCACCAATTTCGATATCGTCGTCCGCAAGCAGTTCCGCTGACGCCGATCCGTAAGGACAGCAGGAACAACGTGATGTGACAAGTAAGAACATCCTTCGCGAACAAGACCTGCAACCTGCTTGCCTCTTCGCGACGAAACCGACCCTTCGCCGCGAAACCGGCGCTCACATCTCCACACCTCGGTAGCGCTGCGGAGCGGGAATAATCATTCGCCCCCCACGATCGGCGATGACGGTCACTCCGAAGCGCTCCATCAGCGCCAGCGTCCCCGCCGAATGCTCCCGAACGCCGGCCTCGGGCGGTGCGTCCACGAAGACATCCTCACGGGCGTACGGTGCCACGAGCAGCACCGCCGGCCACCACGGCGGTAACGCTTCCGCCGGCAGCCTGATCGTGCCCCCGGCGAGTCCCCGGGCAAGCAAGGTGATCTGTACGCCTTTCTCCTGATCCGCGTATCCGATGCCGACCCCCAAATCGTGCAGCGCATGCACCAGCCCGGCGGTGTCGGATGCGGGCTGTGGGCAGGTCACCTCGTAGCGCCCGACGCCCACCGCGCACGCGGCAGCCAGGGCCCACGCCGCCGTCGGGGATGAACCGTCGAGCCGTGCGTCCCCCGCGGACCAATGACCGCCGACGCCTTGGACCTCAAGCTTGCCCACCGGCTCATGCACGCGAATACCGACGCCCAGCGACTCCAGGCCCGCCAGCACGCCGCGCGCATCCTCATCGAGGACGCCGCCCGTATCATCCGGCACGCCGCGCGAGTCGTCATCCCGCACGCTGAATCGCAGCCTGCTCGGCCCATCGGCGAGCGCCGCCGCCACAAGCATCTGCCATACCCGCATCGGCAACACCTCCCGTGTGCCACTGCTCTTTGAGCAGTGCGGCACGTAGAGCCGATCGGACCGCGCACGCATCCGCTCGCGCTTCAGCGAGCCGCCGGGCTTCCCCGACGCGTTGCCGGGAGAAGGGCGGGGACGGCGGACCGAGTCAACTTGTTGATGGACGTACCGTCGCGTTCCTTGCGCCCAAGGCGGGGATAGCCCTCGCCGCTCGCCTTGGGCACCCCGCCGATCCTGCCACGGCCCCATCACTCGCCCCCCTCATTGCTCCCCGGCAACGCCCGGCTATAATCGCACACCGCGGCGAGAACGCAAGCGGAATCGGTACCTGTGCGTCCAAAAAGGATGTCCCACGATGACCCATACCGTATGTTTGCTCCCAGGTGACGGCATCGGCCCCGAGGTGACCTCGGCGGCACGCCAGGTCCTTGATCTCTCGGGGGTGGATATTGAATGGGTGCTCCTGCCCGCCGGTGCCACCGCCCTCGAATTCTGCGGCAGCGTCCTCCCCGAACGCACCATCGCCTCGATTGAAGGGCACGGCCTGGCTCTCAAGGGGCCGACCACCACCCCTATCGGTGGAGGCCACGCCAGCGTCAACGTCCAGCTCCGCAAACGCCTCAACCTCTTCGCCGCCGTCCGCCCCGTTCGCTCGCTGCCCGGCATCAAGACCCGCTTCGAAAACGTCGATCTGATCATCATTCGTGAGAACACCGAAGGGCTCTACTCCGGCATCGAGAATGAGATCGTCGAGGGCGTGGTGCAGAGCCTCAAAATCGCCACCGAAAAGGCCTGCACCCGGATTGGGCGCTTTGCCTTCGACTACGCCGTCTCCCGCGGTCGCCGAAAGATCACCGTCTTCCATAAGGCCAACATCCTCAAAATGTCCGACGGCCTGTTCCTGCGCTGCGTGCGCAAGGTCGGCAAGGAAAAGGAATACGCCGACCGCATAGCTTACGACGAACTCATTATTGACAACGGATGCATGCAACTGGTCAGCGACCCCTCGCGCTTCGACATGCTGCTGCTTGAGAACCTCTATGGCGACATTGTCAGCGACCTCGCCGCCGGGCTGGTCGGCGGCCTCGGCGTGGTTCCCGGAGCGAACATCGGCAGGACCTGCGCGGTCTTCGAGGCGGTGCACGGCTCCGCCCCCGACATCGCCCGCAAGGGCCTCGCCAACCCGCTGGCCTGCATCATGAGCGGCGTCATGATGCTCAACTTCATGGGCGAGACCGCCGCCGCAGAACGCATCCGTAACGCTTACGACGCCGTCCTCCTCGAAGCCAACCCCGAGAATCTCACCCCCGATATCGGCGGAAAGGGCTCCACCCAGAGCTTCACCGAAGCTATTATCCGGGCCATGCAGTGACTACTTCGCCCCCATCCCGCTCGCTGGTCCTCGGGACACGCGGCTCCCTGCTCGCCCGGACACAGACCGGGTGGGTGGCCGATCGGCTGCGAACGGCTCATCCGGACCTCGACATCCGCGTCGAGATCATCACCACGACGGGCGATCGCCAGCAGGGCCAGCCCCTGCCTGACATCGGCGGCAAGGGCTTGTTCACCGAGGAGCTCGAACAGGCCTTGCGGGCCGGGACGATCGACTTGGCCGTTCACTCCGCCAAGGACCTGCCCACGGATCTGGGCGAGGGGCTGGACGTGCTCGCCTGGCCGGTCCGCGAAGACCCTCGCGACGCCTGGGTCTCTGCCGACGGCCGCCCCTTCCAGGATGTTCCCCAGGCAAGCACCATCGGCACCAGCAGCCTCAGGCGGCAGGCCCAGCTCCTGTATCATCGCCCCGATCTGCACTTCGTCGCCCTCCGCGGCAACGTCGACACGCGCATCCGAAAGGTGCGGCGAGGCGACTGTGTCGGGGCGGTACTGGCGATGGCCGGCCTCAACCGGGCGGCATTGGCCCATGAAGCCGTCCACCCGCTTGATGAATCCTTCATGGTCCCCGCCCCGGGGCAAGGGGCCCTCGCGCTCGAGGGCCGCATCGGCGATGAACGCGTGGCGGCCTGGCTGACGGCGATCCACCATGAACCCACGGCACTGGCCGTATCCTGCGAACGACAAATCCTGGCGGGCCTGGACGCCGGCTGCCGCGCACCGGTCGGCGTGCTCGCGACTCTCGAGGCCGACACGCTCCGCTGCCGGGCCGTCGTTCTGGACCCGCGGGGCGCCTCTCGTCTCGAAGCCGTCGCCGACGGGCCATCGGCCGGCTGGCGTGATCTGGCCGCCTCAGTGCTAGGCCGCCTCCGCGCCAATGGTGCCGACGCCCTCATCGCCGCCGCCCGCCAATCTTGACCCATCCCATCACTGCGCCTACAGTGCAGCGACCATGATGACCAAACGCCAACGCGTCGAAGCCGTCATCCGCAACACCCGGCCGGACTGCCCGCCGGTCAGTTGCTGGCACCATTTCCCTCCAGGAGAGATCACCGGCCAGGCCGCCGTCGATGCCCACCTGCGGCACTTCGAAACCTACGACCTTGACTTCCTCAAGGTCATGAACGACCACCACTACCCCCGGGGGCCGCTGACTGTCCTCCAAACCGCCGCCGACCTGCGCAAGATCACGCCCCAGCCCGGCGACACCGGCCCGCTGGCCGCACAGCTCGACGTCCTGCGTGCCCTCACCCGCCGGCTCGGGCCCGACGTACCCACCTGCACCACCGTGTTCAACCCGTGGGCCGTTCTCCGCCAGCTCACGCGCTCGCCGAGCGACGTGCACGGCCCGCCCAAGTTGGACGGCACGGATGAACGCGACGATGTTCTGACCGCTCTGATCAAGGAGGACCGTTCTGCCGTACAAGCCGCCGTCCTGGCCGTCGGCCAGACCCAGGCCGCCTTCGCCCACGAATGCATCAAGGCCGGGGCCAACGGCATCTTCCTCTCCGTCCGCGATGATTGGGTGGATCGGCCGGCCAACGGCAAGGATACCTACCGCGACGTCGTCCGCCCCGCCGACCTGATCATCCTCGAGGCCGTCCGCCACGCCGCCTTCAATGTGTTGCACATTTGCGGCCGCCCCCTGGATTTCAAGGGCTTCGCCCAGTACCCCGTACACGTACTCAACTGGGCCGACCGCGCCGCCGGGCCCAGCATCGCCTACGCCCGTGACCGCGTGACACCCGCGCTTGCCGGCGGCGTCGACAATCTCACGACGTTGCCCAGCGGTTCGCCCGAAGACTGCGCCGCCGAGGTCCGCGACGCTTTGCGCCAGGCCAAGGACCGCCCCCTCATGATTACCCCGGGCTGCACTTTCGACGGGCAGGCGGTGCCCCCCGCCAACATCCACGCCATGGTCCGGGCGGCACGAAGCGGATACGCGTGATGCCAGCCGACACAAGCACTGATCAAGATGTTGATTCCTGCAAGGAGAAACTGTCCACGCAACAACAGAACCCGACCATTCGCGGGCAAACCCTGCTACCGGCTTGCCTCTTCGCGACGAACACTTACCTCTTCGCCACAGACACCTGAAAGGTACATCACGTGGAACAAACCTTAATCATCCTGAAACCCGATTGCATCCAACGTCGCCTCGTCGGCCGCATCATCCAACGCTTCGAGGAGAAGGGTCTCGCCCTCGCGGCCATGAAGCTGGTGCGCATTTCCCGGCCCCTCGCGGAACAACACTACGCCGTCCACCACGGCAAGCCCTTCTACCCCGGCCTCATCGACTACATCACCGCCGGCCCCGTGGTCGTCATGGTGATCGCCGGCCCACGGGCCATCACCGTCTGCCGCAAGCTCATGGGCAAGACCTTCGGCTTTGACGCCGAGCCCGGCAGCATCCGCGGCGACTTCGGCGCCAGTACCACCTACAACCTTGTCCACGGCAGCGACTCCCCCGAGTCCGCCGCCACTGAGATCGCCTTGTATTTCAAGCCCGAAGAGCTGATTCTCGACCTGCAATTGCCCGACGCCGCCTGGATCAGCAAACCCGGCGAAACCTGATCCTTGGCGTGGACATGACGGGTGGGCCGGGCTGCTGGACTCGATTGCCTAGCACGGAACCGTCTTGCCAGCCGAATCCGAGGTGCCCCTTCAACGGTCACGGACGCGGGTTGATCCCGGCACCGGGATAAACCCGACGGAGCGCAGATCGCCTGGGGTGGCTCTTGGCGCGACGAGGCAAGCCGGGAGGTGGGTTTTGCTCGCGGATCTTCGAAGGCGTTGTGGCGCGGCGCCGAAGATGCTGTGCAATCAAGACTTGTGCAATTTCCCCGCGAAGAGGCAAGCCGGACGATGGGGTGTGCTGGCGAATCAGGCGTGTAGCTGTTGTGCGGCGTCAGACGTCTTGGCTTCTATAGCACGTCGGCGGGGACGCCGCGGCTGCGGAGGGTGGTTATTGCCCATTGCATCTGACGGGGGTCGGGCGGGCGCATGGTGGTTTCGGGAGGGCGGCGGCCGAGGGAGGCGTACTTGGATTCGCCGAGTGGGTGGTAGGGGATCAGTTCCAGGCCGCGGGCGTGGTGCAGACTGTGGTAGAGTCGGGCCAGGGCGGCCAAATGGGCTTCATCGAGATTGACGCCGTCGATCAGGATGCAGCGGAGGACGGTCGCGCCGCCGGCCTGGTCGAGCCGGTGCAGGTTATCGAGCAATGGTCCCGAGGCTACACCGGTCGCAGTCTGGTGTCGGCCGGGCTCGGTGTCTTTGACATCCCAGAGGAACAGATCGACCAGCGGCAGGATGGCCGCGAGTTTCGACCAGGGGGCGGCACCGCTGGTTTCCAGGCAGGTGTGCAGGCGGCGGGCCCTGGCGGCCGCGAGGAGTTGGCGGACGAAGTCGAACTGGAGCAGCGGCTCGCCGCCGGAGAGGGTGATCCCGCCGCCGGATTCCTCATAAAACACGCGGTCCTGCTCGACGATGCCAAGGACCTCGGGGATGGCATAGGCCGTGCCGCTCTGTTCGATGGCCCCGGCAGGGCAGATGGAAGCGCAGGCCAGGCAGTCGCCGCAGAGGTCCGGGTTTGCGGTCCGCTCGGGCAGGGTTTGGCGGGCGGAGCCGTGGGGGCACACCGCGGCACAGGCATCGCAGCCGATGCACAGGCGGCGGTGGAAGATCATCTCGGGCGCGCGGTCCTGGGATTCCGGGTTGTGGCACCACGAACAATGGAGCGGGCAGCCTTTGAGAAATACGGTGGTGCGGATGCCGGGGCCGTCGGAGGTGCAGAACCGCTGGATGTTGAAGATGATCCCGGTCAATTCGTCATTCTCACACCATCTGCTGCGTGCGGGCGATGATCATGTCCTGCCAGTTCTTGTCCAGGGTGGCGAAGCGGGCGGACCAGCCGGCCACGCGCACGGGGAGGTTCGGGTACTTCTCCGGGTGGCGCTGGGCATCAACCAGCATGGCGGAGTCGACCACGTCGATGTGCAGGAACCAGCCGCCGAGGCGGACGAAGCTGCGCATCAGGGCGACCATCGCGTCCACGCCGCGCTCCCCTTTGACGCTGGCCGGGTGCATCTTGAGTTCCAGCGTGGCCCCGTTGGGCGTCTTGCTGAAATCGAGCTTGCAGTACGATTTGATGACCGCGGTCGGGCCCTGGGTGTCGGTGCCGGGCGAAGGCGAGCAGTTGGTGGCGAGGATCTCGCCGCGGTGGTGGCCGTCGGGCGAGGCCGGCCGGGGATGCTCGCCGCGGCTCCATTCGATCTCGCGGCCGAAGGTGCTGATGCCCGCCGGGCGGATGACGCCGTTGCGCTCGCGGATGCGAGCCACGGCTGCGGTATAGTCATCGAACACGCGGCGGACCATGGCGTCGGCCTCGTCGTTGTCGTTGCCGTAGAAAGCGAAGCGATTGAGTACGAGCCGCCGCAGGTGCTCGTGGTCCTTCCAATCGTTGCGCAGGATGGTCACCAGCTCAGGCAGGGTGAGATAGCGATCCTCGTAGACCAGCTTCTTGAGCACCAGCAGGCTGTTGGCCGCATTGGCGATGCCGCCGGCGTGCAGGGCGAGGGCGGTGTAGCGCGAGCCGCGATCGTAGTAGCCCCGGCCGCGCTCGATGCAATCCTCGACGAACAGCGAAATCAGCGGTGCCGGGTGGTCGCCGATCGCCCAGCCGTCGGCGCCGGCGTGATGCTCGTCAACGCGGCGTTCGAGGCGATCGACAAAAGCCCGGTAGAGGCTGTCGAAATCGGGATACTCGGCGATTTCGCCTTCACCGTCGGCGGAAATGGCCTGCTGGAGGATCCTCAGCACATCGAAGGGCACGTAGCTGAAGGTGGTGCGGCCGGGGATGAGCGTTTCCCAGCAGCCGTCGTTGGCGAAGGTACGGGCTTCCTCCAACGGGTAGCCGAGCTTGACCAGCCCTGCGATGACCACGTCCTCGTTGTAGACAGCCACGATGCCGCCGCCGTGCCGCTGGACCTCGGCGATGCGTCGCAGCAGGCGCTCGGGCGTGTCCGGGTTCAGCCGCACGGCGATGGGGTAGTCGCTGATGTGCAGCTCCTCGACCACGTCGAGCACGAGGTAGGTGACTTCGTTGACAACCTCGCGACCCGCGGCATCCACGCCGGCCAGCACGATGTTCTGGTAATGCTGAGCGTCGCCCGACCCGCCGAAGCTGCTGGTCGCTCCGATCCACTCGCAGCCCTTGATCCAGAAATGGGCGACGAGTTCGCGGGCTTCGTCGAGAGTGATCCGCCCGGCGGCCAGGTCGCGCTGCAGGTAGGGCCCCAACATCTCGTCGATGCGGCCGATGCCGGACCAGTTCCCCATCAGCCGGTGGAAGGCGAACATGAGCCAGAGCGACTGCACGGCTTCGTGGAAGTTTTGCGGGGGGTGCTCGGGCACACGTTCGAGGGCACCGCGGACGCGAAGGTAGTGGTCACGTTCCGGCCCGGAGGCCTGCTCGGCCAGTTGGCTCAGCGCGTCGAGATGACGGCGGTGCCAGATCGCGGCGGCGTCGAGGCACATCTCCATGGACTTGAGCAGGTCGACGCCCTTGTCATCGAGGTCACCGCGGGCGAGACGCTCGGCGATCTGGCGGCGCAGGCCGGCGTATCCGACCTGCAACACGCGGTGAAAGCCGATGGTCGTATGGCTGACGCTGGCGACCTGCGCGACGGGGGTGGCGTGTCTCGGCCCCTCGGCCAGGGTGGCCGATCCGACGATGCGCTCGCCGGGCAGGATGCGCAGCGGGGACTGCTCGGCAATCAGCAGGGCGGCCCGGGCGTAGCGCATGTTCGGCGAGAGTCCTTCGACGCTCTGTGGGTCAAGGGCGAACGAGGCGTTCGCCATGGCTCGGCCGTGTTCGCCGGCCAGTGCACGGCGGGCCAGATCGCGCGTGGCTTCGCTGAGCCTGTTCTGCGGCACGGGCCGCCAGAACTGGCTCCATTGCATTGCCTGGTTCCCGGTCGCGGGCTCAGGCGTTACCGCGGACGCCCGTTCGGCAGTCGCCAGGCTGCCTGCCGCGATCAGGGACAGTGATTTGATGAACTCGCGCCGATCCAAGCCGGAATGCTGGGTCATGATTGGTCCTCGTTCCCTGGGGTTTCGTCCATTGTAACATCGGCCAACCGAAAGTCGAAGGTCAAGCGGGAAAGGCGGGTGGCCCATCCATCGCAACGCGATGGGTGGGCTCACGATGATGCGGATGAGGGAAGGCTTGCTGGCGAAGCAGGCTTTCGCACGCGTTCGATCATCGCGAGCCCACCCTTGCTGCGCAGGGATGGGCCACCCGCCGGGGAACCGCTCCCTTACGGTCGCGGCTCTGATGATAGGGTCGCGGGTCTGACAATACGGTCGGGCTCTGATCGCGTCTCCGGTCGCCACGGGGGGCGACCGCTACGGCGTCGTCGGTCGCCACGGGGGGCGACCGCTACGGCGTCGTCGGTCGCCACGGCTCGGCTGCCTTCGGCTCTGAGGCTCAGGCTCGAAGAGAGCTCGCC
>CAZEEJ010000065.1:0-27293 GCA_964511155.1 uncultured Planctomycetales bacterium | reverse complement strand
GACAATCGCTCCTGCTCGCCGCGGCGTGAAGGCGGCATTGTGAGGGGCGCGTCAAGGTAACATTGCTCACGGCAATATCCCGGGATTCAGTGGACTTCCCATTGATGGTCAAGGAGAAACCTCCCCGCCCGCGAACAGAATAGATCCCCGGTACCGAAGAAATCAGCGGCCTCGACAACCAGCGTTGCCGCATTCTCAACGCGATCAAGCATTTCTATCCCGGCTTCGCTCACGGCGGCGTTGATGAAATACTGGCCGACCGGCAGGGGCAGACGAGCGACTACGCAGGCAATCCGGCCATGCGTGGTAATGCGATCCAGGACGAGCCCGGTCGCCTGGGAGTTCAGGTGCATGAGCAGTAACCCGCATGAATCGTAGATCCCGAGCACAAACACCGGGTGGCGAATGGATCGGTGAGCGATATAGCTGATGGAGAAGGTGAGCCGACTCCCGGAATACGCGGCCGGGGCATTGTGAATATCATCGCAATCAACGGTAATGTTCGTAAGCCGCAAGGCTCCGCTTCCTTCGCGATCAATACGCTCGGCAAGGGGAGTGGCGTGGGCCTGATGGTAGTCGGAGGTGTATCGGCGAATCATGGCCGTGGGATCGCCAACCGCGTCCAACTTGCCGTTCTTCAGGATGGCCACGCGCTTGCAGAGATTGTCAACGGCAGCAAGCTGATGGCTGACAAACAGCACGGTACGTCCGTGCTTGGCCACGCTGCTCATCTTGCCCAGGCATTTGCGCTGAAACTCAGCGTCGCCCACGGCGAGGACTTCATCGACGATCAGGATCTCCGGCTCGAGGTGGGCGGCCACGGCGAACGCCAGGCGGACATACATGCCGCTGGAGTAACGCTTGACGGGCGTGTCCAGAAACTTGTCGATGCCTGCAAAGGCAACGATCTCATCAAACTTGGCTTCGATTTCGGTCTTCCGCATGCCGAGAAGGGCACCGTTCAGATAGATGTTTTCTCCGCCGGTGAGCTCCGGGTTGAAACCGGTTCCTACCTCCAGGAGCGAGCCGACCCGGCCGCGGATGATCGCTTGGCCCTTGGTGGGCTCGGTGATGCGGCTGAGGATCTTGAGCAGCGTGCTCTTGCCCGCCCCGTTGCGGCCGATGATGCCGACGACCTCGCCCGGCTGAACCTCGAAGGAAACGTCGTTGAGGGCCCAGAACTCGTTCTCGGCGGTGGTCTGCTCGCTGAGCGTTCGGAAGCGGCGCCACGGGGCGGTAATCAGCCCCGTCAGGGCCTCACTCAGCCGGCGATGCTTGAGTTCCGTTCGGCTCTCGCGCACGCCGATCTTGTACCGTTTGCCGAGCTGGTCAACGATGATTGCGGGATTGCTCATGGCGTCAGATGATGTCCGCGAAGCGGCGCTCGCAACGGCGGAAGTAGAACAGGCCAAAAACGAAAAGCACGGTGCTGATCAGCGCGCCCAGCCCGAGCGAGAACCAGTCGATCGACTGGTTCATCAGCGAAGCGCGGAATGCCTGGATGATACCGGTCATAGGGTTCAACGACAGAATCCAGCGGTATTGCTCCGGCAGCAGCGTCGGCGGGTAGATCACGGGGCTGACGTACATCCAGATCTGGGTGACAAACGGGACGATGATCCCGAAATCGCGGTAGGCCACGCTCAGACTGGCAAAGATGCACCCGATGCCCAGGGCGGTGAAGATCGTCAGGAGCACCAGCAAAGGCAGCAGCACAATGGTGGGCCCGGGCAGGATCTGGTACCAGGCCATGAGCAGGAGATAGACCAGGAAGCTCAGGAGAAAGTTGGTGAGTCGCCCGCCGATCTTCGCCATCGGGGCGAGCAGTCGCGGGAAGTAGATCTTCGTGAGCAGGTTGGCCTGGCCGATCAGGCTGCCGCTCGCCTCCGTGACGGCGCCCTGCAGCAGGCCCCAGGGCAGCAGGCCCGCATACACAAAAATCGGATAGGGTACGTTGTCCGACGGCATGCCCGCGAACTTACCGAAGATCACCGAGAAGACGAGCATGTTCACGACCGGCTGGATCACCGCCCAGGCGGCTCCCATGATCGTCTGCTGGTAACGAACCTTGAGGTCCCGCCAGATCAGAAAGTATAGCAGCTCGCGGTAACGCCACATTTCCTGCAGATCGACGGGTTGCCATCCGCTCTTGGGGCGGATGATGGTCAGCTCCTCGCCGTCAAACCGTTTGAAGTACTCCTCAATCGGGACCGCTGCTCTGGCGGGCTCGCGCAAGGCCTGCTCGTCGGCGCCGTCGCGAGCCGTCCCATCGGTCAGAGGATCTGCATTGTGCAATTCGGGCATAGGTGTTCCATAGTACCGCTGTGGTTCACACGTAGCCGTACTTGCGATTGAGGTCGCCGGCCATTCTCTCAAACATCTGGAGATGTTCCGGCGTCAACTCATTCCGCCACTGCTCGTTCAACCGGACCTTGACGTCCTTGCGCATCCTCATGCGATTGCCGAGGATGTGCCGCTCGTGCTCGTTGAAGTTCGGGTCCCAGCGGTCGGGATCCAGTCCCATGAAAGCCAGCACCCGCCCAACGTGAGTTTCCATTTCCCGGCACAGATCCTCATAGCGGAGCTGTATGTACTGCTTCGGCCGGAGCCGGTCAAGGATGTGCTCCTCCGAAACGATGCTTCGCCGCCACTCGTCGGCCGATCTCTCGGGCGACCAGTGAGACCGTGTGAGATAACTGTTCATCACGCCTCGCCCGTCGCGGATCATGTGAATGACCTTGATCCGTAGGGTCGGCATTTGCAGGAAGAACTTGAGCCGGTGCGGCTCTTTCGAAGAATCCAGGAACACCTTGCCGCCCTGCACGTGGAGCGTTTCCTCGATCAGCGCCCGGTTGTTCAGAAGGATGCCCGGCCCTTCCGCACGCCAGACGGGGCTGAGTGCGAGGCAGGCATCGCGTGCCGCCTCAAGCATTCGCCCCTGATACTCGGCCCGCAACACGCGCTGCGTCAGTCGGCCGCGCGACGCCTGAAATTCCGTGCGGAACCGATCAGGTCCCCAGGCAATGCCTCTTCGGCTGAGACGCTCCCCCAGCGTTTGCCAGAACGGGCACCCGGCCAAGCCCACACCGCAACTGCACAGCCCCGTGTCTCCGTCCCCGGACCACCGTACGGCACAGGTCTCGCCAACCGTGGCTACGTCGGGATGCGACGCCAGGAGCAGCGTCAGCAGGGTCGAGCCGGAATGACTGGCGGCCATGAGGTAGACGAAGTCCGTCATGCTGAAGCCTGCTCACCGAGGCCGCGGGTCGCCGTAGGCGATCACCACCTTGCCGCAGCAGCGCTGCAACGCTGGCCACCGACGCAGGAGCATTTTGTCCCACGCCCGGAATCGTCGCAGACCCGACGCAACCCATGCTTGCCGACTGATGTTTCCCAGTAAGGTCTTGATCTGCGTAAGCAGGTTAAAATGGTAAATGCGCACCTGCTGGAAAGGCGTCCCAAAAGCCTTCAAATCTGCATAGGTGAGCGTTCGCCCACCGCAGGCCGAGTACTTTCGGCGTCGTAGCCACCGAATCGGCTCGAGCAGCGGGTTATGCCCCAGAGCCTCTTCACAGAAGACCGCCGTCCCGTCGGGCTTGAGTACCCGTGCCACCTCGGACGCGCACCGCGGATAGTCAATGACGATGTGCAAGGCTGATTGGCAGAAAACGGCATCGAAGCAGCGGTCGGGGTAAGACAGGTGTTGAGCGTCCTGGAGGGTAAACTGAACGCGATCTGCAACACCGCTGAGGCGAGCCGACTCCCCGGCGATGGCGATCGCCTGCCGGGAGGAATCGAAAGCCTGTACCCGGGCACCCCGCAACGCCAGGTAGATCGCGCTCTTCCCCGTGCCGCAGCAGTAATCCAGCACCGTCTTACCCGCAAGGTCGTCCGCGCCTAGGATCTCGTACGCATACCGAATCTCATCGCCGTTGAGATACCCCTGGGAAGCGTCATCCGTATCAAGGAAGAACCGGATGCCGGCCTCGTAGCCTGCACAGCTAAACCGGTGCGAACGCCAGTGGGTGTAAACGGCATCGTAGGCCGCCGCACGTGAAGCGATCAATCGATGGTCGGAAGTCGTCATCGGTATGGTGGTGCGAACATCGGCGGACCATGCGGATCGGGGTGTGGAGCCATCGCGTAAGGCCCTGGCCCCACGGGCTCGCCCCCGAAGGCCTCCGGCCCTTTGCCCCGTTCGACCCAGGTCCGCAAAGCCAGAGCCATGAAGTACCAGACAATCTGGTTGTTCTCCTTGGGCCAGAGTGACTGACCGCTATAGCTCATGATCAACAATGTCGCGGTGGCGGCCAAACATGCGCCGCCGACCGAGCGGTACAGCGGATCGCTACGATCCAGGCAGAGTCGCATGCTGATTCCCATGGCGGAGAGGAATATGCCCAACGTCACCGCCAGGCCGAGTCCTCCGGCGTCATGAAGTTGCTCAAAGTAGGCGTTGTGCGGATGCTCCGGGCAGTTTCCAATAGCATCTACAATTTTCCATTTGGTCGGGCGAGTGAAGATGGCTCTTCGCCCATGCCCGAAAACCGGCGATTCCCAGATGTCCGCAAGAACAATCGGCCAGAACTTGGTGCGGTTGGCTGATTTGATGTCCTGATCTTCGACAATCTCGCCGGACGCGGTCTCGATCCCTGTGCCGAGGGTAAACCGGGCCATCATCCCGGGAAGGTAGATAGGGACAAGGGCGAGCAGAATGGGAAACATAAGGAAGAGGTATCGATAAAGAAAGATGGCGAAGAGCGTCGCCACACCCAGCAGCGCCCAGTATCCGGCCCGGGACTGGCATAGCCCGACGCCCAGAAAGCAGAAGGTGAGCATGAGTGCAATGAGCAGGTACCGCCATTTGTTCTTGCGCAGTGAGCTGAGTGACCACGCTGCCCAGAACCCGCCGGCACAGCACATGGACACGCTGTTGGCGTGAAACCCGACATTCTTGCCGATGCGCCAGCGGGCCCGCACATTGTAGCCGCCGGCGGTCAGGTTCGACATCGGCGCCGTGCGCCACGTCTTGTAGCCGTAGTACGTCGGTATGATCAGCGTAAAGACCAGGGCGGCAGTCATGCGTGCCCGGGTGCGCGCCCCGTCGAAGAGCATGATGGCTGGAAGCAACCACTTGATCGGATTCAGCAGATCGTCCATCAGGTACGCGGTGAAGGTCCGTCCGATTGCGGACAGGCCCAACAGGCCGCGAAACCAGGCGAACGCCAGGAGGGCCATGTAGGCCAGGAAGAGGGCGAACGCCCAGCGGGGTACGCCCATGGGAACCCGTTGCACACTGCGCTGCTGCAGCCACGGGACAAAGATCCCGATGAAGGCCACATTCCACCAGTTCATGCCGGTGATGCCCCATATCTGGCGCGGCATGTCCGGATGGCCCTGAGTTGCTGTGATGAGCATCAAGCCGCACAGCGATACGAACCAGTCCTTTCTGGCATAGATGACCAGAAAGGCGACGAAGGCATAGAGTACATAGAGCCGCATTCTGCTTCAGTATCGCAGCTTGTGCACGTAGGATGCGCGGCCGTGCTCCAGGAGCTGCCGGGATTGGCACTGCGCTCAACGGCTGCGGGAAACCAACTGCCGGACCGCCTCACTCAACACCAGCCAGCAGAAAATAGCGTTTGTTTCTACGCAGCGCCGCAGCATCCGCCTCGGCTCCTGGATGACCCGGTAAAGCCATTCCAGGCCCAGACGCTGCCAGACATGCGGCGCCCGCTTGACTTTGCCCGCCCATACGTCGAACGACCCGCCGACGCCGTGGCAGACAGGCACGTTCATCCGGCCGATCCAGCGGGCCAGGAAGTCCTCTTTCCGCGGGGAGGTCATGGCGACAAAGAGCACGTCCGGCTGGGCTGCCATGATGTCTGCAGCGATCTCCTCCTCTTCCTCACCATTGAAATACCCATGGTGACGGCCGACGATTTGAATGCCCGGGTAACGCCTTTCCATCTCCCCCACCGCGCCGTCCAGGACCTCCTCCGTCGCTCCCAGACAGTAAACTCGGTGTTCATGATGCTGGCAGTGTTCCAGCAGATGCTCCATCAGATCAATCCCCGGAATGCGCTCTGGTAGGGGACGCCCCAAAAGTCCGCAGGCCCAGACCACCGCCATACCGTCGGCCAGGATCAGGTCGGAAGCGAGCACGGCCTCGGCCAGGTGGGCATCCCGGCGCATGTTTACCATCTTGGCGGCATTCACCACCCCGATCAGCAGTCGTTCACGATGGTGAATGGCATGGTCAACGATTTCCATGACCTCCCGGAGCGACAGGGCATGGATGGGGATCTGAAAGAGGTGGCGGACAGGCCAGCGGTCTGCGCTATGGATTGCTTCGCCCATCGTCAACTGCCTCGTAGATCTTCCACCATGGTTCCGCGGCGAGACGGTAGCGGTGCGCGTGTCGATCCGCCCTGAGTGCCCTCGCCGGCCGGATGGACGCGGCGTAGGGAGGCTGCCGCCACAATCACGAGCAGGGGAATCGCCGGCCAGCGAAGCCGCGGATCTCCGGGGGCGCCACTCTGGAGCAACAGTATGTACGCCGCAAACGCCAAGGCTACGTAGACCAGCCCGGGGAACTGTCGCCCGCGGATCGTTTGCACCAGTGTCCATAAACAGAGCAGATAAACCGTCGCCATCCAGAGAAGCTGATACCCCAGAATCCCCCAAGTCGGAAAGCCAGGGTGCTTGACCTGGGGATCGCTACTTTCCAATAGCCCAAAGTCCGGCAGAGGAAGACCCAGCACCCAGAGGGCCAGCTTGTCGGGTCCGAACCAAATGTTGGTTGTCCGCAGCCCGTATTCGGTGACGAAGGCCCGTGGGTGCGCCCAAAGCGTCCCCAAGGCCAGTCGGAATAGCCGTGAGCGATCGGCGGCGGACATGGCCAGCCGGCGCACCTGCGTTTTACTGTAGCCCAGCTCGCGGCAAAGTTGGTCCCGCGCACGTCCGAATGGAATCCCCTTCGCCCGGGCCAGCGTGCTGCCCGCATGGTACCCGAGGAGGTTGAACCGGCTGATGGAGGAGATGGTGTACTCGCCGCAGACCACGCCATTTCGCACCGTCCACGCTCCGGTGACCAGCCCGGCGCTAAGAGCGAAGAGGCACGCGGCCAGCATCGACGCCCGACACCTCGACCGCATCGCCCAAACGAGCCAGCACACGCCGAACACCACCGGCAGATACACGGAGGTCGGCCGAATCAGTGTGGTCAGCCCCAGTAGTAAACCGGCCGGCACCGCCCGGCCCGGGGATCTGGTATGAACGGCCCAGGCCGTCGTTAAAGCCGATATCCCCAGCCCCACACCGTACGACGACTCCGTCATCACCATGCTTGCCAGCGCTGAGCCCTGAACGTCCAGGGCCATCAGCACCCCGGCGACCAGTCCGGCCGGTCGGCCCAGAAGATGCCCGCAGGCTAACATCACTCCCGCGCACAAGCTCACGCCCAGCAGACTCTGCAGCGTCGTGATCGCCAGTTGCCGGTGCCCCGTCAGCCGATCCAGTACCGCAAGCGCAACCGGGTACCCCGGCGTCCGACATAACTCCGGCGCCCAGACGGCTGACTCGTCCGGCTCCTCCTGCACCCATGCCCAGAAGCCCTTGCCTTCTGCGAGATGTTGACCGAGGGTCAGATACATCCCCGAGTCCGCCGTCAGTTGGCGGGCTTGCGGATCCTGGCAAGCAACGACCAGAAAAACCAAGCGCAGTGCCAGAGCAATCCCCAGAATGACCAGTATTTCCTTGCGACTCATGGCACCTGCGCTACTGCGACTTGACGGCGAAATCATCTCTGCGTGGTCCCGGTGTCATCTCGCCCCGAGGCGTGCAACACATTGAGCGACTCACCACCGCCCAACGCTCCGCTGGCTCCCCAAGCGAACAGTATCCATCCCATGTGGTAAGGTCGGCTCTCGTGGTCGATCCCGCGAGGTGGAAACAGCGCGTCCAGCCCCGGTACCCGAAGCCCTGCATGCACCCGACTGGCCAAAGCCTGAACTCCCCGGCTGAGCTTAGCCGGCTCTCGCCGACAGACCTTGCGCCAAATGACCCCGGCCGTCCTATCAACCAATGATCCCTCAATTTCAGGAGCCCGTTCCAACCACGCGACGCTTCGGGCCAGGGCCTCATCGGCATGCGCTCCGCAGAAGTTTCGAGCGGCAAACAAGGCCATGGGCCCCATCGCATCCTGATGCACCGCGTAGACCGGGTAAGGCTCGATCACCCGGCCGGTTCGCACGTCGTAGTGCCACCACCACTGCCCCGCTGGACCCTGCAGCTGGCACATCCGTTCGACGCAACGTACGACCGCCTCCTTGGCCCGCTGGTCACCGGTCAAATGATGGTACAAGGACAGGGCCTGAATCGGGTAGACCAGATCGGCGAAGCAGCAAACGTGCCCACGCAGCCAGGATCCTGCCTGGTCCGCCGGGACGCAGTGAGGAAAGAGACCCGAGTAAGTCGCCTGGGATGTCCGCAGGCGATCCGCAAGGGCTTCCGCCAGGGCGAAGTCCGTCTCCTGCTCACTCCGGGCCACCAGGGCACTCAGTGACCAGGCCAGCTCTACTGTCGCACAGCGGCCGCGATTGGGTTGCCATGCACGAAGACGATCAAGGGTTCTGACGCCGGCACGCTGTTCAAGCCGCCTGGCTGCCCAGAGCGTTAACGCCACCTCGCCCAAATCCATTGTTTGGCTGGCGTGCTCGATCAGTCGCTCGCAGACGGCCTCCCGGGGTTGACCGTGCAGTATCTCTCTGGCCAGCTCAGCAGGCTCGTCCGCCAACGCGATCAGGACGATGGCCGTGTATCGCCAGCTAAGTCCTTCCAGTTGATCCTGGGCGGCCTGCCCATTCGCTCCCCGCCGGAGCCGAAACGCAAACAGGCCCTGATCCGAGAGATACATGCGCGGCAACGCACACGCCGCCAGTGCCCGCCACCTGGTGGCAACCGCCATCACCGAATCGTCAAGCAAGAATGGTCACCGTTGAACGGGCCGCGACTCTTCTCGGTCATTGTGCAGCGATTGCACCCAAACTCCACCGTGCAACCGCATCTCCGGGCTTGCTGCTTCGCGGCGATTCGGCACAAACATCGCCCTCCCGGATCGCTACGGCGCCGGAACCGCCCCACCGGTCGCCGCCGCCGTTGCTGGGCGAATCAGCCCGCGCTGCAGGAATCCGAACGGATCGATGCCGGCGCCGGGTGTCGGAGTCGGAGTGCCCCGACGGCTAAGCTGATCCGAGGCCGAGGCGCTGTAGCTGACCGTGGCGGTTGCTCCGGCGGTGATCGTCGCGTGCTGGTTGAACCATTCCTGGATCCACGTGTCCCAGGTATGGTTCACATAGACAATGTCACCAGGCTGCATCACAAAGTTCGGATCACGCCCACTGGCCAAGCGTTCGATGTCGAGCCGGACGCGGATTTCACTGCCATCAGGCATCTTCCGGTTCAGGGTTCCCTCGCGGACGAAGATGTCCTGTCGCAAGCCTCGCGCCGCCGCAAGAACTTCCAGGAAGGTCACCCGCTGGCCCGGCACAAAAACCTGTGGCCCGGGGCCCTTCACCAGCCCGAGCACCCACACCTGGAATGGATCCGCCGGGTCCGCGGTGATCATGTCTCCGTCCTCCAGCGGATCTTCCATGAGTGCCTGCTTGACGCCCTCGGGCTCCATGATGTTCAGCTTGACGATGTCACCCGGACGCCGCAATCGCTGCAGAGTCACCCAACCGGAGGAGTCGTTGGAAATCCCACCCGCCAGCACCAGGGCATACAGCAGGTTCCGCTCCGTTCGCCGAAGCGAGATCATGCCCGGAGCACCGACTGTCCCGGTCACGATCACTTCTGTCGCCTCGTATTCCGCTAAGGTCACGTGACAGATCGCTTCCCGGTAGACCTTCGGAACGTAGGTGTCCGCGATCAGGTTCTCGATGTCCTTGAGTTCCAGACCGTCTACGCTGACGTTGCCCACGATGGGCAGGTTGATCTGGCCGTTCCGATCCACACGCACTCGGACCGCTGATAGCCCCGTGCCACCGACCAGACCCGACACCTCCGTCAACATGACGGTGAGCACGTCGTGTGGACCGACCCGATAGGGGCCGAACTGGGAGTCCAGGAGTGCTCGGGCTGCCTCCATGTCGACCACGGGTTGGGTGGCAGGCACCTCGGCGGCCAGCCGGGCCTCCTCTTCCAGTTCCAGGAACTCCTTCATGCTGATACGCGGGTCCGACCACAAGCCCGTCCCCAGGTACACCGAACATCCTGCCAAGTGGCCGAGCATCAGCAAGCTCGCAAAGACCACCGACAGGCCACCCGCTGGGTACCTACGTACGCGATCCGCTTCACCGTTCATCATGCTCAGCCCCAGATACCTGCCTAAAGCCGGAATCGAACTGCTCTCCGAATGGCGGGCAGTATAAGGGGTACCCTCCCCATGAATCAACCGTTGCGAGCGTGCAATTTTTCCGGGACTCACCCTCAGCGCCCACTGAGGTTTACGCCGGGGCTTCAATGCTCCCGGCCGCGGAGGCTCACAGCGGGGATGGCTGAATCGGGGCTGGACGCCACTGGAGCGGGTTCCGGGTCAGCCAGGACAAGGGGACGCTCCACCGGCCGCCCAGGGTTGCGATCGTAGCCACGAAAATCTTCAAATCCAGCCAGATGGAGAAGTGGCGTACGTACGCGATGTCGTAATAGATCCATTCGTGGAAGTCGCCCCGGGACCGATCATCCTGGCGGCACACCTGCCACAGGCCGGTGATCCCCGGTCGCACCGACAACCGGGCGAGTCGCCAGGGGACGCAAATCTGGTTCTCACGGAAGGGCGAGGGCCGCGGCCCCACCAGGCTCATGTGCCCAACCAGGACATTGATCAACTGGGGCAACTCGTCGATGTTGGTGGCCCGCAACCAGTGCCCCAGCCGAGTGACTCGGGGGTCGTCGTTCATCTTGAACTGAGGGCCGTCGACCTGCGACTGGGCGTACAGTTGACGCTGCTGCAGGTGCGCGCCCTGGGTCATGGTACGGAACTTGAGGCAGGGGAAATCCTTGCCGCCCCGGCGTTCTCGACGATGGACGAAGAAAATCGGTCCAGAAGAATCGAGCTTAATCAACGCCGCCACGAACAGCATCAACGGCGACAGCACCACCAGAGCGAGTGCCGAAAGCGTCGCATCCATGCCCCGCTTGATCGCGGCGTGGATGCGGTGTCGGCGGGTGGATGCCTCGGATGCCGGCTCCAGCGGAGCAGCACTGCTCTGGTCGGCATCCATGAGATCTTCATTGGAGATCTCCTCCGCTGCCTCCGCCAGGGACTCGTGTCCCGCCGTCAGCCCTTGGCACCTGCCCGAGGCCACGCGGTGGCGAACTGTGGCCTCCGGACCCACGTCCGTTCCGGGCAGCAGCACCGATTGCACTACCATCGCGCCGCCTCGAATCACGCTCTCCTGGCCGATCAGCGAAGGCCCCACCACGACGGCCCCTGCCTCGACGACTACATTCGCCTGGAGGATCACCGGCCCAATGATGCTGGCTGCGGGAGAGATTCGGCATCCCGAACAGGCTAGGACGCCTGGGGCCTGAGGGTGCATACCGGGCACGGGTCGGTCTTCGCCCAAGTCGGCCATCACCTTCTCGTGCAGCGTCAGAAAGCCACGCTCCCGCCCCAAGTCGATCAGGCCCGAACCCAGAGGAAGATCCCGGCTCAACAGACCGCGGGCCGAAAGCAGCATACGCAGCTCAGCCAAGGAGCGAAACACGATACCCTTGATGGCTGGTACGGGAACCAGTGAATACGCGATTGACGTTCGCGCCGCTTCGGGCCAATGGACGAGGTTGTAGTACCGCCGGATGCGTTTGACTTGGCCGCTGGCGTCCTGCTCGACAAGTTCGCGGGTGGCCTCCGCGTCCAGATGGACCACGTGGGTCACCCCGCGGTATTCCCGGGCTTGCCGAAGAATCGTGGCCGGACGATAGCCGGCCAGCGGCCATTGGCGAGGCTCGACGATCAGCAGGCTGTCACTATCTTCGCAGATCGTCCCGACCGCATCCGCAATCTCCTCCGCAACTACGATCTGGGCGGTGCTGCCCCAATCCCCCAGCAGCGAACGGTACTCTGCCGTGACCGCGAACTGAGGCATGACGATCACATGGTTGAGAGAAACGTCCTCCCCGGCCAGCAGATGGGCGAGGTGCCCAAGAACGGTGTTCTCTCCCAGCGGCAGAGCCAGTAGAGACAACGGCCGCGCCTGATGAGGCACGTACGGCACACGGCTGTCAATGATGAGTGGGATCAGAGCCACGGGCTTTTGGCAATGCTCCGGTTCTTCCGACGCGACCGCTCAAACACGTTCATCAGTCGGCTCGCTGGCCGCGGAAGCCCCCTCAGCGGGCGGGGATGACCCCTCTCTCAACTGAGGTGCCTTGGGGCCATAACCGTAGTAACCATAGCGCTGCCGCCATTGCCAGGTAACTGGCGATTGCAGGTAACCGTACCCGTATGCGTAGGGTCGCGCGCTCCGCGAACTCCCCCCGATGAACACCGTGCCCAGGAGTCGGCCGCCGGCTGCGCTGAGTTGCGCGTATGCCTCCATCGCCTCGTTCCGCATGTCGTGCGACGAACGCAGAACCATGATCGTGCCGTCAACGTAGCTCGCCAGGATCCGGGCGTCCGCGACGGGCAGCAGCGGCGGGCTGTCAAGCAGCACAAAATCGTAATCCTGCTTCCATCGCTCCACACACGAGGCAAACACCCCATTGGCCAGCATCTCGGTGGTGAAGTCCTCGGGGATCTCGCCGGCGATCAAAACGTCCAGGTTGGCCACCTCGGTTTTGAGGATGGCTTCGTCGTCGCGGGCCGCGCCCGTCAGGATGGCCGCCAAGCCATGTTTCGGTGATATGTTCAGCCGGCCGGCCAGCGTCGGGTGCCGCAAGTCCGCCTCGACCAGCAGAACCCGCTTGTTGAGCATGGCCAAGCTTCTGGCCACCAGTACCGCCACACTGCTCTTGCCCGTTCGCGGGACGGAACTGGTGATCAGGACCGCACGCTGATCCTCCTCGTTCACCCGTTCCAGCAATGCGGTGCGAACCATGCGAACGCTTTCCATGAGTGTCTGACAGGAATCCGCCGCGCCATACCCGTAATAGGACGCGCTTCCGCTGATGAGCGGTTGGGTGCCGCCGAGTTCCCGCGGCACTTTCGTCGATGACAGTGCGGGCAGCAGCCCCAGGAAGGGGGCTCGGTAGACCTGTTGGAGCTCACCGGCATCGTAGATCCGCTTGTCCAGACAGGTACGCACGTAACCCAGGGCGAGCGATACCAGCAGGGCCACGACGCAGGTCATCATCGTCATCTGTCGTCGCCGATCAGCGCTGGGCGACGAAGGCACAAGTCCATGTGAGGCCACGCGGACGCGGGCCGGGGCATGACGCCCTTCAAACTCCAGCGATTCCATCCGCTTTCGCACCGCCTCGCTGAGCAGCCGCTGGTTGGCGGTTTCCTCCTCCAACCGCGAGAGCTCAAGGGAGATGTCCGTGATGTCGGCGAGCTGAGCCCGCTGAAGGTTCATCTCATCTTCCACCAGCCCGAGTTCCTGCTCGGCCTTCTGAGCGTACTCCTCGAGGAGCAGACGGCGCTTGGCGATGTCACTGAGCACAGCCGTTCCGGCACCGCCGGAGGTCTGCCATTGCTGCTCGATCTCTGCATCACGCTCATGGAGCAACCGCTCCGCAATCCGCTTCATCCCTTCCAGCCGCGTGATCCGTGGGTGCTCCGGACCATACGACAGCAGGTCGACCTCAATCTGGTTCCGGATCGAATCCAGATTCGCGGCCAACTGTTTCCGCTCGTCGTCCGCGTTGAGATCCAACCGGGGGAGCGCCGCAGCAGGAGTTTGAACCTGCCCATCGCCCTGCCCGGTGGTCGGCGTCTGTGGCGTGGCGGTGCTGGCCAGCTTCTCGATCTCCCAGCGCGATAGATCGATCGTTCGCTTGAGGCGGCGCTGTTCGGATTCCAGGATGCTCAGATAGCTGCGAAGCTGGCCCTGCAGGGCCGTCGCGTCCATCACGCCCAAGCGCTTGGCAAGGTTGTAGCGCATCGCCGTCAGACCTTCAACCCGGCGCAGCAAGTCAGAGTGCTCCTTCCCTAACGTCTGCAGCATCCAGCTCTCGTGCTCGCGCAGCGTCTCCTCGACGTAGGCGCGGTGCTCCTCGGCAATGGCGTCCGCCAGCAGCTTCGCATCTTCGGGGGTCTCGGTTGTAACGGTGATGTTGATCAATTCCGTACCGCCTCGGGCTCGTACGGAAGTCGCCTGAGTTAGCCGACTCAAGGCGTTGCTCCGCTCTCCGAACAGATCCCGGCCCTCATTTCTGTACCAGACGGTCTCCTTCACTTGCTCCCGATCCAGCACACGCTCCAGTACCTTCGGGCTGCGCATGATCGCCAGTTGCGTGTTGACGTACGAGTTGTAGAGCGGCAGGAACCCGTTGTTCTCCGTCCGGAACACCAGGTATGACACGATTGGGGAAACGCGCATCACGGCCGTGGAGGAGTACTTCGGCCGTTGCAGCACCCAGATCCAGGGCACGGCCGCCCCGGCGATCAGCAGGAATGTCGTCAGCATCAACCACTTGCTTCGCAACATGCGGGATACCGAGAACGAGCCGAAGCCGAATGCGGCAGCCCCTCCCGCACCACTCGCGCCGCCAGGGTAGTACCCGCGACGGTAGTACCCGCCGTAACCTTCCCCGCCTTGACCGTAAGCGACAGCGCCATGATACGGCGCGAGTCCGCCGCTGGTAGGCCGGCGACTGACGGCGGGATCGTGCCCGGTAGCCGCCTGCTTGGCCGGAAGCGACGCGTCGCCCCTGCCCCCTTGAATGCCGTCGGCGGGCATCTCTCCGGTCTTCTTGGATTCTGGCGGTCGGGGGTCGTGTGTCCCGCTCATCGTCTCTTGCTCTCCATGGGCGCCGTGTCCCAACGTGCTGCGGAAACGGATACCGGACTGACAACGGGCACATAACCGCTCGCTGTGGCCGCCGGCGCACGCACCGGAACCGGCGTGTTCGGAGCTTCGCGATCCAGTACGGTCATCAGCGCGTTCATCTGCTCATCGGCCGGGCCGGCGCTTCGCCGCCCCAGCCATGTCGGGAGAGAGCGCCGCTCAGGAAGCACCACGACCCCGGTCAACCGATGTCGAGGCCGCACCCCTGCGCTTTCGGTCAGCACGGAATGGTCCACCACGGCCCCGGCTCCGACCCGGCTGCCGCTCCACAGAACGGAGCGACTGACCACGGCTGCCTCATCGATTTCGCAGCCTGCGCCCAACGCCGTCGGGCCGGCGATCAGGGCGCCCGCCTTGATCCGGCAGCCTGGGCCGATCAGCAAGGGGCCAACCAGACGGGCGCCACGTGCCACCTCGGCTGATGGATGAACACAGGCTTGCCCTTGGCGAAGGTACGCGTTTTCGCTTGTGCCGCCAAGCTCCGATGACGACGGCGACCTCCTCACCTGCTCACCCTGAAGCGCGAGGCGTTCAACAGCCCACTTGCTCACCGTGAGGTACGAGGCCATACCCGTGACGCGGGCGATCTGGTTTCGGGGAATCACGTGGGTGAGCACCGTCAGCTTGCGGGCGTGCAGCCGGGGAATCAGCGCTTCTTTGATATCCTGGTAGCCGGTTGTGGGGATGTATTCCAGCACGCAGCGCGAGACAACGTACACCCCGGCCGGCTCCAATAGCCCCTCCGGATGGGTGTCCGATGCAGGGGACTTGCTGGCCACCACGGTCAACGCCGCACCGGAGGACGCATGCACCCTGAGGACATCCGCCAAATTCAGCCGCGGCAGAAGGGTCGCATCAGCAACGACGTACGTGCGACACTCGCTCTGGCTGGCGGCATCCCGAATACAGCCCGCAGGGCCGCGCGGCATGACGTCCTCGTAGTAGTCCAGAACGGAGCCCCACTCCCGGCCATTACCCAGCTTTCTACGCAGAGCCGCGGTGTCGCTGTTCGCGCAGATGCTTGCCGTCGAAACGCCTCCCTCCTGCATCCATTTCAGAACGTGGGCCACGAGAGGGCGGTCGCCGACCGGCACCAGTGGCCGTGGGGCCACTCGCTCCAAGGCGCAGTTGCCCCAGGAGTGAACGCCGGCCAAGACAATTCCTTTGATGCTGCACTGCGGCAACATTTCCGGGTCCCATTGCTGCTCAGCGCCCGGCAGGCTCACCGAGCACTCGGCTGAGAATCCTTGGTAACCTGTCAATCCCCTTCCCCCTCTGTGCCGGGAACCACGCCCTCTACCGGCGTCCTTGCATGTCACCGGATGTGGATCCCAATGTAATGTGACTCCGCGCTCTGAGTTGCTTGGGCTTTCGTACGGTCACCGTTCAACAAGCCTAAGACATCTCCAATCATTATACTACATCGGCGGCCGGAAAGCAGCCCTCCGAATGCTCGGCTCACTGATTTATGACGTTGGCGAATAGCCCCGAGGCGAAGGGTGTGTGCGGTCCGATCTGCCCCGTTCCTGGCCGCACGGCTTCTGCTGAACCGTCTGGCATCAGCCCTTCCCCCGACAGGCGTACGCCATCTTCGCTTGCGATCCATCTCAAACCATCAGGGGAGTGTACGCACTGAACTCGCCACAGGCAACAGGAAAGCTGAAAAACTCATGCCTTTTCATGACACTTCCAGTAACACTTCAGACCGCAAGGTGCCTTCCCAGTGGGCTCGTCCGATCACTGTGGTGGCGGGTTCCTTGCGATGATAGGCGCGGCTGACCCAGCCGAAGATCGGATCCTCGGAGCCGTGGATCAGGTCGATATGCCAGTTGTCGGGGAACGACAGGGTCAGCGTGCCGTGATTCCAGGAAGCGCGGTACCGTTGTTGGGGTTCAGCGGTGACCGTGCAGTCAGGTGCCAGGTGAAAGTAAATCGTGGCCTGATGCCGGCCTTCGCCCGTCAACTCATCCTGCACGACCAGCCGTCGACGGGCACCATCAAGTGTCACGGTACGACGGTGTATCACGTTTGCCGGAAAGCGAGCGTACCCGTCATGCTCAGCGGATACGGAGCCACCGGTATCTACCGGTTGCCACGTGATGCGTCTTGTTGATGCGCGATGCCCCCATAGAAACGGGCCCAACATTTCGGATTGGTCGCGGTCATCGACGGTGATGGTGTTGTGTGCTCGCGTGCTACGGAAGTAATCTCGCCAGGCTGGGTAGGTGAAGTAGTCATAAGTTCCGGGATCGACGAGCATTTCCCTGCCGCGGCTGCGAAGGGTAATGCTCAGTGCGTCGGCGTGACCGTGGGCGGCAATCGCGCCGAAGCCCAGTTCGCCGCAGTCGAAAAGGACGCTGAGCAGATCCCCATCCTCACGGCTGCCCGATTGGAGCAGGTAGTAGCCCGACTCTGCACAGGCCCGCGACCGGATGCGGGGCGTAACGTCGTGGGCTTCCAGGGCCTCATAGTGGCGCTGGGCTCCCGGTCCGAGAAGCCAGAACGCCGGTTCGCTGAACCTGTGCGCGCAGACCTTGAAGTCCGGACGGTTGAATAAGACCGCTCCGACTGCCAGAAGCTCCTGCGGAGTGGGTGCCCGCGTGCTCAAGTCCAGTACGTACCCATCATCACAGTCGCCGAACTGAGGCACCTCGTCGCCGCCCTCGCACAAGGCGTGCAGGAATTCGAACATCCGCTCCAAGCGGTTCCAGAAGGTCGCGGGAAAATCCTCCCCCAGACCCCGGGCCGCAAGGCCCGCGATCACCAGAAATTGCAGCACAAACAGGTGGTAGCCCAGGGCTTGTTCACGGGTACAGCCATCAGCGTAGGTTTGATTAAGAATCTCGCCTATTAGTATATCGCGGCTTTGCTGGGCCTGACGGCACGCCCCAGGCAGGTCTGTAAAATAGCTGCTGGCAATGAATACTCCGGCCGCCTCGCCGATCAGGTGATTGTTCGCCGAAGAGAATCTCGAGTATTTGCGGGCCAGATCGCGCACGTGAAGGTCAACGACAGGCAGCAGGCGCCGCCAGAAACTATGCGGGATCGCGCCGCTCGGGCGGATCAGCTCGAGTCCCCATACCCAATTGATGAGTCGGATACCGAGTTCCAGCGGGCTGCGCCACTGCATACCGAGTCCATACGGGCACTGCACCAGCCAGCTGTCAATTTGTGCGAGGCCCGCTACGGCATACCGGGTGTGCCCGGTGAGGCGGTATGCCCGCCCGAGGGCTACAAGGTGCTGGAAGCGGCTGAGTTCCCAAGCGAATTTGCAGTCTCCACACTCGGCATGGTCGCGGTAGTCGAGGTCGTCCGCGTAACGCAAGGGGATGGTCTTGTCAGCCTTGTACTCGCGATTCCAGTTGATCGGCTCCCCGAGAGGATGCTCTTCGAGGTCAAACAGGGTGATCCTGTTCTCGCAGATCCGGTCTGCTCGAGCAATCAGCGTGTCGTGCCATCGCTGGCCCACCGAGCCCAGGGCGGAGAGATCATCCCCTGTCGGCAGGTGCAAGCCAACGACTTTCGGGCGAAGGCCGGGCTCTTGCCCGTCGCCCAGAAGGTCGACTCTGTTCGCCCAGGTTTGGCGGCGGGCTCGCAGGCAGCGGTCCACTCCGTCTCGGACTTTGCCCCGCAGTCGCCAGGCAAGCTCGGCCGGCGACATGGCCAGCAAACGACGGCGGTACCAACCGAGAGACTGCATAAAATCGGCTTCTGGATGCCCGCGGGGGCTTCAAATGGTGATTCCGGAACGGGTCGTGCGGGCGACGCGCAGACTCCGTCCCCGTGAGCAGCGCCCGATTGAGCGGCGCAACTCTCTATGAAGACAGCGGTTAAGGTTTTGCCCCTAACCGCCCGACCTGAGCGGCGCTTGCCCAGGCACCATGTGAATCAGTCAACGATGCGGTCGTCTATGACGGGCTTCGTCGGCCCCCTTCTCCGCCATGTTTCGGAGACCCACGGTACGCGGCTGTGCCATAGCGTCGCGACTCGTCATCCAGGTCTCAATCGGCAATTATACCGCTGGGCTGAGGTTGAAGTAAACATGCCCGGTATCCAGTACAGGATGGTATCCCGCACCGACATCAGTGGCAGGCAGCGCTCGTCTCTCGACGGTACGGAGGCGGCCGTTCGCGGCGATTCGCGGTGATGCCCCGCGTACAGCGCCCGTGGAAACGGCGGTCCGGGAAACGTATAATAGTTCATCCACTCATTGCCCAATCGGGGGAGACGGGCTGGTTTCTGTCCAGTGGGTTGCAGGCGCGGAGAACTATTGGTGAGGCATGGGCTGTGCTTGATTTGCGGTTTGCTGCTGTCCGTCCAGGGCACGGCCTTGGGCGTGACTGCCAGGAGTACCTTCACGGATTCCTTGAACGGCTGGACGCTGGACGGAGCGGGTGCGCTGGTTCACGAGGCAGCGGGCGGCCAGTCGGGCGGCCGGGCCCGCTTCAACGACGGCTCGGACGAGCCCGTCCAGGCCCCGGACGAGCGCTGGATTATCGCCCCCGCAGCATTTCTGGGCGACTGGTTGGACCTTGAAGCGGTCGGCTCTCTTTCCTGGCAGCAGATTATCCTGCATCCCGGCGAAGGGGGGATTCCGCTGGTGGCCACGGCGGTGATTTCCGGTCCTGCCGGTTCAGCGGTCTATCAATCTGCCAACTACGTGAGTTTGAGCTGGCAAACCTTCTCGGTTCCTATCGCGGCGGCTTCCTGGCAGGTGACTGGCTCCTGGGCTGCTCTGCTGGCGAACGTGACGGACTTGCGGATTCGGATCGAAGGGGTGGTCAACACGGCGGGCACGCTCCGGGACAGTTGTGCGCTCGACAATGTGGTGCTCGCCGCCCCGGGACAGGTCATCTACGTGGACCACGGTGCCGAGGGGGCCTGCACGGGAGCCACTTGGCCCGATGCTTTCTGTTTTCTCCAGGAGGCGCTGACGGTTGCCAAAACTGGCGACCAGGTTTGGGTGGCCGCGGGGCGGTACGCTCCCGCGGGCCCGAGCGGTGACCGGAGCCTCTCGTTTGTGCTCCCGCCGGCGGTTCAGTTGCACGGCGGCTTCGCGGGGACTGAAGACCCCGAGACGTTCGACCTGGAGGATCGCGATCTCGTTGCTCACGAAACCGTCCTGACGGGGGATCTGAACGGTGACGATGGCCCAGGCTTCGTGAACTACGCGGAGAACTCTTATCACGTAGTCATGGCATTCAACCGTACCCCAAGCTCGGGACTCGACGGTTTCACGATCAGCGGGGGCAACGCGAATGGGGTTGGATCGGACGGACGGGGGGGAGGGCTTCTGCTGGACAACAGTACGTGTGGGATCAGCCGATGCCGATTCGTGGACAATTGGGGCAATAACGGCGGGGCGATCTCAGCGTGGACTCAGAGCCATGCTCCTATCAGCCAATGTGACTTTCTACGCAACGGAGCGCTGTTAGGGGCCGGCCTGTATTGCAGTAATAGCAGCCCAGTGCTCCGTCAGTGCATCCTGGTCGGTAACGTGGCGGACAGCGGCGGAGGGCTTTATGCTGACCAGGGGTCTCCAACCTTCACAAACTGCATTTTGAGCGGAAACCAGGCGGCCCAGGACGGCGGGGCCATTCGCAACCTGAATACATCCTCACCCCAACTGATCAACTGCACGCTGGCCGGTAACGCCGCCGGCAGCAGAGGGGGCGGTCTGGCCAGCAGGCAGAGCTGTTTCCCCCAAATCCGCAATTCGATCCTTTGGGGCAACACGGTCAACGGCTCCGCCACGCAGGCTGCTCAGCTTCAGCTTGAGCTGAACAGCAACTACACCGTCAGCTATTCCTGTATTCAAGGGAGCTGGCCTGGTACGGGTAACGTCGCCATGGATCCGCAGTTTCTTGATGCGGACGGTGCGGACAACGTCGTGGGTACGGAGGATGACGACCTCCGGCTGGCGGCAGGCTCGCCGGCCATCGACGCGGGCAACAATGCATCGGTATCGCCGGGGGTGACGGAGGACGTCGCGGGCCGACCTCGGTTCCTCGACGACGCGACAGTGCCGGACACTGGCAGCGGTACGCCCCCGATCGTGGACCTGGGAGCGCACGAGTACGTTCCTGTGTTCCTGCTGAGCGGAATCCCGCTCATGGTGCCGGAGGGTGGTACGACGGACTTCACGGTGGCCCTCAGCGACGATCCGGGAGAGCCGGTCGAGATCACCGTGACCCGAGTGGCCGGGGACGCGGATATCACCGTAGCGGTCGGCACAGCCCTGGCCTTCGATTCCTCGAATTGGTGGACGCCCCAGACGGTGACCCTCGCCGCCGCCGAAGATCTGGATTTCGCCAACGGGGAAGCGTGGATCGAGATTGAGGGAGCAGCGGTGGGGGCGATGGTCGTGGCCGCCACAGAGGTCGATAACGATCTACCCCCAGCCGTGCTGTACGTGGATCAGATCGCTGGGGGGGCGAATGACGGGACGAGCTGGGCTGATGCATTCACGGAGCTGCGGGATGCGCTGGCGGCCCTTGAATCCCTGGACGCTCCGCAGGTTGAGATCTGGGTGTCAGAGGGAATCCATAAGCCCGCGCCGTTGGGCGGCGCTCGGACGCAAACCTTTCGCCTGCGCAGCGGTATTGAGATCTACGGGGGGTTCGAAGGTGCGTCCTCCGTCAACTACCCCGGAGGTGAGGCTGAACGGGAGCAGCGTGATCCGGGGAGCAATTTGACCGTTCTGAGTGGCGATCTTAACGGCGACGATGGACCGAACTGGACGAGCATGACGGATAACAGTTACCGCCTGGTCGATGCCAGTGGTGCCGACGCCACGGCGGTGCTGGACGGTTTCGTGATCACGGGGGGCAACGGCAACGGTGGTTCTCCCTACAACTTTGGCGGCGGGTTGTACGCAGTTGCGGGCAGCCCGGTTATTCGCCGGTGCAGCTTCGTGCTCAACCGGGCGAGTTGGGGAGGGGGAGCATACTTTGCCACGGATAGCAGTCCGTTATTGGACTCTTGCCGCTTCATCGGGAACCGCGCTTACAGTGGACGAGGCGGGGCGGTTTACACCCAGATCGACGGCTATCCTGTGCTGGTCAACTGCCTGCTCTCGGGCAACACAGCCAACGCCGAGGGGGGGGCGCTCCACTGCCGGACGCGGACGGAGTTGTTTCTGTACAACTGCACCTTGAGTGCGAACTCCGCGACCAGTTTGAGTGGCGGCATTTATGCCGAGAGTCCGCTACGGATCTGGAACTCGATTCTCTGGAACAACGCGGTCGGCAGCCTGGTCAACCAGGAAACCCAGATCTACCGCACGACGACCTATCAGATCACGTATTCCTGTGTTGAGGGATGGACGGGCAGCCTTGGCGGCGTCGGCAACATGGGTATCTCCCCGCAGTTTGAGAGCCCCCTCGGGGGGGATGGTCTGGCGGGCACGCTGGATGATGATTTGAGGTTGGGGCCGGGTTCGCCCTGCATCGACGCTGGTCGGAACAGCGACGTTCCTGGTTGGGTGACGACGGACGTGGCGGGCAGCCCGCGTTACCGGGACGATCCCAGCGTGGTGGACACCGGCAGTGGGACGCCGCCGATCGTGGACATGGGAGCCTTCGAGGCGCCTCCACGTCAGGGGGTGCTGGTGACGGACGATCCCGTGTATGTGCCGGAAGGGAGCACCGCTTCGTTCGGGGTAGCGCTGTCCATGGACCCCGGCGAGGTTGTCGAGGTCAGCGTGGCATTGGGGGATGGGGATACGGACATCACCGTGCAGTCGGGCGTGCTCCTGACCTTTGATTCGGGGAACTGGGCCGACTGGCAGACGGTGGTTCTCGCGGCGGCCCCCGATGCGGATTTCGCGAATGGGACCGTGATCGTTGAAATCACCTCGCACGCCACGTGGCCGAGAGACGTACTGGCGGTTGAGGTGGATAGCGCACCGTTCCCAGCCGTGGTGTACGTGGATGGGCAGGCCGACGGTGACGAGACGGGATTGAATTGGGCGGATGCATTTGTTCAGCCGCAGGATGCGGTGGAGGCAATCCTGTCTCGACCGGATCGCCCGTCGGGAGCGGCCAGTGCATCGATCTGGGTAGCGCAGGGTGTCTACAAGCCGACCGCGGCGGGGGGCGATCGGACTGTGAGCTTCGACCTCTACTCCAATGTCGCGTTGTATGGGGGCTTCGCGGGCGGGACTTCCCTGGTGCACCCGGGTGGGGAGACGGAACTCGGGCAGCGCGACGCGGCAGCGAACCCGACGGTCCTCAGCGGAGATCTCAACGGCAACGACGGCCCCGGCTTCGCCAATAACGGGGAAAACAGTTACCACGTGATCGAGGCCACCGGGGTAGGCACTACGGCGATCCTGGACGGGTTCGTGATCATGGGCGGCAACGCCGACGGAGACACGACGGCCGGATACAACCGGGGTGGTGGTTTGTATGCCTCGGGGGGCAGTCCCACGATCCGAGATTGCCTTTTCAAGGGTAATGTCGCCTCCAGTACAGGCGGGGGCATCGCGCTCCTGAATCCAAGCGTGCCGGTGTTTGACCGGTGTATCTTCCGGGCGAACCGGGCGGCGATCGGTGGGGCGGTTTTCATCAACCGGGTCCAGCCGGTGTTTGCCAACTGTCTGCTTTCCGGAAATCAGGCGACGCTGGATGGCGGTGCACTGTACGCCACACATGCCGGCACGATCCTGACGATGGTCAACTGCACGATCACCGCGAATTCCGGTACCCGGGACGGGGGGGGGCTTCGCGTGGTGAGTGCCCCGATTATGAAACTGGCCAACAGCATCCTGTGGGACAATCACCTGAACGGTTCCGTGGACGAGGACTCCCAGCTCAGTCTGCAAACCTACACCAGCGCCAATTATCAGATCAATCACTGCCGCATCCAGGGTTGGACGGGGGGGTTGGGCGGCATCGGCAATAGCGGCCAGAACCCGCAGTTTCAGGACTCCGCCGGGTTCGACGAAATTGCGGGCACGGCGGACGATGACCTGACGTTGGCTCCAGGCTCGCCCTGCATCGATGCCGGCCGCAATAGTGATGTTCCCGGTTGGGTGACGTTGGATTTGGTGGGTGAGCCGCGATTTCAGGAGGATCCGAGTGCGCCCAATACAGGGGTCGGCACGCCGCCGCTCGTCGATATCGGCGCTTACGAGATGCCGCCGCGTCAAGGAGCGGTGGTGGCGGGTGTGCCCGTGCACGTGCCCGAGGGCGGTACGGCTGATTTCACGGTTGCGCTGGCGATGGATCCGGGACAACCGCATACGCTGACCATCGCCTACCACGCCGGCGATGAGGATATCACCATCCAATCGGGCGCGGAACTGACGTTCGATTCGAGCGATTGGTCGGTTCCGCAGACCGTCACGCTGGCCGCCGCGGTGGATGCCCCGCATTGGGCCAACGGTCGAACGGTATTCCGCATCACGTCGGATGCGATCTGGACGCGCGAGGTAACCGCCTGGGAAGTTGATCAGGACGCCATCCCCGCACAGATCTACGTCGACCCGAGTGCCACGGGTGGGGAGAACGCCGGAACGAGCTGGACGGATGCGTTCCTGGAGTTGCGGGATGCGCTCGAGGCGGTCGAGAATCGGCCGGGGGTGGAGGAGATTTGGGTTGCCAAGGGCACGTATCGTCCTGCCCCGGCTGGAGGCGCCCGTTCGATCTCGTTTATGCTGATCGACGGGGTAGGCATGTACGGGGGCTTCGGCGGCTTGAACTCAGTGGACTATCCCGGCGGCGAAACGGAGCGGGAGCAGCGTCAGCCGCGGAAAAACATCACGGTTCTCAGCGGTGACGTGGCAGGCGACGATGTGGGCGACCTGGACGACCCGACCCGCGGGGAGAACAGCTACCACGTGGTGACGGCTGAGGCCGTGAGCCTTTCCGCCGTATTGGACGGGTTCACAATCACCGGCGGCAACGCCAACGCGCTGAACTATCCGATCTTGGGCGGCGGTCTTCACTTGTACCAAGCCAGCCCCACCATTCGCGACTGCCGGGTCATCGCCAACCAGGCAAGCAACGGCGGCGGGGGCATGTACATGACCCTCAATTCGCATCCCACGATCACGCAATGCCGATTCATCCAGAACCGGGCAACGACTACCGGGGGCGGTCTGTATCTCAACAACACCTGCCATCCCACGGTGCTCAACTGCCTGTTCATCGGGAACACTTCGCTCGACGGCGGGGGCGTGCGAAACCATAACAAGAGCAACCCCAACTTCATCAACTGCGTCTTCAGCGGGAACAGCACGACCCGCTACGGCGGCGGGTTCTACAGCACGACCAACAGTCAGCCGGTAGTCGTGAACGGTACTTTCGCCGGCAACTATGCCCCGACCGGTGGGGGGATCGCCAACCGGTCGTCGACCTCGCTGACGCTGACGAACTGTATCCTGTGGGGGAACCAGAACATCGACGGGACCGGGCAGTCCGCCCAGTTGTTTGAGGAGACGGTAAGCACGCCCGCCGAAATCAACTACACCTGCATGCAGGGCTGGACGGGCTCGTATGGCGGGCTCAACAACATATCGCTGGACCCGCTGTTTATCCGGGCGGATGGTCCGGATGGCTTGGTCGGTACCGAGGATGATGATCTGCGTCTGTCGGACGACTCGCCGTGCATCGACGCCGGCAACACGGCGGTCGTTCCTCCGGGCGTGAGTACGGACGCCGACGGCAGCCCACGGCTCAACCTCGATGCCGTGGACATGGGGGCGTACGAGTATAACGAGGAAGGGGCGGTGCAGCTTCTCCGGGCGTTCTCCCGCAGGGTGCACGGGACCGCGGGGGCGTTCGAGGTTGACCTGGTCCGGCCGTTGCCTCCGCAAACCCGCTCGGTGGAGCCGCGGCAGGGAGGCCCGGTGGATGTGCTGGTGGACTTCAGTCGTCCCGTCTTTGGCGTGGGTGGCCTGGATCCGAGCGACGTAATCGTGATTGCCAGCAGCGGTGGCGGTGGGATCACGGACCTGTCGATTGACGACCGCCGGCTCGCCCTCACCCTCAGCGGTATCGCCGACAGAACGGCGGTGCGGGTGGCCTTCCCCGGGATCGAGGACGGCGCCGGGAACGTCGTGGACGACACCCTCTGCTTCAACGTGCTGGCCGGGGATGTGGACGGAAACTCCACCGCCAATATCTTTGATCTGGTGCGGATCCGGAACGAGCTGAACAGTACGGTGAGTCCGTCGAGCTTCCGAGCCGACGTTGCACCCGATGGCGTAGTCAATGTTCTTGACTTGGTGGTGACACGCAACAACCTGAATCACATCGTGACACAGGCCTGCCCGTAACAGGCGGTTCTGGACTTCCGGAGCCGCCATGTCCATGCGATCAGGCACTGAGGGGGGTATCGGTTGCGCCCCCGCTCGCCACAGCGCGTCCTTCGCGACGCTTGGGCCGCCGCCCATCTCGACACTGCTCTGCGTTGGTGCCCCCGCGCCGACCATCGTCGATAGTGCGTGCCGCTGAGGCGGTGGGAGCGTACCAGAACACTGTATCGTATGCGATGCGCTTCTGTCGCTTGAAATCGGCTTTTGTCGCGTTGGTGGCATGGCAATGGCAAGATGTCTGCATTGACAGGACAATGCGCTGTTGATATAGTAGCAGAACACGTTAAGTTGTGCAGTTCCGCGTAACCTACTTCGGGACGTGATTGCCATGACGCGACATCTCAGCAGGCCGGGCGGCGCGGGCGGGTTGGGTTCAGCTACGAAGTTCCTGCATCGGTCGGTAGCCGATGCCCTGCGGCAGCGAATTGCCCATGGCGGGTTGCCTCCCGGGTTTAAGCTGCCTTCGCTGCGCGAGATGGCGGGCGAGTTCGGCGTGAGCATGGTGACGGTGAACCGGGCACTGGAGCAGCTCGAGCAGGAACAGCGGATCTATCGTGTGGCCGGGGTCGGCGTGTTCGCCCATCCGATTGCCTCGGGAGTCTCTGCCGTGCGGCGCATGGTGACCTTGGCGGTTCCGAATCTTGGAGGGCAATTCGACATCGGGATCGCACGGGGCGTGGAGAAGGCCTGTCAGGAGTGCGGATGGGGGACGCAGATTCTGAACGCCCACCTGGACGCGGCGCAGGAGCGGCGGAACTTCGGGCAGTTGTTCGACTGCGGATCGCAGGGAGCGATCATCCTGCCGACGGGCGACCCGGCGAACATGGAGGGCATCTTTCGGGCGCATTCGAGCCGGTTCCCGGTGGTGGTGGTGGATAAATTCCTGCCGGGCCTGCGGGCTGATTTTGTGGAGTCGGACCACGAGGGCGGGGCGTACCTGGCGACGCAGTACCTGCTTG